>NZ_JAMYQN010000007.1:0-299275 GCF_040320905.1 Mesorhizobium sp. M0590
TGGGCGTGTGGGGGGGGCCCGTTTTTTTTTAAACCAATCTTTGGGTTTTTGGGCGCCCCCCCCCCGGGGGGGCCGCACGCACCGGAAACTATTCCGCAGCGACCGCCGCTGCGTCGCATGCAGCCATCTCGCAGTTCGGCGCGGCAAGGCTGCGCTGGCCGGCGAGCACGATGACCAGCGCGATTGTGCCCGATGCCACCGATACCCAGAACCCGTTCTGCGCGCCGAAAGCGTCCACCACCCAGCCGGCGGCGAAGGAGCCGAGCGCCATGCCGATGCCGATGCCGGTCATCACCCAGGTCACGCCTTCGGTCAGCACCGCCTCGGGCACGCGCCGTTCGATCAGGCCAAATGCCGTGATGAAGGTCGGCGAAATCGCCACGCCGCTGACGAAGACGGCCAGTGCCAGCAGCGGTACTGTGTCGGCGACGAGCAGCGGCAGCGTGGTAAGCGCAATGATGGCGATTGCGATGGCAAGCTGAATTTGCAGCGGCAGTTTCAGGTTCAGGGCGCCGATGATGATGCCGACGACGAACGATCCGAGCGCGTAGACGCCGATGACGAAGCTGGCGGCCCCTGGCTGGCCAAGCTCCTTGGTGATCGCCACTGTGCTCACCTCCGTGGTGGCGAAGGTCGCGCCGATGAAGATCAGGGCCAAGGTGATGATCTGGACCGGCCGCAGGCGGATTGCCGAGCCGCCTGAATCATGTTCCACCGGTCGGGCTCGCGGTTCGGTCGAGCGCTGCAGGATGAAGGCCGTCGAACCGAAGGCGAGGAACAATGTGCTCGCGAGCACTCCCGCTTCCGGGAAAAGCGCGACGCTCAGCCCTACCGACAGCGATGCGCCGGCTATGTACACCAGTTCGTCCGCCGCCGACTCGAAGGCGAACGCCGTGTTCAGCTCGGGGCGGTTGCGAAAAATCTCGGTCCAGCGTGCGCGCACCATTGCCGGGATGCTGGGCATGACGGCGGCGAGCAGCGCCGAGACGAATAGCGTCCATATCGGCCAATGCTGATTGGCCGCCGCAATCAGGATCGCGAAAGCGAGCGTGGAAATCACAGTGGTCGGCACCACAATCCGCGTCTGGCCGAGGCGGTCCACCAGCCGTGATACCTGCGGGGCGACGAAAGCGTTGGCCAGCGCATATGTCGCTGAGACGGCGCCGGCCAGCCAGTATTCGCCATCGGTCTGCGACAGCATCGCGACGATCCCGATCGGAGCCATGGCCATCGGCAGCCGGGCAGCGAAGCCGGCGGCGGCAAAGCCCTTGGCGCCGGGCGCGCGAAAGATCTGGGAATAGGGATTTTGCATGGTCTGGCTCCTCGACAACGGCCGGTTCGGCGATTACATACGTGGCGTATGAGTTTAAATAGATCATACGCGGCGTATGTCAATTGGCATACGAGACGTATGTTAATAGGGCCGGGGCATGCACAGACCACGCAAGGAGATGATTGCCGAAACCCGCGCCAAACTGATAGCCGCGGCGCGCCAGGCCTTCGGCACGCTCGGCTATGCCGAAGCCTCGATGGACGATTTCACGGCATCGGCCGGGCTGACGCGCGGTGCGCTCTATCATCACTTCGGCGACAAGAAGGGCCTACTCCAGGCGGTTATCGCCGAGATCGACGCCGAAATGGCAGCCCGGCTGAAGGTCGTTTCGGCCAAGCCGGACAATCTCTGGCAGGGCTTTGTCGACGAATGCACCGCCTATATCGAGATGGCGCTGGAACCGGAGATCCAGCGTATCGTGCTTCGTGACGGACCGGCGGTGCTCGGCGATCCATCGCAATGGCCAAGCCAGAGCACATGCATCCGCTCGATGACAGAGAGCCTGCAAAAACTGAGCGACGAAGGGACAATTCTCGCCGTCGATCCCGAAGCCGCGGCAAGGCTGGTCAGCGGCGCCTCGTTGCATGGGGCGCAGTGGATCGCAAATTCGAACGATCCCGAAGCGACGTCGAAGAAGGCAGTGAAGGCGTTCAAGGTTCTTCTGGAAGGGCTGCTCAATCGCACCGGCAAGCTGCCTAAGCCTGATCGATCGTCAGCAAAGCAGCCCCAGATTGACCGATCACCGGCCTGAGGTCATTCTTTTCGCCGATCCCAGGCGGCTCGCGGTGGGCTCAGCCGACGCCGGTTGCCTAAACCCTGTTGAACATCGCCTCACCAGCGCGCGAAAACATGGCCAAAGCGGCGAGGCGCGCCTATATCGGGGCATGGTCACGAGACTTTACACCCACCCGATTTTCCTCGAGCACATAACACCGCCCGGTCATCCGGAGCGGCCGGACCGTTTGCGCGCCATAGAGCGTGTGCTTGACGACGAGGCGTTCGCGGCGCTCGATCGCGTCCAGGCGCCCGAAGGCGACGAGGCAACCATCCTCTACGCGCATCCGCCCGAATTCGTCGAACGTGTCCGCGCAGCGATACCGGACACCGGCATCGCCCGTATCGACGCCGATACCACCGCCAGCCCAAAGAGCTGGCAGGCGGCCGTGACCGCGATCGGCGCAGCCAACGCCGCGGTCGACGACGTCTTCACCGACCGTGCCGAAAACGTCTTCGTCGCCGCACGGCCGCCCGGCCATCATGCCGAAAAGACCACCTCCATGGGTTTTTGCCTGTTCAACACCGCCGCGATCGCGGCACGCTACGCGCAGAAGAACCATGGCGCCGACCGCGTCGCCGTCGTCGACTGGGATGTGCATCACGGCAACGGCACGCAGGACATTTTCTGGGACGATCCATCGGTGCTCTATTGCTCGACACACCAGATGCCGCTTTACCCGGGAACCGGGGCCGTGAGCGAAACCGGCGCCGGCAACATCGTCAACGCGCCGCTGGCGCCGCAGAGCGGCAGCGATAGTTTCCGCGACGCCTTTCTGTCACGCATCCTGCCGGCGCTCGACAATTTTGCGCCCGACCTCATCATCATCTCCGCCGGTTTCGATGCCCACCACCGCGATCCGCTGGCCGAGATCAACCTGACCGAGGATGATTTCGACTGGGCGACCGGCCAGTTGCTCGAACGAGCCGGGCGCCATAGCCGCAACCGGCTCGTCAGCGTGCTCGAGGGCGGCTACGATCTGCAGGGATTGGCATTTTCAGTCGCCGCCCATGTCGGGCGGCTGATGAAGGGATAGACGATGGCTGGTGAGACCAACGAGGATGTCAAGGCGATGAGCTTCGAGCAGGCGCTCGAGGCGCTGGAGAGGATCGTCGACGATCTGGAGCGCGGCGACGTTCCGCTCGACCAGTCGATCCGCATCTACGAGCGCGGCGAGGCGCTGAAGGCGCATTGCGACCGGCTGCTGAAGGCGGCCGAGGACAAGGTCGAGAAAATCAGGCTGTCGCGTGACGGCAAGCCGGTGGGGACAGAGCCGTTGGACGCGGATTGAGGCGCGGCCTCGAACGACAATTTTGCTTACCGGCTTTGGACATCATCACGATTGAGGATAAAACTCATCCCGTTTGAAACGGCTCCAGGACGAGAGGAGATTGCGAACGATGTGCAGAAACATCAAAACCCTGTTCAATTTCGATCCGCCGGCAACCAATGACGAGGTCCGCGATGCCGCGCTTCAGTTTGTCCGCAAGCTGAGCGGAACGACGCGACCGTCGAAACAGAACCAGCATGCGTTCGACCATGCCGTCGAGGCCATTGCCGCCTCGGCGCGCGAATTGCTCGACAGCCTCGAGACGACGCAGCATCCGCGCAATCGCGAAGAGGTGGCGGCCAAGGCGAAGGCCAAATCTGCACTTCGCTTCGCCTGAGGGGACCGCGTGAGCTTCTTTCCCGGAAACGATCCGCAGATGGGCGATGCCTTCGCCAGCGATCAGATCGAGCTGATGGTCATTCCGAACGCCAAGGATATTGGCGGATTTCAGGTTCGCCGCGCCTTGCCGACGGCCAGGCGCCGGCTGGTCGGACCCTTCATCTTCTTCGACCGCATGGGTCCAGCCGTTCTGCGAGCGGGCCAGGCGCTCGACGTGCGTCCGCACCCACATATCGGCCTGTCTACGGTGACTTACCTGTTCGACGGCAAGATCAGGCATCGCGATTCGCTCGGCACCGAGATGGTAATCCAGCCCGGCGACGTGAATTTGATGACCGCCGGCCGTGGCATCGTCCATTCGGAGCGCACGCCGGAAGAACTGCGCGGCGCGCCGATGTCGGTTTCCGGCCTGCAGACATGGCTGGCGCTGCCGGACGGCAAGGAAGAAGTCGCGCCGGTCTTCGAGAACACCGCGGCCCTGCGCCTGCCCGAAATCGATGCGGAGGGCGTTAGCGGCCGTGTGATCATCGGTGCGTTTTCCGGACTGCGCTCCCCGGTCGCCACCGCTTCGGACACGCTTTATGCCGATCTCAGGCTGGCGCCGGGTGCCAGCGTGAAAATCCCGGCCGATGCCGAGGAGCGCGCCATCTATACGCTGGAAGGCGAGGTTTCGATATCCGGTGACCGCTTCCCGGCCGAGCGGCTGCTGGTCTTCCGGCCCGGCGACGAAATCGTTGTCTCATCGGAACGCGGCGCCCATTTCATGCTGTTTGGCGGCGCCTCGCTCGGTTCGAAACGCTATATCTGGTGGAATTTCGTATCGTCCTCAAAGGAACGCATCGAGCAGGCGAAAGAAGAATGGAAGACAGGCCGCTTCGATATCGTTCCTGGAGACGAGCAAGAGTTCATCCCGCTGCCCGAAAGCTGATGCGCGTTACCGCCACATTTACATTCGCCGGCCAGCGGCATATTTCACGATGAACAGAAAATCTGACCAGGCTCGCAAACAGTGAACGCAAAGCCCGATACGCCGCTTCTCGACAAGGTCCGCGTCCCAGCCGATTTGCGCACGCTTGCCGAAGGCGACCTGCCGCAGCTGGCGTCAGAGCTTCGCGCCGAACTGATCGACGTCGTTTCCCACACCGGCGGCCACCTCGGCGCCGGCCTTGGCGTCGTCGAACTGACCGTCGCGCTGCACTACGTCTTCAACACGCCGGACGACCGGCTGATCTGGGACGTCGGCCACCAGGCTTATCCGCACAAGATCCTGACCGGCCGCCGCGACCGCATCCGCACGCTGCGGCAGGAGGGCGGCCTGTCCGGCTTCACGCGTCGCGTCGAGAGCGAATACGATCCGTTCGGCGCAGCCCACTCCTCAACCTCGATTTCAGCCGGCCTCGGCATGGCGATGGCGCGCGATCTGTCCGATGGCCGCAACAATGTCATTGCCGTCATCGGCGACGGCGCCATGTCGGCCGGCATGGCCTATGAGGCGATGAACAATGCCGGCGCACTCGATGCCCGGCTGATCGTCATCTTGAACGACAACGATATGTCGATCGCTCCGCCGACCGGCGCAATGAGCGCCTATCTGGCCCGTCTGGCGTCGGGCAAGACCTATCTGGGCTTGCGCGATTTCGGCAAGAAGCTGACGTCGTATCTCGGCGAGCGCGCCGATCGCGCCATCAAGCGAGCGGTCGAGCATGCGCGCGGTTACGTCACCGGCGGCACGTTGTTCGAGGAAATGGGGTTCTACCACATCGGCCCGATCGACGGTCACAACCTCGAGCACCTGATCCCGGTGCTGAAGAACGTCCGCGACAATGCCGACGGCCCGGTGCTGATCCATGTCGTGACCCAGAAGGGCAAGGGCTACGCCCCGGCCGAGGCGGCGGCCGACAAATATCATGGCGTCAACAAATTCGACGTCATCACTGGCGCCCAGGCCAAGGCGCCCGCCAATGCGCCGAGCTACACCAAGGTGTTTGCCGAAAGCCTGATCCAGGAGGCCCGAGAGGACGACCGCATCGTCGCCATCACCGCCGCCATGCCGAACGGCACCGGGCTTGATCTGTTCGGCGAAGCGTTTCCGGCGAGGACCTTCGATGTCGGCATCGCCGAGCAACATGCGGTGACCTTCGCCGCCGGCCTTGCCACGGAAGGCTTCAAGCCTTTCGCGGCGATCTACTCGACCTTCCTGCAGCGCGCCTACGATCAGGTCGTCCACGACGTGGCGATCCAGAAATTGCCGGTGCGCTTTCCGATCGATCGCGCCGGCTTCGTCGGCGCCGATGGTGCCACCCATTGCGGCGCCTTCGACACGACCTTCCTGGCGACGCTGCCCGGTTTCGTCGTCATGGCCGCGGCCGATGAGGCCGAGCTGCGCCACATGGTACGCACCGCTGCAAGCTACGATGACGGCCCGATCGCCTTCCGCTACCCGCGCGGTAACGGCGTTGGTGTCGAGATGCCGCAACGCGGCTCGGTATTGGAGATCGGCAAGGGCCGGATCGTCAGGGAAGGCACCAAGGTTGCGCTGCTTTCCTTCGGCACCAGGCTGCAGGATTGCCTGGCCGCGGCCGAGGAGCTTGGCGCGGCCGGGCTTTCGACCACGGTCGCCGATGCCCGTTTTGCCAAGCCGCTCGACGAGGACCTGATCCGGCGGCTGGCCCGTTCGCACGAGATATTGGTGACGGTGGAAGAGGGCGCGGTCGGCGGCTTCGCCAGCCATGTGCTGCAGTTCCTGGCCCATGAAGGGCTGCTGGAGAGCGGCCTGAAGGTGCGCCCGCTGGTGCTGCCCGATACATTTGTCGACCATGCCAAGCCGGAAAAGATGTATGCCGATGCCGGGCTGGACAGCGCCGGCATCGTGCGCACCGTGTTCGTGGCGCTGGGGCATACCGCGCAGGCCCAGCGCGCCTAGCTTTTAGACGCATTCCCGCGACGCCGACGCGATTCAACTTGGCTGCAAGATGCCAGTCTGAATCAAATTCTCAACTGCTTGAATCAAATTGCCGGCGAACAGTCGTAACATGCTGTTTACGCTGCCGTTTGGCGATTTGCTTACCGTGTCCTTTGGCCGTTTTTCAACGCCGCCCTGCTAGAAGGCAACCAGGCAGGGGAAAGCAGACCAATGAGATCGCTTTTGGGCGGCATCGCGCTTGCGGCCATCTTCGCCGTGTCGGCCGGGGCCGAAACGCGCTACGACCGCAAACTCGAAGAGGCGGTGATGGGCATCGTCGCCGGCAAGATCGGCGAGATCCGTGGCGGCTTTTCCTACAAGCAGGCGCCGCAATTTGTCGTCATGCCAGATACCTCGCCGAAGGCGTCAATTTCCGTTGACCGGCCGCGCCCGCAGGTGTCCGGCGACAGCAGCGACGATCTGACGCCGGCCGTCGAACGGCGGGTTTCGCGGACCATATTCTAAAGCATGATCCCGAAGAGACTCTAGAAACTAGAACCACATATCCCGCACACAGCGACCATCTCTCGGCAAATCCTCGAATGTATCGAGACCATCGAAATGGTCGATCGGGAGATCGGCGACGGCCTCGGGCGGCGCAAGCCTCACATTGACGGCGATGCGGTAGCGCCCAGCCGCATCGGGATGCAAACCGCGCCAGGCCAGGACGCAAGCGCAGGTTGGGCAGAAGAGAATCTCAAGCGAAGGATGAGCCTTTCCGACGCGCCGATAGGCGCTTACGGGCCCCGCAAGGCGGATGCGTTCGTCGACATAGTCGTAAGCCCAGAGTGTGCCGTAGCGACGGCAAAGTGTGCAATTGCAGGCAGTGATCGAACCGGGATCGCCCTCCAGGGTCCAGTGGGCTGCGCCGCAGTGGCAGGTTCCCGTCAGCATGTACCTCCTCCACGTTTCGACGGCTAAACGGCATCTCTTTCTTAGCATTGCGTCGGGTCTCGTGCGAGGTTCGACAAACAGCGCAGCGGCTGATGAGTTCACTCGATTTTCCAACTATGCCTTCTCTCATCGCCAATAACCTTGCCATCATCGTTGGCTTTCGCCATGAAGGCCGATGACTTCCATTCCGCCAGCCAGCATACGCCAGCGGCTCGACGAATTGCTCGTCCAGCGCGGTCTGTTTGCCAGCCGCTCGCGTGCCCGCGACGCGGTCGAGCGCGGCACCGTGACGGTCGATGGCATCGTCGCCCTCAAGCCGGGCCAGGCCGTTCTGCCTGAGTGCAACATTGTCGTTGACGATCCGGCGCAAGGTTACGTGTCGCGCGCCGCACTGAAGCTGAAGGCTGGTCTCGACCATTTCGCCCTCGACCCCACCGGCAACGAAGCGCTCGATGTCGGCGCCTCGACCGGCGGCTTTACGCAGGTGCTGCTCGAACGCGGCGCGGCGCATGTCACGGCGATCGATGTCGGGCACGGCCAGATGCACTCCGACATTGCCGGCGATCCGCGCGTGACGGTAATTGAAGGCCTGAATGCGCGCGAACTGTCGGCCGCCGATCTCGGCGGCCGTGTGCCGGATTTCATCGTCTCGGATGTCAGCTTCATATCGCTGAAACTGGCGCTGCCGCCGGCGCTTGCCTTGGCCAGGAATGGCGCAAAAGCTGTGTTTCTGGTCAAGCCGCAATTCGAGGCCGGCCGTGAGGCGATCGGCAAGGGCGGCCTGCTTAAGGACCCCTATGATGCGGCGCGCATTGCCGGCCTGATGCAGGACTGGCTCGATGCCATTCCCGGCTGGCGCTCGCTGGGGCTTCATCTGTCACCGATAGAGGGCGGCGACGGCAACCGCGAGTTCCTGCTCGGCGGCATCAAGGACGTCGAGACCCAGAAGCGATGAGCACTCGTTTCACGATCGCAAGGTTGGGGTCGCAGGGCGATGGCATCGCCGAGACGGAAACCGGAGAGGTTTTCATTCCGTTCGCGCTGCCGGGAGAGGTCGTCACCGCCGCGCGGGAGAAAGATCGCGCCACCTTGATGTCGGTCCTTGAGGCTTCGCCGTTGCGGGTCGATCCGCCGTGCCGGCATTTCGGCGCGTGCGGCGGCTGCGCCGTCCAGCATCTCGAGACTGAAGCCTATCACCGGTGGAAGCGCGAAAAGGTCGTGCATGCGCTGAAGAGCAAGGGCATCGCTTGCGATGTCGGGGCGCTGGTGCCGTGCGCGCCGCACACGCGCCGCCGCGTCGTCTTCACCGCCCGGCGGAGCGAGGCGGGAATGCAGTTCGGCTTTGTTCGCGCGCTGTCATCCGAGATCATCTCGATCGAGGAATGCCCGATCTCGCTGCCGCAGATCGTCGCTGCGCTCGACCGTTTGAGGATGCTTGCCGGACTGATCTGCACCACGACCAAATCGTTCCACATGGCGGTGACGGTGACCGGTTCCGGCCTCGATGTCGCGGTTCACGATTCCGGCAAGCTCGGCGAGAACCAGCGCCGCGTCGCTTCCAACTTCGTCATCGCCGAGCGGCTAGCCAGGCTGTCGGTCGACGGCGAGGTCATTATCGAACCAAACAAACCGGTCGTCCTGTTTGGTGGCGTCGCCGTCGCAGTGCCTCCGGGCGCTTTCCTGCAGGCGACCGAGGCTGCCGAACAGGCGATGGCCAACATTGTCGTCCAGCATTTCGCGCGCGCCAAAAAGGTCGCCGATCTCTTCGCCGGCTGCGGCAGCTTCGCGCTGCGCCTAGCCGCAAGATCGGAGGTTCATGCGGTGGAAGGCGATGCGGCAGCACTCGCGGCGCTCGACCGGGCATTCCGTTTCGCCAGCGGCCTGAAGCGGGTGACCGGCGAACGTCGCGACCTGTTCCGGAGGCCGCTGACATTCAAGGAGTTGAATGCCTTTGACGGCGTTGTCTTCGACCCGCCTCGCGCCGGCGCCGAGGACCAGTCGAAGCAGATCGCGCGCTCCGACGTGCCGCTCGTCGCCGCGGTGTCTTGCAATCCGGTAACGCTCGCGCGGGACCTACGCATCCTCATGGACGGCGGCTACGCCCTGAAGAGCGTGACGCCGATCGACCAGTTCCTGTGGTCGCCGCATGTCGAGGTCGTGGCGCTGTTGGAGAAGCCGAGACGAAGGCGCTAGCAGCCAGGGCCTGAAACGCGCACCAAAAAAGCACATTTTGAACGCACGTCGTTCAGACTGTGCTAGGGAATTGCCATGAGCACCGCAGCCTTCGAAATTTCGGCATGGCGCTTCGGCGAGGAGCGGGCGCCGTTTCTCTCGCCAAGGCGGGTCGCTGAACTGCTAGGGGTTAATATGACAGAACTGGCGGGGCTGACCGGTCTCGCGCGCAACACGCTTGCCGCCAAGTCCGGTGCGCGCAAGGTCGACGCCGCATTGAGTCCCATCGTCCGTATCCTGGCGATGGCCGGCGAGATGGCCGGTGATGAACATCGTGCGGCGATCTGGTTCAAGCATCAGCCGATCCCCGGTTGGGCCGGAAAGACCGCCTACGATCTGGTTCGCGAAGGCAAGACGGACAAGGTGCTTGCCTATCTGGAGGCAGTCCGCTCCGGCATCTATGCCTGAAACCAGGCTGACCCTGTGGCGCGCTTTTGTGCCGCGCTGGGCCGCTGTGAGCTGCTATGCTTCTTGCACGCGTTCGTATCCGGCCGCCTTCGCGGCCCTGACGAACTTGCGGTCAAAAGTCGCGAGGCCAGCGCAGTGAGCGGACTTGCCCAGATGCAGCGCGTCAGCGAAATCCAACCCCTGTTCCGAGAGGTCGAGCGCGGACGACACGACCGCCCCGTCTTCCACCTCTACCGTGGGAAGCCCGCTAAACACCCGTAGCGTACGGGCGATTTCAAGCGGCGCAAAACCGTAGGCGCTGCGCAACACCCATTCGACTTCCAGCATCACCGTGACGGCGACAAAGACCGGCTGGCTATCGATCAGCGCCCGGGCGCGGGAAGACTGCGACGGGTGATCGCCCGTCAGGTAGCGGACGATCAGGTTGGTATCAATTGCGAGCATGGCGCCGCCGCGCTTCGGCGAGCACGCCCGCGTCCATTTCTTCCAACGTCTTCGGCCTGCCGCTATAGCGCAGCGATCCAAACACGTCCTCTGGCCGCGTCTCGGCGAAGACTGGCGCAGGCTTCAGTAGCACGCCCTCCGGGGTATCCTCGACCAGAAGGCGTGTGCCGGCATGCCATTCCCTCCGTTTCCGGATCGCGCTGGGCAGGATGACCTGTCCCTTGGTCGAGACCGTAGTTACGAGCTTCTCTGCGGCAGCCATCTCGGCACGTCCTTAGGTGTAAGACGAATGTAAGATAGTCGAAGCTCTCGGCAAATTCAAGGCGCAAGCTACTCCTACTTAAAGCGATGACAAGGCAGTGGGCGGCGGGGATTGGTTGTTCCGGAGCGGCGATAATTCGGCGTCAACTCCATCAAACCCTGGTGCCGCCGACTGTCATCTGGTTCATCCTGAGATGCGGCTGGCCGACGCCGACCGGCACGCCCTGTCCGGCCTTGCCGCACATGCCGATGCCGGTGTCGAGCTTCATATCGTTGCCGACCATCGAAACCCGATGCATGGCATCCGGCCCGTTGCCGATCAGCATGGCGCCCTTGATCGGTTGCGTCACCTTGCCGTTCTCGATCATGTAGGCTTCGGTGCAGCCGAACACGAACTTGCCCGAAGTGATGTCGACCTGGCCGCCACCGAACGACACGGCATAGATGCCGTTCTTGACTGAGGCGATGATCTCGTCCGGCTCCATGTCGCCTCCTGTCATGTAGGTGTTTGTCATGCGCGGCATAGGCTCGTGCGCGTAACCTTGGCGTCGCCCGTTGCCGGTGGCTTTCATGCCCATCAGCCGGGCGTTCTGGCGGTCCTGCATGTAGCCGACCAGCTTGCCATCGTCGATCAGCACGTTATGGGCCGATGGCGTGCCCTCATCGTCGACGGTAAGCGAACCACGCCGCTCGGGCAGGGTGCCGTCGTCAACGACGGTGACGCCTTTCGCCGCCACCTGCTGGCCAAGCAGGCCGGCGAAGGCCGACGTCTTCTTGCGGTTGAAATCGCCTTCCAGCCCGTGGCCGACGGCCTCGTGCAACATGACGCCCGGCCAGCCGCTCGACAGCACGATGTCGAAAGTGCCGGCAGGTGCTGGAACCGCTTCGAGATTGACCAGCGCTTGCCGCAATGCCTCCTTGGCCGCGTGCCGCCAGCTGTCCTCGATCAGGAATTCACCAAAATCCTTGCGGCCTCCCATGCCGTAGGAGCCGCTCTCCTGGCGGTCGCCGTCGCCGACCACCACCGACACGTTGATCCTGACCAGCGGACGGATGTCGCGCACCATCTGGCCGTCGGCGCGCACGATCTCGACATGCTGCCAGGAGGCGGCGAGCGACGCCGTCACCTGCCTGACGCGCGGATCCTCGGCCCGCAGCCATGCATCGATTTCCTGAAGCAGCTTGGCCTTGGCCTCGAAGGAAGGCGAGGGGATAGGGTTTCCGTCGCTGTAGAGATGGCGGTTGGTGCGGGCAGGCGCTGCGGCAAGCGTGCCGGAATAGCCGCTCTTCACCGTCGAAACGGCATCGGCGGCGCGCAGCAGCGAGGCTTCGGAGAGATCGCTGGAATGGGCGTAGCCGCTGGCTTCGCCGGCGACGGCGCGCAGGCCGAAACCCTGGTCGGTGTTGAAATTCGCGGTCTTCAGCTTGCCATTGTCGAACATCAGCGATTCGCTTTCGCTATATTCGAGAAACAGTTCGCCGTCGTCGGCGCCGTTAATAGTCTCGGCAACGATTTGCTTGATGCGATCGTCGGAAATGTCAAATTGGCCGATCAGGCTGTTCATGGCAGGTCCATTCGCAGGAGGATTGTTTCCCACGATGTAGGCGCGAAGGCCAGCACAGACAATCTGAAATGAGATTTGCCGTGACCCGGCCGGTCAACATCACTGGATCGTGCTACAAGACCCGGTCTCAAGGCAGGGCGGCGAAGCCGTCGGCGAAACCCTTGAGGTCGACGGGAATGCCGATCCCCTCTTCCGGCGTCTGGAAGACGATGAAGGTGGCGGACGTACCGGTCTTCAGCGTGTCGAGCAGCGGCTTTTCCAGGATGACCTCGGCATAGCAGCCGTCCTGGAAACAGCGCACGA
This sequence comes from Mesorhizobium sp. M0590, assembly GCF_040320905.1. NCBI lineage: Bacteria > Pseudomonadati > Pseudomonadota > Alphaproteobacteria > Hyphomicrobiales > Phyllobacteriaceae > Mesorhizobium > Mesorhizobium sp. M0590. Next base: position 12,847 of record NZ_JAMYQN010000007.1, read on the forward strand.
AATACGCGCGGCCGATATCCTTGCCGTCGACATTGAGGCCGAGGCCGTTGGGCAACAGCACGCCGAGCGGCGCCAGCACACGCAGGATTTCGGCCTTGTTGTCGGCTGTGCGCAGCACGACAACGGAAAGACCCATTTCCGGACGGTCCTCGGCGACGACGTTCTGCATCATCACGCATTGTTCGGATGTAGCACCGGCGGGCGTATCGCAGATGATCGACCACGCCCCATGCGTTGACTTCACCGTGCCGCTTGGCTGCGCGGCATTGGCCAGGCCGGCGCCGGACAAGGCTATTGCGGCGGCAACAAAGATGACCTTCGCCAAGGTTCTCGAAAGCCAAGGGTTCATGACGGCTCCATTGCGAATCACGGCACTTTAAGCCGCACTAAACCCAAGTAAAGGACGAGACCCCGGCGATCCGCCCCGACACAGGCAACAATGCGCTTTTCCGTGCCAATTTCGCCCTAATTGCGACGGTTCCGCGCGCCGCGCAGCTCATTCTACCCGGATGCCGCTCTGGTGATTCGCGGCGAGCCGTCACCGCACGAAGCCAGCGCCGCGCTTGCGCGCAAAAATGCCGCACGGGTTCCGGCGCTCCTTTCTTGCGGAGGCAAATAGAGTATGGTTTGAACCAGCCTTGAATTGTCCGGGATTCCCGTCCCGGCATTGTTCGACATTCTTGCGGTCCGATCGCGAGGAACTGGGAGATGACGAGGGCGATGAGAAAATTCCTGGCAACCGCCAAAATCGTAGCTAGTGCCGCCGCCACGTTGTTTGCCGCTGCATCCGCTCATGCAGCCCAGCCCCAACCTTGGGAAACCAGTTTTCAGCCTCCGGCGACCGACATTATGAGGCAGATCGAGTGGTTCGGGAACTACTCGTTCGCGTTCATCATTGTGATCACCGCCTTGGTGCTTTTCCTGATTGCCTATTGCATTTTGCGGTTCCGGGCGAGCGTCAACCCGACGCCGTCGCGCACCAGCCACAACACGCTGATCGAGGTCATCTGGACTGTCGGTCCCGTGGTCATCCTGCTCTGTCTCGCCATTCCCTCGTTCCAGCTGCTGACCGCGCAATACACGCCGCCGGAAGAAGCCAAGCTGACCGTCAAGGCGACCGGCAATCAGTGGAACTGGGACTACGAATACCAGGTCGACAACACGCTTTCCTTTAATTCCGCGATCCTTCAGGATGCCGACAGGGCTGCTGCCGGCAAGGAAGATCGCGCCGCGTATCCGCGCCTGCTCGCCGTCGACAATGAGATGGTGGTGCCGGTCAGCACCATGACCCGGGTGCTGGTGACGGCGACCGACGTCATTCACGCCTTTGCCATGCCGTCCTTCGGCATCAAGACCGATGCGGTGCCGGGCCGCATCAACGAGGTCTGGTTCAAGGCGGACAAGGAAGGCCTCTATTACGGCCAGTGCTCGGAACTCTGCGGCAAGGACCACGCCTTCATGCCGATCGCCATTCGCGTCGTCTCCGATGCACAATACAAGACCTGGCTGGCGGCAGCCAAGACCGACCTTCCCGGCGCCAACAAGGCGCTGATGGCCGAGGTCGATGGCACGAACAAGGTAGCGGCCGCCGGCAATTGATGCCGCGACCAGAAAAGATTCAGGGAACGGAGCCGACCATGGCGCACGCTGCAGCTCACGACGACCACGACCACAAGCCGTATCATGGCTGGGTCCGGTGGGTGTATTCGACCAACCACAAGGACATTGGCACGCTTTATCTGATCTTCGCGATCATGGCGGGCTGCATCGGTGGCGCCTTGTCGGTCGTCATGCGCATGGAATTGCAGGAGCCGGGCATCCAGATCTTCACTGGCCTGGCGCAGATGGTCTACGGCATGAACGGCGACGCCGCCATCGACGGGGGCAAGAGCATGTACAATGCTTTCACCACCGCGCATGCGCTGATCATGATCTTCTTCATGGTGATGCCGGCGCTGATCGGCGGCTTTGCCAACTGGATGGTGCCGATCATGATCGGCGCGCCGGATATGGCCTTCCCGCGCATGAACAACGTCTCGTTCTGGCTGCTGCCGCCGGCTTTCATCCTGCTGATTTTCTCGGCCTTCGTTCCGAGTGCGCCCGGCGCTTACGGCGTCGGCGGCGGCTGGACGCTTTATCCGCCGCTGTCGACATCCGGCCAGCCCGGACCAGCCATGGATCTGGCGATCCTGTCAATCCACATCGCCGGCGCCTCCTCGATTCTTGGCGCCATCAACTTCATCACCACCATCTTCAACATGCGCGCGCCCGGCATGACAATGCACAAGATGCCGCTGTTCGCCTGGTCGGTGCTGATTACCGCCTTCCTGCTGCTGCTGTCGTTGCCGGTGCTGGCCGGCGGCATCACGATGCTGTTGACCGACCGCAATTTCGGCACCACCTTCTTCGCCCCGGACGGCGGCGGCGATCCGATCCTGTTCCAGCACCTGTTCTGGTTCTTCGGCCATCCGGAGGTCTACATTCTGATCCTGCCGGGTTTCGGTATCATCAGCCATATCATCTCGACCTTTTCGAGGAAGCCGGTGTTTGGCTATCTCGGCATGGCCTATGCGATGGTTGCCATCGGCGCGGTGGGCTTCATCGTCTGGGCCCACCACATGTACACGACGGGCCTGTCGCTCGACACCCAGCGCTATTTCGTCTTTGCCACCATGGTCATCGCGGTGCCGACGGGTGTGAAGATCTTCTCGTGGATCGCCACTATGTGGGGCGGGTCGATTTCGCTCAAGACCCCAATGCTGTGGGCGATCGGCTTCATCTTCCTGTTCACTGTTGGCGGCGTCACCGGCGTGCAGCTGGCCAATGCCGGCCTCGACCGCCCGCTGCACGACACCTATTTCGTGGTCGCGCACTTCCACTACGTGCTGTCGCTGGGCGCGGTCTTCGCGATCTTCGCCGGCTGGTACTACTGGTTCCCGAAAATGACCGGCTACATGTACTCGCCCGTGATCGCGAACACTCACTTCTGGGTCACTTTCGTCGGCGTCAACCTGGTCTTTTTCCCGCAGCACTTCCTCGGGCTTTCCGGTATGCCGCGTCGTTATATCGACTATCCCGATGCCTTCGCCGGCTGGAATATGGTGTCGTCCTACGGCTCGTACATCTCGGCTGTCGGCGTCGTCATCTTCCTGTTCGGCGTCTTCGAGGCGTTCCAGAAGAAGCGGGTCGCCGGCGCCAATCCTTGGGGCGAGGGTGCGACCACGCTGGAATGGCAGCTGCCTTCGCCGCCGCCGTTCCATCAGTGGGAACAGTTGCCGAAGATCAAGTAGGCGGTTGCCTCCTTTAATACGGAACCGCCGGCCGGCCGGCGGTTTTGGCCAACGGAATGATGGACTTTAAGTACGCATGGCCCTTGCCGAAGACAGACTGATTGACGAGCCAGGCTTCCGCATGTCGGAAGCGACGGCGGGCGATTTCTTCGCCCTGCTGAAGCCGCGCGTCATGTCGCTGGTGGTGTTCACTGCGTTTGTCGGCATGGTCGCCGCCCCGGTGACCATCAATCCGCTGCTGGCGGTGATCGCGATCCTGGCTATTGCCATCGGCGCCGGCGCCTCCGGTGCGCTCAACATGTGGTATGACGCAGACATCGATGCGGTGATGACGCGCACCGCCGGCCGTCCCGTGCCGGCCGGCCGCATCCGGCCAGGCGAGGCATTGAGTTTCGGGCTGGTGCTGTCGGTTCTGTCGGTGATGACGCTCGGCGTGCTGGTCAACTGGTTGGCAGCATCGCTTCTGGCCTTCACGATCTTTTTCTATGCCGTCATCTATACGATGTGGCTGAAGCGCTGGACGCCGCAGAACATCGTCATCGGCGGGGCTGCCGGTGCCATTCCGCCGGTCATAGGCTGGGCGGCGGTAACCGGATCGGTGAGCCTCGAAAGCTTGGTGCTGTTCCTGATCATTTTCCTGTGGACGCCACCGCATTTCTGGGCGCTCGCGCTCTTCAAGTCGGAGGACTACGCCAAGGCAGGCATTCCGATGATGCCGAATGTCGCCGGCCAGGCCTCGACCAGACGCCAGATCTTTGCCTATGCGCTGGTCCTCGCGCCGGTTGGCGTGCTGCCCTGGGTTCTCGGCTTCACCACGCCAGCCTATGGCGTCGTTGCATTGCTGCTCGGCGCCGGCTTCGTCTGGTATGCGTGGAAGGTGCTGCAAATGGCCGATGACGATCGGGCGATGAAGCCGGCCAAGGCCTTGTTCGGCTATTCGCTGCTCTATCTCTTCGCCATCTTCGCCGCCTACCTTGGCGATTGCGTCGTCGCGCGCGCGCTGACCATTGGTGGAGCATGAGCATGGCCGAAAAGAAGCTTGAACTGGTCACGCTGACCGAACGTCAGCAGAAGGCCCGCCGCAATCGCTCGGCCGCAATCGGTTTCGCGCTGGCGGCGCTGGTCGTCATATTCTACGTCGCGACCATCGTGAAATTTGGTCACAGCCTCACCGGCTCGATGTGAGCTGAACATGACCAGGCAAACAGTCACCGATCCTAAGAAGAAGAATACGAACCGCGTCGTCGCCGGCGTCTGCATCGCGTTCTTCGGCGGCATGATCGGCATGGCCTACGCCGCGGTGCCGCTCTACGCGATGTTCTGCCAGGCGACAGGCTACGGCGGCACCGTCAAACGGGCGACCCAGCAATATGCCGATCGGGTGCTCGATCGCGACATCACCATCCGCTTCGACGCCAACACCGCCGGCGTTCCCTGGCAATTCCAGCCGGTCGCCCGCTCGATCACCATCAAGATCGGCGAGACCGCCGAGGCGCATTTCAGCGCGACGAACAAATTCAGCCGGCCTATCACCGGACGCGCCACCTTCAACGTGCAGCCTGAACTGGCCGGACCTTACTTCAACAAGGTCGAGTGTTTCTGCTTCACCGACACGACACTGAAGCCGGGGGAGACACTGGACATGCCGGTCGTCTTCTATGTCGATCCCGACATCGTCAACGCGCCGGAATTGAAGGATCTGACGACGATTACCCTGTCCTACACGATGTTCCCGGTCGACAAGACCAAGCCGGTCGCATCATCGGTGCCGGCCGACGGCCGCCGCAACAAGATTTCAGATACCGAAGCAAGCCTCGGGGGTTGATATGGCAGACGCACACGCAAAACCACAACATGACTACCACCTTGTCGACCCGAGCCCGTGGCCTTTCCTGGGCTCCGTCGGGGCGCTGGTGACCGCGTTCGGCGGCGTCTGTTACATGCAATACCTCAAGGGCGGCGATTTCCCGATCTTCGGTTTCAATGTCGCCAATCCATGGCTGTTCTTCATCGGCCTGCTGATCGTCATCTACACGATGTTCGCCTGGTGGTCGGATACGATCAAGGAGGCGCATGAGGGACACCACACCCGTGTCGTGTCGCTGCATCTGCGCTACGGCATGATCATGTTCATCGCCTCCGAGGTGATGTTCTTCGTCGCCTGGTTCTGGGCCTTCTTCGACGCCAGCCTGTTTCCGGGCGAGGTCCATCAATACGCCCGTACCGCCTTCACCGGCGGCGTCTGGCCGCCCAAGGGCCTCGAGGTTCTCGACCCCTTCCATCTGCCGCTCTACAACACTGTCATCCTGCTTCTGTCGGGGACCACGGTGACCTGGGCGCACCACTCGCTCATCCACGGCGACCGCAAGGGCCTGATCAATGGCTTGGTGCTGACCGTCGGCCTCGGCATGCTGTTCACCATGGTGCAGGCCTACGAGTACATGCACGCGCCGTTCGGCTTCAGGGATTCGATCTACGGCGCCACCTTCTTCATGGCGACCGGCTTCCATGGTTTCCACGTCATCATCGGCACGATCTTCCTGTTGGTCTGCCTGATCCGCGCCATGAAGGGCGACTTCACGCCCAAGCAGCATTTCGGCTTCGAGGCCGCCGCCTGGTATTGGCACTTCGTCGACGTGGTGTGGCTGTTCCTGTTTGCCTCGATCTACGTCTGGGCATCGAACGGCGCGATGATCGAACCGCACTGAGATCGAGCTGAGGAAATCGACAAGGCGGCTGCGGCGACGTGGCCGCCTTATCTTTTGCGGCAAATGCTCCTAGGATGACCTCATGAGCGACGACAAGGCGATCTGGCCACCAATCGATCCGATCTCGGCCGGCTTGCATGGCCGCTGCCCCCGCTGTGGCGAGGGCAAGCTGTTCTCCGGGTTCCTCACGGTCGCTGATCGCTGCTCCAATTGCGGCCTCGATTATTCCTTCGCCGATGCCGGCGACGGGCCGGCGGTGTTCGTTATCCTGATCATCGGCTTTATCGTCGTCGGCCTGGCGTTGTGGATGGAGGTGACGCTCAATCCGCCGCTCTGGCTGCATCTGCTGCTGTGGATTCCGCTGACGCTGGTGCTTTGCCTGGCGGCGCTCCGGCTGATCAAGGGCGTGCTGCTGACGCTGCAATACCGCAACAAGGCGGCCGAGGGCCGGCTGGACCGCGGCGAATGAGCGAGGCATCCGGTTCGGTGGCCGGCCGGTCGCGGCCGAAGCGCGCATTGGCACTCGGCCTGGGTATCGTCGTGTTTTTGATCCTGCTGGCGCTCGGCACCTGGCAGGTTCAGCGCCTGCACTGGAAAGAGGGCCTTCTCCAGACGATAGACCAGCGCACGCATTCGGCGCCTGTGCCATTGGCCGAGCTCGAAAAGCGGTTTGCTGCCGCCGGCGACGTGGACTACACGCCGGTGACAGTGACCGGCACTTTCCTGCATCAAGACGAGCGGCATTTCCTCGCCACCTGGGAAGGCCAGTCCGGTTTCAACGTCTTCACGCCGCTACAGCTCGACGATGGCCGTTTCGTGCTGATCAACCGCGGCTTCGTGCCTTACGATTTCAAGGATCCAGCCAAGCGGCCGCAGGGGCAGGTAACGGGCAAAGTGACGGTGACGGGGCTCGCCCGCAACCCGCTGCCGGCCAAGCCCTCGATGATGCTTCCCGACAATGATCCGCAGAAGAATATCTTCTACTGGAAAGATCGTGACGCGATGGCCTCGAGCGCCGGCCTGCCGACAGGTGCGGCGCTGGTGCCGATCTTCATCGATGCGAACGCCACGCCCAACCCCGGCGGGCTGCCAGTTGGAGGTGTCACCGTCATCGACCTGCCGAACAGCCATCTGCAATATGCGATAACCTGGTACGGCCTTGCCGCCGCCCTTGCCGGCGTCCTGATCTCCTGGCTCCGCCGCCCGGCGAAAGACCAATGATCGCCGCCACTACCCTTGACAGGGCAGGGCCGCGCACCTCATTTCGCGCCTTGAGCTCAGAAGTCATAGTCCGATCAACCGGCCTACAATCAGCGTAAGATGCAATCATGCTTTATACAAAGCCGCCGCTGACCATCCGGCTCTGCCAGCCCCGCGGTTTCTGTGCGGGCGTTGACCGTGCCATCCAGATCGTCGTGCTGGCGCTGAAGAAATACGGCGCGCCGGTCTATGTCCGCCACGAGATCGTGCACAACCGCTACGTCGTCGAAGGGCTGCAAAGCCTTGGCGCGGTGTTCATCGAGGAGCTCTCCGAGATCCCGCCCGAGCATCGCCAGAGCCCGGTCGTCTTTTCGGCGCATGGCGTGCCGAAATCTGTGCCGGCCGACGCCCAGTCCCGCAACCTGTTCTATCTCGACGCGACTTGCCCGCTGGTCTCGAAAGTCCATAAGCAGGCGATGCGCCATCAGCGGCTTGGCCGCCACGTGCTCTTGATCGGCCATGCCGGGCACCCGGAGGTGATCGGCACAATGGGCCAGTTGCCGGACGGCGCGGTCACTCTGATCGAGACCGAGGCCGACGCCGCAAGCTTCGTGCCCGCAGACCCGCAAGCGCTCGGCTTCGTCACCCAGACGACGCTGTCGGTCGAGGACACCGCCGGTATTATCCGCGCCCTGCGGCAGCGTTTTCCCGAGCTGCACGCGCCGGCGGCGGAATCGATCTGTTATGCCACCACCAATCGCCAGGAAGCGGTCAAGGAAACAGCGGCCGGCGCCGATCTCTTCCTGGTTGTCGGCGCACCTAACTCCTCCAACTCGCGGCGCCTGGTCGAAGTGGCCGAGCGCGCCGGCGCCTCGATGTCGCTTCTTGTGCAGCGCGCCTCCGAAATTCCGTGGAATGAGATTGCCGGCATTTCGACGCTCGGCCTGTCGGCGGGCGCCTCGGCGCCGGAGATCATCGTCGACGAGATCGTCGATGCGTTCAGGCAGCGCTTCGACGTGACCATCGAGCTGGCCGTGACGGCGACGGAGACGGAGGACTTTCCGGTGATGCGGGTGTTGCGCGATGTCGAACTGACGGCTGCCGACATGGCCTTCGTCAACGGGGCCGCGTAGCAACGATGGCGGTTTACACCGACGTCAACGAGGGCGAGCTCGGCGCATTCCTCAGGAACTATCCGGTCGGCGACCTCTTGTCCTACAAGGGCATCGCCGAAGGTACCGAAAACTCGAATTTTCTGCTGCACACCAGCAGCGGCTCCTACATCCTGACGCTTTACGAGAAGCGCGTCGACAAGGCTGACCTGCCGTTCTTTCTCGGCCTCATGGCCCACCTCGCCAGAAAGGGCATTTCGTGCCCGCTCCCGGTCACCGCACATGATGGCGGTGTGATCGGAACACTTGCCGGCCGGCCGGCGGTCATCATCACCTTTCTCGAAGGCCTGTCGCTGCGGCGGCCGACGGCTGCGCATTGCGGCGAGGTCGGCAAGGCGCTGGCGGCACTGCATCTCGCCGGCGCGGATTTTCCGATGACCCGCCCCAACGCCCTTGCCATCGATGGCTGGCGCAAGCTGTGGAATGCCGCCCGCGCCCGCGCCGACGAGGTCGAGCCGGGACTGGCTGCCGAGGTCGATGCCGATTTCGCCGATTTCGAGCGGAACTGGCCGAACGGTCTGCCGCGAGGCATCATCCATGCCGATCTTTTCCCGGACAATGTGTTCTTCCTCGGCGAGAAACTGTCCGGGCTGATCGACTTCTATTTCGCCTGCAACGACCTCTACGCCTATGACGTTGCCACGTGCCTGAACGCCTGGTGCTTCGAGAAGGATTTTTCCTTCAATCTGACCAAGGGCACGGCGCTGCTTGCCGGCTACCAAAGCGTGCGGCCGTTGAGCAGTGACGAGAAAGCTGCGCTGCCGATGCTGGCGCGCGGCTCGGCGCTGCGCTTCATGCTGACCCGGCTCTACGACTGGCTGACGGTCCCGGACGGCGGGCTGGTGATGAAACGCGACCCGACCGAGTATATCCGCCGGATGCGCTTCCACCGGGCGATCAACTCTCCTTCCGAATATGGACTGACATGACCAAGCGCGTTGAAATCTTCACCGATGGTGCCTGTTCGGGCAATCCCGGGCCTGGCGGCTGGGGCGCAATCCTGCGCTTCAACGGCGCAATTAAGGAGCTCCATGGCGGCGAGGCTGCCACCACCAACAACCGTATGGAACTGTTGGCGGCCATCTCGGCGCTTAATGCGCTCAAGGAGCCCTGCGCCGTCGATCTTTATACCGACAGCAACTATGTCAAGGACGGTATTTTCAGCTGGATCGACGGCTGGAAGCGCAACGGCTGGAAGACGGCCGCCAGGCAGCCGGTGAAGAATGCCGAGCTGTGGCAGCAGCTCGACGCGGCGCGTAACCGCCATCAGGTCACCTGGCATTGGGTCAAGGGCCATGCCGGCCATCCCGAGAACGAGCGCGCCGACGAATTGGCGCGGCTCGGCATGGCGCCATTCAAGAAAGGCCTCGTCAAGACTGCGGCGCCAGAACCAGGTTCGCAGTCAAAGCAGCCGGCCGCCACAAAGGCGCGGCGCTCGACGCAAAGCTATTGAATTCCGGCTGCGGGTCCGCTCTCTGGCAGGAAAGCTCTTATCATGCCGATTGCATACTACATCACGCATCCCCAGGTTCAGGTCGATGCCAACGTTCCAGTGCCGGAGTGGGGACTGTCCGACATCGGGCGAGCGAGAACATCTGCAATGCTCGATCAGCCGTGGGTTGGGTCGATCCGGCGGATCGTGTCGTCGGGTGAACGCAAGGCGATAGAAACCGCCGAGATACTCGGAAGGCATCTCCGCCTTGCAGTCGAGGTGAGGGAACGGATGCATGAGAATGACCGATCGGCAACCGGTTTCCTGCCGCCATCGGAGTTCGAAGCGGTCGCCGACCAATTCTTCGCCAATCCAAACAGCAGCATTCGTGGATGGGAGCCAGCTATCGAAGCCCAGCGTCGTATTCTAAGCGAGGTAGACACTGTGCTACGCACCGACGCCGCCGTCGACGTTGCTTTCATAGGTCACGGAGGTGTCGGAACGCTCCTGCTGCTCTCTTTGAGCGGTCGGGAAATCAGCCGCGAGGCGGATCAGCCAGCGGGCGGTGGGAACTACTTCGCATACGATATCAGCGCGCGTCGCGTTATCCATGGATGGCAGCCGATCGACAGGCCGACGCAGCGCCGCGACAGTTAATTACCTATCGGATCAGCAGGGCGGTGCCGAACAGTCCGATTGCGAACACCGTGTGCGACACAAGATTGAGGGCGCGGACCTGCATCGGATTGGGCCGCTTCGAAGCGGCCCAGCCGGCGCCCATGCCGGGCGCCAGCAGAAACCAGCCGGCGCCGACGGTGACCATGCTGATGATAAAGGCCGGCAGGAAGGTCGGCGCGGTGAGCCAGGCCGTTCCGGCCAGCACGACCAGTATGAAGCCGTAGACGATGCCGACAGCATAATGAAAGGCCCAGCCAAGTACTGATTCATGCGGGTAGGGCGAGGCCTTGCCAATGTCGTCATGGAAGACCTTGCCTTCCCTGAGATGCCAGACCCAGCGGCCGACCAGCCCCCAGTTCGGCCGCGGTTGAGCAAACACCTTGCTCAGGAAAATCGCCCAGACATCCATAAGCGCGGTTGCGCCGATGCCGATCGCGACGCTGCGCCAGACGATGTCAGACATAATCGAGGTCCCCAAAAGCAAACAGTCCCGAAGGGCCGACGCATGGTCCCGAAAACCGGGTCGGCTTTCGGAAGGATCATACGCCGATGCAAAAGTCAGCGTCCTTTGGACGTTGAGCGCTCGAAGGCGCCCCTTTGCCGTGCCTGGCCTAGGCTGTCGCCAGGACGGAAAGCTGCCCGAGAATGTGAGCAGCGCCGGATTCGTCGACGCCGGGCTTTGTCTCGACATTGAGTGCAGTGACCTTGCCGTCATCGACGATCATCGAAAAACGCCTCGAGCGCAGCCCCATGCCGCCGCCGGAGAGGTCGGCGTCGAGGCCGACCGATTTGGCGAAATCGCCATTGCCATCGGCAAGATAAAGGATTTTGCCTTCACCGCCGCTGAAGCGGGCCCAAGCCCCCATGACGTGAACATCGTTGACCGAGACAACGGCGATAGTGTCGACGCCGCGCGCCAGGATGGCGTCGTAATTGTCCAGGTAGCCGGGCAGATGATTGTTGCTGCAGGTCGGCGTGAAGGCGCCTGGAACGCCAAACAGCACGACCTTCTTTCCTGAGAATATCTCGCCCGTCGTGATCGGCCTTGCACCGTCGGCGGTCATTGTCTTGAAGGTCGCATCGGGCAGTTTGTCGCCAACGGAGATCGTCATGATGGTCCTCGCTTGGAAATGGAAGGGAGCTCCTTGCGATAGCGAATTAAGGCGCGCCCGGCAACCGTCCAGACGTTGGCATCACGGGAATGGCAACAGGCCTTCGACCGCGCCTGCGGCACTTGTCAGTGTGTAGTGCAGGCCGCCATCGGTTGGCGTTGTCGACGGCCTGTCGAGGATCGGTACAGTAAAGATCAGCTTGCCATCCTTTTCGCTGCGTGCCGGGGCACCGAACATGTAGTCGCGTTCGCCGGCAACGAAGAAGTCGGCGCCCTCGGGGCTGCCCGGAAAGCTCGCTTCGACAATCAGCGTTTCGTGGTCGCCCGGCAGTACGTTTATGCCGAAATCGGGCGTTGCCGTGGCGGGCAGGGTTGCAAGGCCCGCCTTGACCAGTGCCGCATCCTCGGCGTTGTCGGGATCGGCGCCGGGATCGACGGTCAGCCTTGTCTGCACCGGGATGCAGATGGTTTCGCAAATGCCGAGGAAGATGTCCGCATCGATGACGGCCGGTTGGCCGGGCGCGGCAAGCGTGAACGTCACCGGCAACGAAACCGGGTGGTCGTAGCCGGCCCATTTGCCATAGCCGTCATCGTGGCGCTGCGGCGGCGGAAACGAAAGCGTCGCGTCGGCAATGTTGGTGCTGGCCGAGACGTCGATCTGTGGCGGCACGCCCGCATCGCCCGGATCGCGCCAATAGGTTTTCCAGCCGGGCTTCAGCGCAATGTCGAGGACGCCCTGGAGACGTCCGGCCTCGTCGGCTTTGCCGCTTGTTACCAGCCGCACCCTGCCGCCTTCGCTGTTGTACCAGGCCGACGAGGAGGCTGAGGCGGGGAAGCCGGTCGCCGATCCAATGGCCACACCAAGCAGCAGGATTTTCAAGCTTTGCATGGCGATGATTTGATCGTCCGTTGATGGCCGCGCAATGATTTCATGACGCCGCCGGCATCATATTTGCGTGACCTTCGGCTTTTGAGCCTGATCAAATCGGGCGCCGCCCATCTTTTCGACGCCCCGGAAACGCGTTACGCTGTGGCCATGGATTTGTTGCGCCATAAAAGGACGGCCGCAGGACCCGGCTTTCTCGACGATCAGTTCCTGATTGCCATGCCCGGCATGAAGGACGACCGCTTCACGCGCTCCGTCATCTACATTTGCGCGCACAGCGACGAAGGCGCGATGGGGCTGATCATCAACCAGACGCAGCAGATGCTGTTTCCGGACCTGCTCGTGCAACTTGGCATCATGAACGAGCTGGAGGCAATTCGCCTGCCGCCGCCGGCGCGCGACTTCGTCGTGCGCAATGGCGGACCGGTGGATCGCAGCCGCGGCTTCGTTCTGCATTCGGGCGACTACCGGGTGGAATCCTCGCTCGCCGTGTCCGATGATGTCTGTCTCACCGCGACCGTCGACATATTGCGCGCCATCTCCTCCGGCCGCGGACCCCGGCGGGCTCTGATGGCGCTCGGCTATGCCGGCTGGGGTGCAGGCCAGCTTGAAAACGAGATCGTCGAGAATGGCTGGCTGACTTGCCCGGCAAGTGCCGAGCTTCTGTTCGACGCCGACATCGATCGCAAATATGACCGGATCCTCGCCTCGATCGGCATCGATCTCGCGCATCTCAGCCTGGCTGCCGGTCACGCCTGAGCCTCATCACGTCCCCGAAACTTGTCACGCTTGAGTGAGCGGATACTGTTCCTTCAGCGTCTTCAGCACCTGGTCGCCCGGCATCGGCGCGCCGAACATGAAGCTCTGCACGTATTCGCAGCCCATCTGCCGCAACTCCAGCGCATCGCTCTCGTCCGAAATGCCTTCGGCGACAACCGACAGGCCGAGTTCATGCGCCATGTTGACCATGGATTTGAGCAGCACCGCACGTTTCGGCGTCGCGTCGTCGACGAAGCTCTTGTCGATCTTGATAGTGTCGAACGGAAAGCGCGTCAGATAGGCCAGCGATGAATAGCCGGTGCCGAAATCATCCAGCGACAGGCCGATGCCAAGCTGCTTCAACTTGGTCAGCACATGGGCGGTCTGCTCGGGATTGTCCATCACCAGCGATTCGGTGAGTTCGAGCCGGAAGCAGCGCGGTTTCAGGTTGGCTCGCGCGATCACCGAGCGGACGTCGCTGACCAGGTCGCGGCGGATGAGCTGGCGGCTGGACAGATTGACCGAGACCGACAGCGGCGCATCGCCGATCTGCTTTTGCCATCCCGCCAGGTCTTCGGCAGCCTGCTGCATGGCAAACAGCCCAAGCTGCACGATCAGGCCGCAGTTTTCGGCAACCGGAATGAAATCCGCCGGCGGGATCATGCCGCGCCGCGGATGGTCCCAGCGCAGCAGCGCTTCGAAGCCTGCGACGCTGCCGTCCTCCAGCCGCACGATCGGCTGGTAGGCAAGCGTGAATTCGCGTCGTTCGATGGCGCGGCGCAGATCGGACTCGAACTGCAGCCGGTCGGTGCCGACGGTGCGGAAGGCGGGACGGAACGGCTCGATCCGGTCGCCGCCGAAGCGCTTGGCCTGATGCATGGCAAGCTCGGCATCCTTGACCATGTCCTCGGCCGAGGTCTGCGTGGCGGTCCAGGTGATCAGCCCGATCGAGGCCGTCAGCACGATCTCGCGCTTGGCGAAGGTGATCGGGTTGTTGATGGCGTGCTTGATGGCATCGGCAATGGCCGCGATGCGGGCCGGATCCTGCTCCGACAAAAGCATCAGCGCGAACTGGTCGCCGGCAAAGCGCGACAGCGAATCCTTCGGCTTGAGCAGTCGGTGCAGCCGCCGCGCGATAGTCAAAAGGATGGTATCGCCGGCCGAGATGCCGAGCCCGTCATTGACCTGCTTGAACCGGTCTATGTCGATGACGAAGACGGTCGGGCGCACCTTCTCTTCGGTGCGGGCAATCGAAATGATCGCCTCCAGCCGGTTCATGAACAGCTCGCGGTTGGGCAGGCCGGTCAGATTGTCGTGCACGGCGTCATGCAGCAGCCGTTCCTCGGATTTCTTCTGCTCCGTCACGTCGACCATGGTGCCGACGCAGCGGATGACCTCGCCGTCCGAGCCGATCACCGGCCGGGCGCGCAACGAAAACCAGTGATAGTGCCCGTCGGCGCCGCGCAGGCGAAAGTTTTGCGACACCCGGCCGCGCCGGTGCTCGAGCACCACGTCGAGTGTCGTGCGAAACGTGTCGCGGTCGTCGGCATGCAGCACCGGCAGCCAGTTGCGGGCAGGGCCGCCGAGGCTGTTGGGGGCAAGACCGAGCTGAATGCTGACGTCGGGACGAGTGACGACGCGGTCGCGCAGCACGTCCCAGTCCCACACAGTATCGCCCGATCCGGCAACCGCCAGCGCCTGCCGCTCAAGGTCGGAGAACAGGCCCTGATGCAGCGCGCCGCCGGCAAAAGCGTGCTGCATCACGGTGAAGCCGATCAGCAGGATGATGAGGATCAGCCCACCGCCCAGCGCCGGCTGAGCGATATCGTTGTCCAGCATGCCGGTGATTGCCATCCACGATCCGCATAGCCACAGCAGAACCATCACCCAACTGGGCACCAGCATGATGGCGCGGTCGTAACCGCGGATACCGAGGAAGATGATCAGGCCGAGCCCGGTCAGCGCGGTGGCGGCGAAGGACAGCCTGGCAATGCCGGCGGCAACCGCCGGATCGATGATGGCGACACCGGCGATCAGCACCAGCCCGAGAATCCAGACCAGTGCGCCGTAGCTGAAATGGCCGTGCCACCGGTTGAGGTTGAGATAGGCAAACAGGAACACCACGAAGGTCGCCGCGAGCGCCACCTCCGTTCCGGCGCGCCACATCTGCTCATTGCCCGGTGAGATCTCTATGATCTTGTTGAGAAAGCCGAAATCGACGCAGATATAGGCAAGCACCGCCCAGGCTAGGGCCGCCGTTGCCGGGAACATCGAGGTCCCCTTGACGACGAAAAGAATGGTCAGGAACAGCGCCAGCAGGCCGGCGATGCCGATGACGATGCCACGAAACAGCGTGTAGGAATTGACCGAGTCCTTGTAGGATTCAGGATCCCACAGATAGACCTGCGGCAGCTTGGGCGAGGCGAGCTCGGCGATGAAGGTAATCACCGTTCCGGGGTTCAACGTCACCCGGAACACGTCGGCGTCGGGGCTGGTCTGACGGTCGAGCGCAAAGCCTTCGCTGGGCGTGATCGCAGCGATACGGGTCGAGCCGAGATCCGGCCAGAACAGGCCGGAATTCACCAGCCGGAAATGCGGTGCGACAATCAGCCTGTCGAGCTGCTGGTCGGTGGTATTAGCGAGCGCGAACACCGCCCAGTCACCGGTCGAGCGCGCATCATTTGCCTCGACCTCGATGCGCCGCACGATGCCGTCCGGGCCTGGCGCGGTCGACACCTGAAAATTCTCGCCCTGGTTCCGGTAGATCGAGACGGCCCCCGAAAGATCGAGCGCAACGTCGTCGCGGGCGATCTTGATCGGTTCTACGGCAAACGCCGAGGATGCCGCGCAGAGCGTGACGATTGCCGCCAGCATAAAGGCAAGCAGCGACCCCTTGCGCAGAAAATTCGTCAAAATCAGTCCTTTGTTCCAACGCCCGGCGGATCGTCCGCGATTCGGGCGTATAGGTAATGGTCCTGCCAGATGCCGTTGATCCTGAGATAGGATCGTAGCAGTCCTTCGCGCCGGAATCCGGCTTTTTCAAGCACGCGGATCGACCGGGCGTTGTCGGGAATACAGGCAGCTTCGATCCGGTGCAATCGCAGCGTTTCGAAGGCGAAACGCGTCACCACCTTGACGGCATCGGTCATCAGGCCGCGTCCGCTGAAGCGCTCGCCGATCCAGTAGCCGATATGGCCGCTTTGGGCGACCCCGTGGCGGATATTGCCGAGGGTGATACCGCCGGCCAGCCTGCCGCTGCTTTTCTCGAAGATGAAGAAGGCGATCGCCGTCCCCTGCGCGTAGTCCTCGCGGTAGCGCCCGATACGATGCCGCCACGCCGTGCGGTCGAGTTCGTCAGGGGTCCATCGCGGCTCCCACGGCTCAAGAAAAGCGCGGCTTTCACTGCGCAGCACCGACCACTCGCGATAGTCGTTGGTCAGCGGTACGCGCAGCGTGACAAGCTCGCCCTTCAGTGCCGGCAGGTCGCGGCGAAAGAAAGGGAGCGCGAACACGACGCTCGAATAGGCTTAGACGGCAAGCTTACGGGCAGTGGTCTGCGTGCCCGAAAGCGAATCGAGGATTGCCTCATAGGGCGCGAGCGTACCCACCGGCCCGACGGCTGTAAGCGTCGGCTTGGTCGAAAAAAGCCGGGACGACAGATCCGTCAGCCGCTCGACAGTCAACGCCGCCAGCCGCTCCATCAGCTCTTCCTTGGCGATCGGCCTGCCGAACAGAAGCAACTGCCTGGCGATCTGGGAGGCGCGGCTGGCCGGGCTCTCGGCCGACATGATCAGCCCGGCGCGGTATTGGGCACGCGCCCGGTCAAGCTCCTCCTGCAGGATGTTTTCACCGGCCTTTTGCAGCTCGTCGATGATCACAGGCACCAGCTCGGCAATATCGCTTTGTCCGGTCGCCGCATGGACCCCGAAGACGCCGGTGTCGGAAAAACCCCAATGGAAGGCATAGACCGAATAGCACAGGCCGCGTTTTTCGCGGACTTCCTGGAAAAGTCGCGACGACATGCCGCCGCCCAGGATCATCGACAGGACCTGGGAGGCATAGAAATCGCGGACGTGATAGGCGCGGCCCTCGAAACCCAGCACGATCTGGGCGTCCATCAGGTCGCGGTCCTCGCGAAAATCGCCGCCGACATACTGCGCATATTGCGGGATGGTGCCGTCGGCCTTGCCGCGGAAGCTGCCGAGACGCTTTTCGACTTCCCGCACGAAATCGTCGTGCTTGATATCGCCGGCCGCCACCATCACCATGTTCTCGGCACCGTACTGTCGTTCGATGAAGTCGTGCAGCTGCTTCGAAGTGAAGGATTTGACGGTTTCCGGCGTGCCAAGAATCGAGCGGCCGATAGTCTGGTGGCGGAAGGCGGTCTCGGTAAAGTGATCGAAAACGACGTCGTCGGGCGTATCGTGCGCGGCGCCGATCTCCTGCAGAATCACATGCTGCTCTCGTTCCAACTCCTGCGGATCGAATTCGGATTCCTGCAGGATGTCGGAAAGGATATCGACGGCCAGCGGCACGTCGTCGCTCAGAACCCTTGCATAATAGGAGGTCGTCTCGACGCTGGTGGCGGCATTGATCTCGCCGCCGACGTCCTCGATCTCCGAGGCAATCTCGAAGGCGCTTCGCCGCCTGGTGCCCTTGAAAGCCATGTGCTCGAGCAAGTGCGCCATTCCGTGCTCTTCGTCACGCTCGTTGCGTGCGCCCGACTTGACCCAGGCGCCAAGGGCAACAGATTCGAGGCTTGGAAGGGTTTCGGTGGCGACTGTCAGGCCGTTCGACAGACGGCTTACCTCAACACCCATATGGCAATTACTCCCTAACGCGCCGCCCGCGTGTGGCGGCCGAGATAATCTTCCACCATTTTCAGGTCGGATGGAAGTACCGTGTATTTTTCCTCGGCGCTCATCAACCCGCCTAGCCATGCAGGCAGGGCAGGCGACACGCCGCTGGCGGCTTCGACGGCGGCGGGAAACTTTGCCGGGTGCGCAGTGCCCAGCACCACCATCGGCACCTCACCCGCAGCCTTGCCGGCGGCCACATGCACGGCCGCGGCCGTATGCGGGTCGAGCAGATAGCCGCTCGCCGCAAGTGTGGTGCGGATGGTGGCGGCGACCTCGTCCATGGTGGCGCGGCCGGCGTCGAATTCGGAGCGGATCCTGGCGATTTCCCCGGCCTCGATGGTGAAGGCGCCGGACTGCTTGAGCCCGTCCATGTAGCGCCGCACGGTCGAGGCATCGCGGCCGGACGCCTCGAACAGCAAGCGTTCGAAGTTCGAAGACACTTGGATGTCCATCGAGGGCGACGTGGTCGAAAAGACCCCCTTCATGCGGTATTCGCCGGTCGCCAGCGTGCGCGCCAGAATATCGTTGTCGTTGGTGGCGATGATCAGCCGTTCGATCGGCAGCCCCATCTTCTTGGCGGCATAGCCGGCGAAGATGTCGCCGAAATTGCCGGTCGGCACGGTGAAGGAAACCGGCCTGTCGGGCGCGCCGAGCGACAGGCCGGACGAGAAATAATAGACGATCTGGGCCATGATGCGGGCCCAGTTGATCGAGTTGACGCCGGACAGCGATACCCGGTCGCGAAAACCGTGGTCGTTGAACATGGCCTTTACCAGGCCCTGGCAGTCGTCGAAATTGCCTTCGATCGCCAACGCATGGACGTTTGCGGCGGTCGAGGTCGTCATCTGCCGCTGCTGTACCGGCGAGACGCGGCCGTGCGGGAAAAGCACGAAGATGTCGGTGCGGTTGCGCCCGGCAAAGGCATCGATGGCGGCCCCTCCGGTGTCGCCGGAGGTGGCACCGACAATGGTGGCGCGCTGGTCGCGCTCGGCCAGCACATGGTCCATCAGCCGCGCAAGAAGCTGCATCGCCACGTCCTTGAACGCGAGCGTCGGGCCGTGGAACAGCTCGAGCACGAAGCTGTTCGGCCCGGTCTGCACGAGCGGGCAGACGGCCTCATGGCGGAAGGTCGCATAGGCTTCGCGCACCAGCCGTTCGAACACCGGCGCCGCGATCTCGCCGCCGAGGAACGGCGACAGCACACGGATGGCAAGATCGGGATAGCCAAGGCCGCGCATGGCGCGGATCTCGGCTGCGGAAAAATGCGGCCAGGCGCTCGGCAGGTAGAGCCCGCCGTCGCGCGCCAGTCCGGCCAGCACCGCGTCGGAAAATCCAAGCGCGGGCGCTTCCCCGCGGGTACTCACATATTGCATCGTCACGTTTCCATTGCTGCCGGGAATTTTCGCCCGCCGCGAGGTGGTGGATTTCTGCGCAGGCTCAGTCGCATTTTTGCCGCGCGGTTGATATACGTCACCGGCTTTGCGAGAGGGAAGTGCAGTTCATGGCGTTTCATTCATTCAACGGTCGTTTTGTCGCGGGTCTGGCGCTCGCCGGCTTTATGCTTGCCGCCGCAGGTTGCCAATCGAGCGACAATGGAATTCTCGGCTTCGGCAAAAAGGATACGACACCGCCACCGCCACCCGATCCCAAGGTGCTTTCCAGCCAGCTGCAGGCCTATTGCCCGAAAGTGACGTTGCGTGACGGCACTGCCTTCTTCAATACCTACGCCAAGAGCGGTCCGAAGCCGAAGAAAAAAACCGATGTTGCCGCCGAGGAAGCCGCCCAGCCGGCAGCGGACGCGGCTGGCGCCGATCAGCCGGACGATTCCGCCAAGATCATCTATCAGGCTTCGATCACCGATGTGACCCGCGACTGCAGCCGCGCCAACGGCTCCTTGTCGATGAAGATAGCCGTCGCCGGCAAGGTCGTGCCTGGCCCGATGTTCACCCCCGGCACCATCACCATGCCGATCCGCATCGCGGTGATGCACGGCACCGAAGTTCTCTATTCGCAGCTTCACTCCTATCAGGTCCAGGTTACCGATCCTTCGAGTGCCACGCAGTTCGTCTTCACCGATTCCAACGTCGTCGTTCCGGAGCCGACGGCGAAGGACTACCAGGCATATGCCGGGTATGACGAGGGCGCTCCGAAAGTAGCGACAGACAAGCCGAGGAAGAAGAAAGCCGCCGCGACCAACTGAGCCGCTGCATTCGCGCCACGGCGGTTGGAGGCGGCCTCTCAGGCGTCCGCCGACCATTCCGACAGCGCGGCGATCACGCTTTTCAGTTCCGCCCAGCGGCGGATGACCGTTTCCGCGCCGGCCTCGGTCAGCGCATCGGCGTGGCCGGGATAGCTGTGCGCCGCGCCGGTGAAGCCGATGACGCGCATTCCCGCCGTCTTGGCGCCGGTGACGCCATGCACCGAATCCTCGATGACAAAGGTGTTCGCAGGATCGGCCTTGAGCTTTTCCGCGGCGAACCGAAACACGTCCGGCGCCGGCTTGGATTTCCCGGTCGGGGTTTCCAGCGAGGAAAAGATACGGCCGGCAAAGAACGGCAAAAGCTGCACCTTCTCCAGCATGAATTCGATTCGCTCCGAACGCGAATTCGAACAGACGCAGCGCGGCACTGCTACCGCGGCGACAGCCTCGTGCGCCCCGTCGATGGCACGCACGTCGCTGCGCAGCCGACGATCGACCAGCTGTTCCTCCTTGTCGATCAGCGAGGCCTGGAACGGGATCCGGGACTTTTCCTCGACCCGCATCATGATGTCCTTGAAAGTCAACCCGGCATAGACCTCGGAAATCTCCTCGGCCGATATCTCGTAGCCGGCCGAGGTCAACAGCTCGGCATCGATCCGCGCGGCGATGATTTCGGAATCGACGAGCACGCCGTCGCAATCGAAGATGACAAGGTCTGGCTGAGGCATGGTGATCCGGAAAGCGGGATGAGGGGAATGCCGAGGCCCTTTGGTCCAAACGGCTCAGGCGGCGCGGCATACACCAACAGGCCGTGCTTCGCAAATTCGGCGGGCTGCTTCACTGAATATTTACGCTGATCGGTAACCATAACGGACAGTAAACAGTAACGCGTGCCTTGGGTGTCACAATGTCTGCCGTGCGTCTTCTCGACGAGCTTTCCGATGCTCCCCAGCAATCCGAGTGGCTGGATACGATCCTGAAGGGCGACTGCGTCGCCGCGCTCGAACGGCTGCCGGAAAAGTCGATCGATGTGATCTTCGCCGATCCGCCCTATAATTTGCAGCTCGATGGCGATCTGCACCGGCCCGACCAATCCAAGGTCGATGCCGTCGACGACCATTGGGACCAGTTCGACAGTTTTGAGGCCTACGACGCCTTCACCCGCGCCTGGCTGCTGGCGGCGCGCCGTGTGTTGAAGCCCAACGGCACGATCTGGGTTATCGGCTCCTACCACAATATTTTCAGGGTCGGGGCAAAGATGCAGGACCTGGGCTTCTGGATCCTCAACGACGTCGTCTGGCGCAAGACCAATCCAATGCCCAATTTCCGTGGCCGCCGTTTCCAGAACGCGCATGAGACGATGATCTGGGCATCGCGCGACCAGAAGGGCAAGGGCTACACTTTCAACTACGAGGCGCTGAAGGCATCGAACGACGACGTCCAGATGCGCTCGGACTGGCTGTTTCCGATCTGCACCGGCGGCGAGCGCCTGAAGAACGACAATGGTGACAAATTGCATCCGACGCAGAAGCCGGAAGCGTTGCTTGCCCGCATCATGACGGCATCGACCAGGCCGGGCGACATCGTGCTCGACCCGTTCTTCGGTTCAGGAACCACCGGGGCTGTGGCCAAGCGGCTTGGCCGCCACTTCGTCGGCATCGAGCGCGAACAAACCTATATCGATGCCGCCATGGAACGTATCGATGCGGTCCGGCCGCTGGAAGGCGCCAATTTGACGGTACTGACCGGCAAGCGGGCTGAGCCGCGCGTCGCATTCGTCACCCTTCTCGACAATGGCTTGGTGGCGCCAGGCGCCACGCTCTACGACGCCAAGAAGCGCTGGGCGGCAAAAGTGCGCGCCGACGGCACGCTGGCGATCGGCAACAGTGCCGGGTCGATCCACAAGATCGGCGCCGAGGTGCAGGGGCTGGACGCCTGCAACGGATGGACCTTCTGGCATTATGAGCGCAGCGGCGGCCTGACCCCGATCGACGAGCTTCGCCGCATCGCCCGCCTGGGCATGGAGCGGGCGGGCGCCTGATGGCTTCCGAGTTGCGACAGATCGGTTAATGCGAAGGCTCAACCAACTCCTGGAACCGATTCAAATCACACTTTGATCCCAAGACGCTCAAGGTCCGCCCTGAGCGTCTTTGCATCGGTGAACAGCACCGACTGCCAGCCCGCCGCCTTGGCGCCGTCGACGTTCTTCTGGCTGTCGTCGATGAACAGCGTCGCTGACGGTTCGAGGCTGAACGCGGCGACGTGGTGGTCATAGATGGCGCGATCCGGCTTGATCTGGCGGATGTCGCCGGAAACGGTGACGCCGCGCGGCCGATTGAGGAAATCGAAGCGCTCGCGGGCCTCGGCGAGCGTATCCGCAGCGAAATTGGTGAGCATCGTCACGTCATGGCCGCTGTCGATCAGGCCGATCATGATGGCGA
Organism: Mesorhizobium sp. M0590; assembly: GCF_040320905.1. Taxonomy (NCBI): domain Bacteria; kingdom Pseudomonadati; phylum Pseudomonadota; class Alphaproteobacteria; order Hyphomicrobiales; family Phyllobacteriaceae; genus Mesorhizobium; species Mesorhizobium sp. M0590. Next base: position 35,583 of record NZ_JAMYQN010000007.1, read on the forward strand.
CGCTGTCCTCGTAGGCGTGAGGCACCATCTCGTGCCAGTGCCGGCGGAAATTGCGGATATTTTCGGCGTGCTCGGGATATTGCGCGATCGCCAGCGCTTCGGCCTCTTCCCAACTGCGGCCGCGATCCTGCTCGATGTTCCAATCATGCGTGCAGACATTGTCGAAGAACCATTTCCGTTCGTCGGGATCGGGGATCAAGCGACTGAAGGGCAGGTCCGGATCATAGTGGATCAGCACTTTGCCGATGTCGAAAACGATGTGGCGGATTTCAGTCATTCTTCTCTCTTTCAACGCGGCCGCTGCTTTTTCGTCGCGCCCGGTATCGCCGCTTCGATTACCTTTTTCATGACGCTCGGCAGCGCTTCCCCGGAAATTTCGTGCGCCAGCGACCAGAAATGCCCTGCCGGGGCGGCGCTGTCGGTCTCCGCCTTGAACACGTCGAGTTCGAGCGCGAAGTGGGTGAAGACATGGCCAATGCGTCCGGCCCGCCGCCAGTCGCCGGAGAACGGGGCTGCCGCATCGGTGGTGGCGCCGTCGATCCGCGCGGTCCAGCTGGTCGTGGGCACTTCGGTCATGCCGCCGAGCAGGCCTTTATCCGCGCGCTTGCGCAAAAGGATGGCGCCGTCGCCCCTGACGGCAACGAAAGCGGCGCCGCGGCGCAAGGGTTTTTCGGCCTTGGGCAGGCGGACCGGAAAGCGTTCGGGGTCGCCTGAGGTGGTCGCGCTGCAATCCTGCCGTACCGGGCAAAGCATGCAGCCGGGCCGGCGCGGCGTGCAGATCGTCGCGCCCAGGTCCATCATCGCCTGGGCGAAGTCACCCGGCCTTGTCCGGGGAACCATGCGCTCGACATGGCCGCGTATCTCGCCCTTGGCCTCGCCCAGCGGCGTGGCGATCGAAAACAGCCGTGAGACGACCCGCTCGACATTGCCGTCGACGACGGCGGCGGGCCGGTCGAAAGCGATCGCCGCGACTGCCGCCGCCGTGTAGGCGCCGATCCCGGGCAGTTCCTTCAAACCGGTCTCGCTGTCCGGAAAGCGACCGCCTTGCCGCGCGACGAGATCGGCACAGGCTTTGAGGTTGCGGGCGCGAGAATAATAGCCGAGCCCGGCCCAGGCCTTCATGATGTCTTCGGTCGGTGCCGCCGCCAGTGCTTCGACCGTCGGCCATTTCTGCGCGAAAGCCCGGAAATAGGATTTTACCGCCTCGACCGTGGTTTGCTGCAGCATTACCTCGGAAAGCCAGACCAGATAGGGATCGGGCCGCGCGCCGCCTGCCAGCGCGCGCGGCGGAACGCGCCAGGGCAGGTCGCGGTGATGCGCGTCGTACCAGCCAAGCAGCCGGAACGCGATCTCGCCATCGTCTCCGGATACGGCCTTGCGGGTCTGGTCGTGCAGTGCCATTGATCGAGGATCGGCCCTAATCCACTGGTGCTGAAGCTGGAGAACGCACATGGCAGGGAAAAGGCCCTTCGGCAATCCCGTTCCGGTGAGCGATCTCGCAACCGAGATACTCGACCCGGTGCTGCGCAAGCGGGCCGGCATGTCGATCGGGCTGGTCCAGTCGTGGGAAGAGATTGCCGGGCCGCGGCTTGCCGGCCGCTCGCGCCCGGAAAAGATCCAGTGGCCGCGCCGCATGCATGAGGACGATCCGTTCGAGCCGGCGGTGCTGGTCATTGCCTGCGAGGGTGTGGCGGCACTGCATCTGCAGCACGAGACCGGCGAGATCATCAACCGGGTCAATGCGTTTCTCGGTTTCAATGCGATCGGCCGGATCAGGATCGTGCAGAAGCCGGTAATGACGGGCCGGGAAAAGCCGAAACCCAGTTTGCGGCCGCTGACCGTGGCCGAGAAGGCGAAGCTGTCAGGCGCGGTCGGTTTGATCGAGGACGACGGGCTGCGCGCCTCGCTGGAGCGGCTTGGCGCCACCATTCTCGGCCAAAAGAAGCCGTGATCTCGCGCTATCGTGATGGCATGCTCGAACTTGGCGATTGGAATAGGGACGGCAATGCCTTAATTCGCGCCAACTCTCGCTTTTTGTAGCCTTTGCATTGCAAAATCCAACTATTGCCAGGTGATTCGTATGATCCGCTCCTTGTCCCGCAGAAACCTCTTGTCTTCGCTGGCCGCCATACCAGCGGTGGCTCTGCTTGCCGCATGCAGCGACTCGGGCGAGAAAGCCGAGGCGCAGGATGTGACGCCTGCGGCCCCCGCCGATTCGACGAAACCCGCCGACCCTGCGAAGCCGGCCGCTCCAGCCGCCGCCAAGGCGCCGGAAGCTCAGGGTACGGTGGACATGGCGGCCTTGTTGAAGCCGGGCGCGCTGCCCGACATGCAGCTCGGCAAGGACGACGCAAAGGTCACCATCGTCGAATATGCCTCGATGACCTGCCCGCACTGCGCGCATTTCGCCGAAACCACTTTTCCGGAGCTGAAGACGAAATATATCGACACCGGCAAGGCCCGCTACATCCTGCGCGAATTTCCGTTCGATCCCAGCGCCGAAGCCGGTTTCATGCTGGCGCGCTGCTCCAAGGACAATTATTTCCCGATGGTCGACGTGCTGTTCAGGCAGCAGGCGAACTGGGTTGGTGTGAACAATACCAAGGACGCACTGCTGCAAATCGCCAAGCTTGCCGGTTTTACACAGGAGTCCTTCGAGGCCTGCTTGACGGATCAGAAACTTCTGGACGATGTGAGATCCGTCCAGAAGCGCGGCGCCGACGAATTCAAGGTCGATTCCACACCGACCTTTTTCATCAACGGAAAGACCTACAAAGGGGCGATGTCGATTGCGGAAATGTCGGCCATCATCGACCCTCTGCTCTGACGTTTCGGCGACGCCGAAGCCGCTGCGCTTCGGCGTGCGCGGCTTTTTGTTGTGCCGCGGGTTCTTGTCGCAAAGCCGCGGAAGACTTTTGCGGAACTTGGCTATGGGCCGGCGCGAATGAAGTTCTCGCGCCTTCGCCTCCTCGGCTTCAAATCCTTCGTCGAACCCGGCGAGTTCGTCATCGAACGCGGCCTGACCGGCATCGTTGGGCCGAACGGCTGCGGCAAATCGAACCTGGTCGAGGCGCTGCGCTGGGTTATGGGCGAAAGCTCCTACAAGAACATGCGTGCGTCCGGTATGGACGACGTGATCTTTTCCGGTTCGGGAACGCGTCCGGCCCGCAACACCGCCGAAGTCACGCTCTTCCTCGACAATAGCGACCGCACCGCGCCGTCCGCTTTCAACGACGCCGATGAATTGCAGGTCTCGCGCCGCATCGAGCGCGAGGCCGGCTCGCTCTACCGCATCAACGGCAAGGAAGCCCGCGCCAAGGACGTGCAGCTGCTGTTCGCTGACCAGTCGACCGGCGCCCGCTCGCCCTCGATGGTCGGCCAGGGCCGCATCGGCGAGCTGATCCAGGCAAAGCCGCAGGCGCGCCGCGCGCTGCTGGAAGAGGCGGCCGGAATTTCCGGCCTGCATACGCGCCGCCACGAAGCCGAGCTGCGGCTGAAGGCGGCGGAACAGAACCTCGAAAGGCTGGACGACGTCGTCGGCGAGCTGGAAAGCCAGATCGAAAGCCTGAAACGCCAGGCCCGCCAGGCCTCGCGCTTCAAGAACCTGTCGGCCGACATCCGCAAGGCCGAAGCGACGCTGCTGCATCTGCGCTGGACGCTGGCCAAGACGCAGGAAGGCGAAGCGCGTTCGGCGCTGGCGATTGCCACCGCGCTGGTCGGCGACCGTGCCGCCGCCCAGATGGCTGCCGCCAGGGAACAAGGCATCAACGCCCACCGGCTGCCGGACCTGCGCGATGCGGAAGCCGCTGCCGCCGCCGCCTTCCAGCGTCTATCGATCGCCAAGGCGCAGATCGAGGAAGAGGCAGGCCGCATCCGCGCCCGCCAGGCTGAGCTCGACCGCCGACTGCAACAGCTCGATGGCGACCTTGCCCGCGAGGAGCGCATGGTCCGCGACAATGCGGATATCCTCGAACGCCTCGCCGCCGAAGAAGCCGCGCTCAACGCCGAAAACGCCGGCGCCGCCGAGCGCGAGGCCAGCACCCGCGCGGCTTTCGAGCAGGCGGCATCGACACTTGCCTCGAGCGAGGCCAGGCTCGCCGCGCTGACCGCCGAACGGGCGGAGGTTGCCGCCTCGCGCAACCAGATCGAACGGACGCTGCGCGACACCGCTGAGCGCCGCGACCGCTTTGCCCGCCAGCTTGCCGATGTCGACCGCGAACTGTCGGAGATCGTCTCCAGGGTCGCCGGCCTGCCCGATCCCGCCGAGAAGCGGCTGCTGGTCGATCAGGCGCTGGCGCTGCTCGAAGAGGCTGAGGCAGCCGCCATTGCCGCCGAACAGGCGGTCGCCGAGGCGCGTGCAGGCGAAAGTGCTGCCCGCCCACCGGTTCAGGACGCAAAGGCCGAGCTGGCGCGGATCGAAACCGAGGCCCGCACGCTGGCCAAGATCCTCAACGCCGCCAGCGGCGATCTATTTCCCTCGGTGCTGGAGCAGATCAGCGTCGAGCGTGGCTACGAGACGGCGCTGGGTGCCGCGCTTGGCGAAGATCTCGACGTGCCGCTCGACCGCAGTGCGCCGGTACATTGGGGCCAGAGCGAAATCCAGCCTGCCGACGCCGCATTGCCCGAAGGCATAAGGAGCCTCGCCAGCGTTGTGCGTGCGCCGGCACAGCTGGCCCGCAGGCTGGCCCAGATCGGCATTGTCGAAGCCGCCGACGGAAGACGGCTGCAGACGCTGCTTGCTCCCGGTCAACGGCTGGTCAGCCGCGAAGGCGCGCTCTGGCGTTGGGACGGCTTCACCGCCAGCGCCGATGCCCCGACCGCCGCCGCGCAGCGGCTGGCGCAGAAAAACCGGCTGGCCGAGCTCGATGCCGAAGCAGTCCATGCCACGCGCACCCTGCGCGAAGCTGAACAAGCCCTTGCCCAGGCCGAACAGGCGCTTGCCCAGGCGAGCGAGGCCGAACGCAACGCCCGACAGGCCGGGCGCGACGCCCAGCACGGGCTCGACGCTGCCCGCAATACGCTGGCCGAGGCCGAAAAAGCCGGCGGCGAGCTGTCGAGCCGGCGTGCAGCACTTGACGAGGCGCGCGCACGCATTGTCGACAGCCATGAGGAAACGGCGGCGGCATTCGTCGAGGCGGAAATGCTGCTGCAGGACGCGCCCGATCTCGGCGATCTGCAATTGCAGCTCGAGCAGTCGGCCGCCAACGTCGCCCGCGACCGCGCCGCCCTTGCCGATGCGCGTGCCGTTCACGAGGGCCTGAGGCGGGAAGCCGAGGCACGTGCGCGCCGGCTCGACGCCATCGGCTTTGAACGGCGCAACTGGGTCGAGCGCGCCGAAAACGCCTCGACGCAGATCGCGGCGCTCGGCGAACGCAAAGCAGAGGCCGAGGCCGAGCGCGAGCAACTGGCCGACGCCCCCGACGAGATCGACGCCAAGCGGCGCGCCCTGCTGTCGCAGCTCGCCGAGGCCGAAAGCCTGCGCAAGGCAGCGGGCGACCGCTTGCAGGAAGCGGAGAACCGGCAGTCCGAGCTGGACAAGGCTGCGACTGCTGCCATCCAGTCGCTGGCCGAGGCGCGCGAATCCCGCGTTCGCGCCGAAGAGCGGCTGACCGCCGCCGACGAGCGTCGGCTGGAAGTCGAGGCGCGCATCCAGGAAACGCTGAACACGCCGCCGCATCTGGTGATCCGCCACACCGGCCTCGAATCCGACAGCCCGATGCCCGAAATGGCCGAGATCGAGCGTCAGCTCGACCGGCTGAAGGTCGAACGCGAACGGCTCGGTGCCGTCAATCTGCGCGCCGAGGAGGAGCAGAAGGAACTGTCGGACCGGCTGGAGACCATCGTCTCCGAGCGCGACGACATCATCGAGGCGATCCGCAAGCTGCGGCAGGCGATCCATAGCCTGAACCGCGAAGGCCGCGAGCGGCTGCTCGCCGCCTTCGAGGTGGTCAACGGCCATTTTCAACGGTTGTTTTCGCATCTGTTCGGCGGCGGCACCGCCGAGCTGCAACTGATCGAGTCCGACGATCCGCTCGAAGCGGGGCTCGAGATCCTGGCGCGCCCGCCCGGCAAGAAGCCGCAGACGATGACGCTGCTGTCCGGCGGCGAGCAGGCGTTGACGGCGATGTCGCTGATCTTCGCCGTGTTCCTGACCAACCCGGCGCCGATCTGCGTGCTCGACGAAGTCGACGCGCCGCTCGACGACCACAATGTCGAGCGTTTCTGCAATCTGATGGACGAAATGGCCGCAACGACCGAAACGCGCTTCGTCATCATCACACACAACCCGATCACCATGGCGCGCATGGACCGGCTGTTTGGGGTGACCATGGCCGAACAAGGCGTCAGCCAACTGGTGTCGGTTGACCTGCAGGCGGCCGAAGCCATGCGCGAGGCAAGCTGACGCATCAGCTTAATGGTGGTCTCCACCTCGGCTTTCGACTATAGCACGACAAAATGGGCCGGATCTGCCGCTCCAGATACCGGCCCGGCTATGCGCGTGGAGAAGCTTGTTGCCTATACTTGTCACCGGAGCCGCGGGATTCATTGGCAGCCACGTTTGCCACCATCTGCTCGACCGGGGAGAAGCGGTCGTCGGCGTCGACAACATGAACGACTATTACGACCTGGCGCTCAAAAAGGGGCGGCTTGCCCGCCTTCTGCCCCATAAGGATTTTTCGTTCCACCAGATCGATATTGCCGAACAGGGCGCGCTTGCAGCCGCTTTGGCCGGGCAAGGCATCGTTAGGATCGTGCACCTTGCCGCGCAGGCGGGCGTGCGCCACTCACTCGACAATCCGCGGCTCTATATCCGCTCCAATGTCATGGGCCACCTCGAAGTGCTCGAATTCTGTCGCGCCGAACCGGCATTCGAGCATCTGGTCTATGCCTCGTCGAGCTCGGTGTATGGCGGCAACCGCAGCGTGCCGTTCAGCGAAGCCGATCAGGTCGACAAGCCCGTTTCGCTTTACGCTGCCACCAAGAAAACCGATGAGTTGATGAGCCACACCTACGCCCATCTGTTCGGCATACCGCAGACCGGCCTGCGGTTTTTCACGGTCTACGGTCCCTGGGGCCGTCCCGACATGGCCTATTGGATGTTCACCCAGGCGATGCTCGAGGGCAAACCGATCCGGGTCTTCAACAATGGCGAAATGTGGCGCGATTTCACCTACATAGACGATGTTGTGAAGGCGGTTGTCGCCGTGCTCGACAAGCCGCCGGCGGCTGACGTTCCGCCGAACAGGCTCTACAATGTCGGCAACAACCGGCCGGTGCGTCTGGGCGACTTCATCGACATTCTGGAAAGGCTGCTCGAGGTCAAGGCAATCCGCCACAACGAGCCGATGCAGGCGAGCGACGTCGAGAAGACTTACGCCGACATGACCGCGCTGGAGCGGAATTTCGGCTTCAGGCCTAGCGTTTCGATAGAGGACGGGCTGAAGAAGTTTGTTGACTGGTACCGGCCGTACTCGAAGCAGTGATTTGCATCGCTCGCCGTGACGCCTTCAAGCGTGACACCTGGAGTGGGGCGCAAGTCGGTCCGCAAAAGCATCGTTTTGTCCTAACATCCTGTTAACCACATGCTTGCTGAAAAGTATCCGATTAACCTTTGAGGCGCTTATGACCGCTATGTTTCGTGGCTTGCTGTTCAGTATGAGCTGTGTGGATGTGCGGATTCGGGGGCTATTTCGGTTCAGTCCGGGATGCGGAAGCTTTGCTTGCGCGCCTGACGTCTGCGATCGCCCATCGCGGGCCGGATGAACAAGGGAAATTCGTAGCGCCCGAGGCTGGACTTGGGCATGCGCGGCTGTCGGTGATTGGAATTGGTGATGGCCAGCAGCCGATGTCCGACGAAACCGGCAATTTGACGATTGCGTTCAACGGCGAGATCTTCAACTACGTGGAATTGCGCGAAGGGCTGCTGGCCAAGGGCCGACGCTTCCGCACATCGAGCGATACCGAAGTTCTCCTGCAGCTGTATGACGAGATGGGCGAAGACTGCCTGTCGCTCCTGAACGGTGATTTCGCCTTCGCGATTTGGGATAACCGGCGGCGGCGGATGGTGCTTGCAAGAGACCGCATGGGTGTTCGGCCGCTGTTCTACACCAGCAAGGACGGGGTGCTCTACTTTGCGTCGGAGATAAAGGCCCTGCTGAAGGTACGCGGCGTCTCGGCCGAAATCGATCCGATTGCACTCGACCAGATCTTTACGCTGTGGGCGCCGATCGCTCCACGCACGGCTTTCCGCAACATCCACGAGCTGGAGCCGGCAAGCGTGATGATCGCGACACAGGGGCAAGTCACGGTCAAACCATATTGGCACCTAGACTATCCGTATCCGGATACGCCATCGAAGATCACCAATGAGGACGACGCGGCCGAGGAACTGCAGGCCCTGTTGACCGACGCGGTGAGGCTTCGCATGCGCGCCGACGTGCCGGTCGGTTCTTACCTTTCGGGCGGGCTCGATTCATCCCTCGTTTCGGCACTCGCGGCCGGCATGACTCCTCTTAAGCTGCAGACATTTTCCGTGACGTTCGACAGCGCCGAGCATGACGAAAGCGCCTTCCAGACCGAAATGGCGTCAGCACTTGGCACGCGCCATCGAACCGTTGCGTGTCGTGCCGGCGATATCGCCGGTGTGTTTCCCGAAGTCATCCGCTTTACCGAGCGGCCGATCATCCGCACCGCCCCGGCCCCCCTCTATCAATTGTCTGGCCTCGTTCGCCAGGCCGGTTTGAAAGTGGTGCTGACAGGCGAAGGCGCCGACGAGGTCTTTGCCGGTTATGATGTCTTCAAGGAAGCGCGGGTTCGCCGTTTCTGCGCGCGACAGCCGGCATCGCGCATAAGGCCACAACTGTTCCGCAAGCTTTATCCCTATCTGCCGGGCCTGCAACAGCAGTCCGTGGAGTACCTGGCTGCGTTCTTCGGAACCGGCAGCGCTGCGCTGGACGATCCGCTGTTCTCGCATCGGCCGCGTTTCAAGACCACATCAGCGGCGAAGATGTTCTTTTCCGGTGACCTGCGCGCGACATTGAAGGGGTATGACGCAGCCGAGGACCTGGCCAGCCGGTTGCCTGAGGCATTTTCCCGGTGGCATCCGCTGCATCAGGCGCAATATCTCGAAACCCGCTTTCTCCTGCCAGGCTACATCCTCTCCAGCCAGGGCGATCGCATGGCCATGGCGCACGGTATCGAAGGGCGTTTCCCCTTCCTTGACCATCGCTTGGTAGAGTTTGCGGCCAGACTTCCGCCGGAGATGAAGCTGAAGGGACTGGTGGAAAAACACATATTGCGCCAAGCTGCCAAGCACCTGCTTCCGACGGCCATCCGCGAGCGCACCAAACAGCCTTACCGGGCACCGGAAGCCCGCTCCTTCGTTGGAGCGGGAGAACTGGACTACGTACGCGACTCACTGAGCGAGGCGAGCATCGCCGCCGGAGGACTATTCAACGCCAAGGCGGTGGCGAACCTGCACGAGAAATGCCGCTTGCAGCCAGCGTCCGGATTCCGCGACAATGCGGCTTTCGTCGGCATTTTGTCGACGCAACTGTGGCAGAAGATTTTCACTGGCGAAAAGGTCGGTGCAGCACGAGCGGCCTGAGAAATCGAGGGAATGAAAAATCATGATAGCAATCAAGGACAAGGTCAAAACCTTTATCGTCGACAACTTCCTGTTCGGGGACACGTCCTACGAGCTTGCAGACTCCGCATCACTGATCGAGAACGGCATCATCGACTCGACGGCCGTGTTGGAGCTCGTGGCATTCATAGAGGATGATTTCGGCATAGCGATGGTCGATGCCGACATCGTACCGGCCAATCTGGATTCGATTGACCGCATCTCAGCCTTCATCAAGGCAAAGGCAGAAGCGCTGGCAGCGTAGGCGCCATCGGCGAGGAGCGTCCGTGCGGATCGAACATTTTCTGACGGCGAAGGCCGCTGCCCATCCAGCCAAAACGGCATTGATCACCGAGCACAAAAGGCTGTGCTATGAAGAGCTGGACGATCTTTCGAGCCGTCTGGCCGCCGCCCTTTTCATGAATGGCGTCAGTCGCGACGACCGGGTCCTGATCTTCATGGACAATTGCTGGGAGGCTGCGGTTTCGATTTTCGCAGTTCTTAAAGCAGGCGCGACTTTCAGTCCGATCAATGCATCCACCAAGGCCGAAAAGCTGGCCTACATCATCGCCGATTGCGACGCAGCTGCGATCCTCACGCAAGCAAAACTGATGCCCGTGGTCGCCGAGGCGTGCGGATCGTCCGGCAGGACCGGCATCTTCGTGGCCTCCACCGTTGGTGCCGATAACCAATGCCCGGCAGGGGCCACATCCCTGGCGGATTGCTTGACGCTCCAAGCCAGGGAGATTGACCACCGCGGCATTGACGTGGATCTTGCTATGTTGATCTACACCTCGGGCTCGACCGGCCGGCCCAAGGGCGTGATGATGACGCACCGCAATTGCGACGCGGCGGCCGACTCCATCACCAACTACCTGCGCAACTCGCCCGACGACATCATCTTGAATGTTCTGCCCCTCGCTTTCGATTACGGCCTCTATCAATTGCTGATGACCGTCAGGCTCGGCGCCACGCTCGTGCTCGAGAAGTCCTTCGCTTTTCCCCAGGCGGTCTTTGAACGCATCCGCCAGGAAGGCGTCACCGGGCTTCCGCTCGTGCCCACGATGGCAGCGATGATCCTGCAGATGCGTGATCTGGCGCCGGGCTTCCTGCCCAGCCTTCGCTATATTTCCAACACGGCGGCTGCCTTGCCGCCGGCTCACATAGAACGCTTGCGGTTCCTTTTTCCCGGTGTCAGGCTCTATTCGATGTATGGCCTGACGGAATGCAAGCGCTGCACCTATCTGCCGCCCGAGGAGCTTGACCGCCGGCCGGGGTCGGTCGGAATAGCCATTCCGAACACCGAAGCCTTTATCGTCGACGACCACGGGCAACGAGTGCCGCCGGGCATAGCAGGTGAATTGGTCATTCGCGGGCCGCACGTCATGCAGGGTTATTGGCGAAACGAAGCTGCGACGGCACGAGCCTTGCGCCCGGGTCCGAACCCTTGGGAGAAGGTTCTCTACACCGGCGATCTGTTCAGGGCCGATGAGGAAGGCTTTCTTTATTTCGTCGGCCGCAAGGACGACATCATAAAGTCGCGGGGAGAGAAGGTGGCGCCCAAGGAATTGGAAGCCGTGCTTCATGCTCATCCGGGCATCGCGGAAGCGGTGGTTGTCGGTGTGCCGGATCCCGTGCTCGGGCATGCGATCGGCGCAGTTATCGTACGGTCCGACCCAGCGCTTAGCGAAAAGGATATCATACGCCACTGTGCACGCCACCTTGAGGACTTCATGGTCCCCAAGGTCATCGAGTTCCGCCGCGAGCTGCCGAAGACCGATACCGGCAAGGTCAGCCGTCGGCTTGCGGCAGAAACCATGGAGGCCGCGCAATGAATGTTCGCCCGACCGAGGATGCGCGGACCTTTCTGGCGCAGGCTCTGGCAATCGACCTGATCACCGAAACGGACCGTATCGTAACGGCCTTGCGCCAGCAGTTGCGCGGGCTTCGCAAGCGGGGCCTTGTGCTCGGTCTTTCGGGCGGGATCGATTCGAGCGTGTCGGTCGCGTTGGCGGCACGAGCCGTCGGCCCCAAGAATGTGCTTTGCCTGTTCATGCCGGAAAGCGATTCCGATCCTGAAAGTCTGCGGCTCGGCCGCCTCGTCGCCGAAACTTTCGGTGTCGAGGCTGTGACGGAGGATATCGGGCCGGCCTTGCGCGCGATGGGCTGCTACCAGCGCCGCGACGCCTTCATCCGCGAATTGGTCCCGGAATACGGCGAAGGCTGGGCCTCGAAGATCGTGATCGCGAACGCGCTCGAGGGCCAAGGCTATAATATCTCGTCGCTGGTGGTGCAGGATCCCGAAGGCAAGCAGACGAAACTGAGAATGCCGTTGCCTGTCTATCTCGGCGTCGTCGCCGCTACCAATATGAAGCAGCGCACCCGCAAGCAGATCGAATACTATCATGCTGATCGTCTGAACTTCGCCGTTCTTGGAACACCGAACCGGCTGGAATATGATCAGGGATTCTTCGTGAAGAACGGTGACGGCGCCGCGGACGTCAAGCCGATCGCCCACCTCTATAAAACGCAGGTCTATGCGCTGGCGGCCCATCTCGGTGTTCCGGAGGAAATCCTGAACCGGCCTCCGACCACCGATACCTACTCGCTGGCGCAGACCCAGGAGGAGTTCTACTTCTCGCTTCCTTATGACCGTATGGATCTTTGCCTTTACGCTCTCAACAACGGCGTGGCGGCTGAGGTAGTGGGGCAGGCCGCGGGGTTGGCCGCCACACAAGTGGAACGCGTCTGGGCCGATATCATCGCCAAACGCAAGGCGACGCGCTATCTGCACCAGCGTCCGCAACTCGTCGAGGAAGTCGAAGAACTCGGTACCTGACCTGCTTCGAGACCGGCCACGTCCCAAAAAGCGCCTTAGGGTCAAAACTCAATCAGCAGGCTGCCGCCAATGGCCGAGAGGGGCGGGAGGTTGCCGTTCGTCTCATCTGCCAGACGAGCACGTTGCGCCAGGAGCGGAAGCTTAGCAGGGGTCACGCCAGCGCCCAGTTAGCGCTACGAAGCAGACCTTCAGCCTGTGCCGGAAGCGGGGCCTGGCTTACCAAGCGGCATATCCAGGAAGCGCGTCCCCCTCCTCAGCTAGGCACCGTTTTCGGCTCTACGCTATACCTGCGCGACGAGCCCCTTCCTTAATCGCAGCGAGGGCCAGAGGATTGGTGACGGGATAGGTTCGGATGAAGTTCTCGACGGTGAACCTTGGAAACTCGACGGCAATCCGCCTGGCGATCGACTGCGCCTGCGCCGGCTCTTCGAGCAGCGCGTGACACAGGGCACGGAACATCAGAGTGACGGGAATATCCGGCGGACTTTGGCACAGCGACGACAGACTGTCGGCATAGCGACCGGCGACGAACCGCGCCCGGGCGAGCTGCGCGTAGTACCAACTCGGAGCCTGCGGATTGAGGCGAAGCGCCCGTTCGGCAAGAGCACAGCCTTCTTCCGGATTTCCACACACGAGAGCTCGGCTTGAGGCAAGCATCGACAGCACATCGGCGTCATTGGGTGCCAGGGCCAGCGCCCGGTCGTATTCCTCTGCGGCCCCGCTGATATCGCCGTCAATGGCGCGGAGAGCGCCCATGTAAAGGCGCGTCATCGGATCGGTAGGGTCGAGCGCCAGAGCCTTTTCCACGCATTTTCGCCAGCGCTCGACCGAAGCGGCTGAATCTGGCGTGAAGGCATTGAAGGCGTCGACCGCATGTGCCAATCCCAACGTCATCCAGGCCCGCGCGAAGCCGGGGTCGAGTTCCACGGCGCGGGACAGCATGCGTATAGCTTCTGCCCTCGCATCGGTCGTGAATCTGTCGTGCAGTTCCACCCCGAGTAGATAGCAGTCGTAAGCACCCAGGCTCGAGGGAGGCTTCCGCCGAGCCACCTCACGCCCGAGATTGGCGAGCTTGCCGAAAGTGCCTGCCAGGGCATTGATGACGTTCTGTGTGATGCTGTCCTGCATGAGAAAAAAATCATCGGTCGACTCGTCGAACCGCGCCGACCAAAGGTTGGCTCCGGTCCGGGTGTCGACCAGCTGCACCGCGACGCGGACACGCTGTCCGATCGCCTGGAGGGTCCCTTCCAGCAGGTAATCGGCGTTCAGTTCCCGTCCAACCGAGCGTGTGTCGCTCGCCCGTCCCCGATAGGACTGCATGGTCTGGCGCGAAATGACCGCAAGGTCGGGATAGCGCGCTAGGTCGCCGATCATGTCGGCCGACAGGCCGTCTGCCAGCCGCGTCCAGCCGTCGTCGGCGCTCAGGTTTTCGAACGGCAAAACCGCAATTACCGGCGGCTTACTGTCGTCGACGGAAGAAAGGCCTGGTTTGGCACCGACGATCTTGCCCGCAGTAGCGGGGTCGATCAAGACACGGTACACGCGAACCGGCTCGGCGATACTTTTCATTTTCTGCTCGCCGAGTGAGGCAAAGCCGATCGGCACCTTTCCCCTCACATGGTCGCAGGCCGTGGCGGAAATCGCGATTCCTCCAGGTTCCGCCAGCCCTTGCAGCCGATCGGCGATGTTCACCGCATCGCCGTGGATGTCGTCACCCTCAACGATAACATCGCCCAGATTGATGCCGATGCGGAAATCAAGCCGCCGTTCTGGCTGCGTGAGAACGTTCACCTCCGCCTTCTGTTGCTGGATTTCGACCGCGCAGCGTAGGGCGTCGACCACACTGTGGAACTCGACCAGCATCCCATCTCCCATGGTTTTCACCAGTCGACCATGGTGCGCAGCGATCCTTGGCTCGAATACTTCGTTCAGGTCGGTTCGGAAAAGCGCACGCGTACCCTCGTCGTCGATCTGGCTCAAGCGGCCATAGCCGACGACATCGGCAATCAGGACGGCTGCGAGATGACGTTCCATCCCCCAATCCTTCGCGGATTGTTACCCGCTTTCCAAGCTTACAGCAGGTCGCAGGTTGATGCCATTGCCGCCGCCCCTGAAAGACAGCTTTTCGGGTCTGTGTACCTGTTGCATGAGAGCCCGAATGTCGGACAAGGGTCAGATCGCGTCATGCGACGCTCCCAACTGGATGACGGCAAAGGGTCGAACTCGGTCGTTCAGAGTGATTGGGTTTTGACCCAAGCATTTCGCAGCCAAGTGGAACGCGGCTAAAACAAATAGATAGAGCGGGATTGAACTTGAACGCATCCGCCTCAGCTGAAGCGGCTACCGATCAGCCGGCTCCACTGCTCGCCCGCAAGCCCGTTCAGGAAGACTTGCGAGTTCTTCATCGCGTCCAGAAGCTCTGGATCACGTGAATGCACCACCGTTGAGGCAACGGTCAGGAAAGCAATGCGTCGTCCAAGCATCGCCTCCAGAAGTGCAGGTTGAATGCGTCCGCGCAGGCCGCTGACGCCGCGCGTGGCGGCGTGATCGATCAGGCAGTCAATCACCGGGCCCGCCTGGCCGGGGAGGGCGAAGATCTGCAGCACGCGACCAATTTCATACTTTCGTGCGTAATAGGCGAAAGCGCCGACATTGGTGCCGACTGGCGACGTCACACAAACGTAGACAAGCTCGCCCAGATCCGGTTTTTGTGCCGCATCGGTCAGGATGTGGTCGAGTTGGTCTTCCGTCCATTCCGGGCGCAGGGCGAATTGAGCGGTAAACGGTTCGATGAGCCTGGCAAATGCGTGGCTGTCGATTTCGGATGTACGAAATGCTCCGTGGCCTGCCCCGTCCACCGCCACACCCGACCAGCGTCGTTCGCTGGACGTCATCCTTCTGCAGTAAAATCGGTCGACTGTACGCGCCAGCGGATTGAGCATTCGCGCAAGCGCCATGCGATTGGCGGAAAGGCTGAGCATGAAGGCCGCGGGGCGCATCACGCGGACCCAGTCAAGGCTGTATTGCGGCAGGACCACGCCGCGCAGCCGGGTCCACAATTTCACGGAAATATCGTTGGCCGTCTCGCTGAAGGAGATGTCCTGCGGACCATCCAGGTAAGCTTTCAGCAAGCGGGCGCCGGCCAGCGGGTCGTGCTCATGGTCCTCGACCATGAGCGAGCTACAGATGGCCGCGCGTAGTTGTCGGCCGTTGAACGTCATCGGCAGGACGTGGACGCCGACAAATCCGGAGACGCGACCGGCGTCGTTGACATGGACAAGCGACCGGAGGTTGTCTGCGCAACCGGGCGCATCCAGATAAAACCGTTTCATGTATTCCACGAGAGAGGCCGGCGCTTCGGTCCTCTCCTTCAACAGCACGCGCTGAAACATGTTCGCAACTGCCGGGAGGTCGGCGCCTTGCAAGGCGCGAATGACGCTCAAGCCCGGCTCCCGCCACCAAAGTCCCATCCACCGAGCTTCCGGGCCAAGGCGACGCGAGGCACGAGAACATCGGGCGCGCGTTCCAACTCGACGCCCATGAAGCCGTGCAACCTCGGCCAGTTGCGATCGCCCCGGTGACCGAACGGAGTGCTGAATTGCTGCGGCAAGGTGGAACCCTTTGCTTGACCGACGAAAAACCGGCGTCATTGCTGCTAGCAGATTCAGGTAAACCGATATTAAAGTCGTTGCTTTGAATGGTAGCGAACCGGGTTTGTCCGGCCCCATACCTGGACATCAGCAATTTTGGTTCCTGGCGGACTCTACACGACCAGCGGCATGAGTTGCGTGCTCCGCGCCGAACCGTTTCGGCTGGCCAAAGTTTCGCGTGGCGGCTCTTGACTGGGAGCGCGGGCGTAATACGGTGAGGACAAATACCGGCTCTGACCGCCGGGCGGCAAGAATGCCTCGTATGCTCTCGCCTGGCGGCGGTGGCTGCGGGGCATTGTCATTTTGAGGCATTGCTTGAAACGGCATATCGAGATCGGCATTCTCTATTCGCGGTCCGGCAACTACCGGCTGGTGTCCGAATCCTGCCGTGCGGGTGCGATGAACGCCATCGCCGACGTCAACGCCGATCCCGCTATCCCATTCGAATTCATCCCGATCGAGCGCGACCCGCAGGGCAACATCGATCGCTATGCAAGCGGCTGCGCGGACATCCTCGCCAACAGCGGCGCGCGTCACATCGTTGGCTGCGTCACCTCGTGGAGCCGCAAGGAGGTCATTCCAATCCTGGAGAGGGCAGGCAGCACGCTGTGGTACGCCTGCCCGTACGAGGGCTTCGAAGCCAACGAGCATGTCGTCTACACACACGCCTGCCCCAATCAGCATCTCGTACCGCTGCTTGCCTATGTCGTGCCTCGTTTCGGCGCCGACGGCTTCCTGCTCGGTTCCAACTACATCTGGGGTTGGGAGACCAACCGCGTGGCGCGCGACCTGATTGCGGACGCTGGCGGCAAGGTGCTGGGCGAACGTTATCTGCCGCTCGGCGAGGTCGATGTTGCGCGGCTGATCGCGGAGATACAGGCGACGAGACCTGATTTCATTCTGAACAATCTCATCGGCCCTTCTTCTTATGCCTTCATCGCTGCCTATGCGGAGCTTGGCCGGCGCGACCCGCATTTCAGGCCGGAGCGTTGCCCGATCCTGTCCTGCAATCTCACGGAATGCGAATTGCCGGCACTCAACGGGGCAGGCGATGGCCACCTTTCCGTTGGGCCCTATTTTCACGACATCTCGGGGGCGGATCGCGGTGCGGCTCCAGTGCCGTCCGTCATGCCGGCCTCATCCTTCGAGGCGGCGGCTTATGCCTCGGTGCGCATGCTCGCCGAGATCCTCACCCGCAACCCCGGTGCACAATGGACGGACCTTCCCAAGTTCTTTACCGAAACATCATTTCGAACGCCACTGGGCGACATCGCCATCGACCCGCAAACCCAGCATGCTACCTTGCCGGTGCTAATCGGACGTATCGATGGAACATCGTTCAAAACGGTCACGCTGACGAAGGGCGTGGCACCCGATCCCTACCTTTCCCGCTATGACCGGACGGAGACGTTCGGGCGGCCACGCCTGCGGGTGGTGTCGTGAGCAAGATGGCGCGTATCCCGAACCTTGGAGGCGCCAGGGCTTTTGTCCTGCATCGTCCACATCCGACCGTGCAGGCGATCACAAGGCAATTGTCGGCCATCGGCCTTGAGGCGATTGGCTTCTGGCCGGAACTGCCGGCCGAAGCCTTGGCGGCGGACTTCGTCTTCTTCGACGTCGATCTCGGCTTTGACGAGCAATTTCCGTGGAAGCCGGGCGAGGCACCGATGCCGCTGATAGCACTGATCGGCTCCGAGGCGCCGGGGCGCGTCGAATGGGCATTGTCGCACAAGGCCGATGCGCAGTTGCTGAAACCGGTCGGCAATGCCGGCGTCTATAGCGCGCTTTTGATCGCAAGGCAGAGTTTCGAGGCGCGCAAGCTTCTGGCCAGCGAGATTGCCTCGCTTCGTCAGCGGGTCGCGGAGCGCCAGACCATCGTACGCGCGGTGGAGGTCTTGTCGAAGGGCGCCGAGGACGGCCGTGCCTATGCGCAGCTCCGCTCGCTGGCGATGAGCTGGCAAATCAGTGTCGAGGAAGCCGCGCGCAGGATCGTGGCGATGACACAAGAAGAAGGCGACGATGACCAATCCGATCGCGCCTGAGCTTTCGGCCGCCGGGCGTATGCCAGCCAAGCCTCGCGCCGGCGTCTGGCGACGTCTGCTAAAACGGCCTCTCGCTTTGCTCGGCCTCGGGATTATTGCCGTTGTCTTGGCCGGCGCCATTCTTGCACCGTGGCTGACAGGCTACGATCCAAACGAGCAGATGTTCGACGGGCTCACGCTTGAAGGCGCGCCACTGCCGCCGGGGGCCCAATTCTGGCTGGGCACCGACCTGCTTGGCCGCGACCTGCTGACCCGTCTCCTTTTCGGCGCGCGCACGTCGCTGATCATCGGCATCGTCGCCAATGGCGTGGCGCTTCTGATCGGCACGTTGGTCGGCATCACGGCCGGCTATTTCCGCGGCTGGATCGGCAGCGCGCTTATGCGTTTCACCGATTTGATGATGGCCTTCCCGGCGCTGCTGCTCGCCATCTGCCTGGCGGCGGTGCTCCAGCCGAGCCTATGGATCGTCGCCATGGTGATCGCATTGGTGAACTGGGTGCAGACCGCCCGCGTCATCTACACCGAGACAAGTTCGCTCTCCGAGCGCGAGTTCATCGATGCCGAGCGCACCATCGGCGCAAGCGCCCCGCGCATCCTGTTTCGTCATATCCTGCCGCACCTTTTGCCGACGATCATCGTCTGGGGCACGCTCGGCATCTCGACGACGGTGCTTCTTGAAGCGACGCTCAGCTATCTCGGCATCGGCGTGCAACCGCCGACTGCTTCCTGGGGCAACATCATCTTCGAAAACCAAACCTATTTTCAGGCAGCGCCCTGGCTGGTTTTCTTTCCGGGTGCGGCGATCCTGGCGCTGGCGCTAGCCTTTAACCTGGTCGGCGATGCGCTGCGCGACATCCTCGATCCGACGCAAAGGGGGCGGGCATGATCGCCTATCTCGGCCGCCGCGTTGTCCAGTCCGTGCTCATCTTGCTCGGCGTCTCCCTGATCACCTTTGCGTTGCTCTATCTGCTGCCCGCCGATCCCGTCCGCCAGATCGCCGGCCGCAGCGCCACGCCCGAGACGGTCGAAAACATCCGCCGGCAGCTCGGCCTCGATCAGCCCTTCGTCGTCCAGTATTGGCACTATCTGATCAGTCTGCTCAGCGGCGATCTGGGGCGCTCCTACATCCAGCGCTCGGAGGTCACGGAGCTTATCGTCTCGCGGCTGCCGGCAAGCCTGCTGCTGATGCTCGGCGCAATTGCCTGCGAAGTCGTGATCGGGCTGACGATGGGCCTCATCGCCGCCGTCAAGCGTGGCACCGCCACCGACCAGTCGCTGATGGTCGCCTCCTTCGTCGGCGTCTCGGCGCCGCAATTCGTCGTCGGCCTGCTGCTGCTTTATGTGTTCGCGGTGCGGCTCGGCTGGTTCCCGATCGGCGGTTACGGCACCTGGCGTCATCTGGTGCTGCCATCGCTGACCATGGGAATTCTCGGTGCCGGCTGGTACGCCCGCATGATGCGCTCGTCGATGATCGACGTGCTGCGCCAGGATTACGTGCGTACCGCGCGTGCCAAGGGTCTTACACGCAGCGCCATTATCTTCCGGCACGCGCTGCCCAACGCCATCCTGCCGGTCATCGCCATGATCGGCATCGACATCGGCATCTTCATGGGCGGCATCGTGGTTGTCGAAAGCGTGTTCGGCTGGCCAGGCATCGGCCAGCTAGCCTGGCAGGCCATTCAGCGCATCGATATTCCGATCATCATGGGGGTCACCCTGGTTTCGGCCTTTGCCATCGTGCTCGGCAATCTCCTGGCCGACACTGTCGCACCGTTCATCGATCCACGCATCAAGCTCAGATGAAAACCAAGAAAACCAGAGAAAGGGAACATGACATGAGAAAATATCTGATATCGACCGTGGCGGCATCGGCGCTTGCGCTGGTGCTTGGCATGACAAGCGTACGTGCCGAAGACGCCGTCGATCCGAATGCCAAGCAGGGCGGCGCGATCACCATCACCTACAAGGACGACGTCGCCACGCTCGATCCGGCCATCGGCTATGACTGGCAGAACTGGTCGATGATCAAGAGCCTGTTCGACGGGCTGATGGACTACGAGCCGGGCACCACCAACCTGCGGCCCGACCTTGCCGAGAGCTACGAGATTGCGCCCGACGGCAAGACCTTCACCTTCAAGCTGCGCCACGGCGTGAAGTTCCACAATGGCCGCGAGATGACCGCCGACGACGTGAAATATTCGCTCGACCGGGTCACCAATCCAAAGACACAGAGCCCGGGTGCCGGCTTCTTCGGCTCGATCAAAGGCTATGACAACGTCGCTGCCGGCAAGGCGGAAAGCCTGGCGGGCATAACCGTCGTCGATCCCTACACGATCAAGTTCGAGCTGACCCGGCCCGACGCCACCTTCCTGCATGTCATGGCGATCAACTTCTCGCATGTCGTGCCGAAGGAAGAAGTCGAAAAATACGGCGCGGACTTCGGCAAACATCCGGTCGGAACCGGCGCCTTCAAGCTCGCCGAATGGACGCTCGGCCAGCGCGTGGTCTTCGAGCGCAACCCGGATTACTGGCACAAGGGTCTGCCGCATCTCGACAAGATCACCTTTGAGATCGGCCAGGAGCCGATCGTGGCGCTGCTGCGGCTCCAGAAAGGCGAGATCGACGTTCCCGGCGACGGCATTCCGCCGGCGAAATTCCAGGAGGTGATGGCCGATCCCGAGCAGAAGGCCCGTGTCGTCGAGGGCGGCCAGTTGCACACCGGCTATATCACCATGAATACCACCATGGCGCCCTTCGACAACGTGAAGGTGCGGCAGGCGGTCAACATGGCGATCAACAAGGACCGCATCGTCCAGCTGATCAACAACCGTGCGGTGCCGGCCAATCAGCCGTTGCCGCCGTCGATGCCCGGCTATGACAAGGAATTCAAGGGCTATCCCTATGACGTGGCCAAGGCCAAGGCCTCGCTTGCCGAGGCCGGGCATCCCGACGGATTTGACACGCAGCTGTTTGCCATGAACACCGATCCCAACCCGCGCATCGCGCAGGCCATTCAGCAGGATCTGGCGGCGGTCGGCATCAAGGCCAGCATCCAGTCGCTCGCGCAGGCCAACGTCATCGCCGCCGGCGGCGACAAGGCCGGTGCGCCGATGATCTGGTCCGGCGGCATGGCCTGGATCGCCGACTTCCCCGATCCGTCGAACTTCTACGGCCCGATCCTCGGCTGCGCTGGTGCCGTCCCGGGCGGCTGGAACTGGTCGTGGTATTGCAACAAGGAGCTCGATGCCAAGGCGGCCGAAGCCGACTCCATCGTCGACCCGGCCAAGGCTGGCGAACGCGCCAAGATGTGGAGCGAGATCTACGGCAAGATCATGGAAGACGCGCCCTGGGCACCGGTCTTCAACGAGCAGCGTTTCACCATGAAATCAACCCGCATGGGTGGCGCCGACAACCTCTATGTCGACCCGGTCCACATCCCGATCAACTACGACAATGTGTATGTGACCGATGTGCAATAACTGCGACTACACCATCCACGGGCGCCACCATCATTTCGGCTGGGACAATTCCTTTGTCCCGACCGAACGGGTGGCGCCAGGGTCGACGATCGAGTTCCAGTGCCTGGACTCGTCCGGCGGGCAGCTGACGATGGAGAGCACCGTCGACGACGTTGCTTTGCTCGACTTTGCCAAGGTGAACCCGGTCACTGGGCCAATCTATGTCGAAGGGGCAGAGCCGGGCGATGCCCTGAAAATCACCATCGAGGCGTTCAAGCCGTCCGGCTTCGGCTGGACGGCGAATATCCCGGGATTCGGTCTGCTGGCGGATGACTTCACTCAACCGGCACTGAATATCTGGAAGTACGACGCCGCCTCGCTCGAACCGGCGCTGTTCGGCAAGAGCGGCCGGGTGCCGCTCAAGCCCTTCGCCGGCACCATCGGCAGTGCCCCGGCTGAGCCGGGTCTGCATTCGGTGGTCCCGCCGCGGCGCGTGGGCGGCAATCTGGACATCCGCGATCTCGCCGCCGGCACGGTTCTCTACCTGCCCGTGGAGGTCGCGGGAGCGTTGTTCTCGGTCGGCGACACGCACGCCGCGCAGGGTGACGGCGAGGTCTGCGGCACGGCGATCGAGAGCCCCATGAACGCCGTGCTGACGCTCGATCTGGTCAAGGATGCCCGGCTGCGGACGCCGCGTTTCACAACGCCCGGTCCGGTGTCGCGGCATCTCGACGCCAAGGGCTATGAGGTGACAACCGGTATCGGGCCGGATCTGATGCACGGCGCCAGGAGCGCCGTTTCCCAGATGATCGACCTGCTCTCCGGCCGCTACGGGATGGATCCGGTAGATGCCTATATGCTCGTCTCGGTTTGCGGTGACCTGCGCATCAGCGAGATCGTCGACATGCCCAACTGGGTGGTTTCGTTCTACTTCCCCCGCTGCGTCTTTGAATGAAGGTGGAGGACATCAAACGATCCGGGCAGGCCGCCGCGGAGAGTGGCTCTGTCAGACCGGTACTCAGCGTCTCAGGTCTGAGCGTCGCCGTGCGCGGCGAGGAGGGCGAGCGCGACGTCGTTTCCGACCTGACATTCGGCCTGATGCGCGGCGAAACGCTTTGCATCGCCGGCGAGTCCGGTTCCGGCAAGTCGATGATGGCGCTGGCCATCATGGGCTTGCTGCCGCAGCCGGCGGCACGCATCAGATCAGGCTCCATCCGACTCGGCGATCAGGATCTCGCGGCTCTCAGCGAGAGCCGCATGCGCCGCATCCGCGGCAACCGTATTGCCATGATCTTTCAGGAACCGATGACGTCGCTCAATCCGGTTCTGTCCGTCGGCCGTCAGCTCAAGGAGGCGATCGAGGCACACACCTCGATGTCGCGCTCCAACTCGCGGCTGAGGGCGCTCGAGGCGCTGAAGGCAGTCCGAATTCCGGATGCCGAACGGCGGCTCGAGCACTATCCGCTCGAACTCTCAGGCGGCATGCGCCAGCGCGTGATGATTGCCATGGCTCTGGCCCTGAACCCGGACGTGCTGATCGCCGATGAGCCGACGACCGCCCTCGATGTTACGGTTCAGGGCGAGGTGCTGGAGCTGCTGCGCGACCTGCAGCGCGAGCACGGCACCAGTGTTATCCTGATCACGCACGACATGGGCGTCGTCGCCGAGATGGCGGACCGCGTCATCATCATGCGCGACGGCCGGATGGTCGAGCAGGGCAGGGCGGCTGACATCTTCAATCGCCCGCAGGCCGACTATACACGCGAGCTTCTGGCCGCCGTGCCGCGTATCGGCGGTGGACGGACGGCCGAAGACCGACAAGATGCCGCCAACATGCCGGCCGAGCTTGTATCTGTCAGCGATCTTCACGTCCGCTTCGACCTGCACGGCGGCTTCTTCGGCCGCGTTGACCGCAGGGTGCACGCGGTCGAAGGCGTGAGTTTCTCGATCGCGCTGCACGAAACCCTGTCGCTGGTCGGCGAATCGGGCTGCGGCAAGTCGACGACGGCCAAGGCGATCGCCGGACTGGTGCCCTTCACCGGCAGCATTTCAATCGGCGGCCACGACCTGTCGGCGCTCAGCCGCAAGGAGCGCAAGGCTGTCCGCCGCAATGTGCAGATGATCTTTCAGGATCCCTTCGCGTCCCTCGACCCGCGCATGCGGGTAGGCGATCTCGTCGCCGAGCCTCTGCTGATCCACGGCCTCGGCGACAGAGAGCAACGGCATGCCCAGATCGCCGCTCTGTTCGAACGCGTCGGCCTCTCCGCTGACCAGATGGAGCGCTATCCCCACGAATTCTCCGGCGGGCAGCGCCAGCGAATCTGCATTGCACGGGCGCTGGCGCTGCGACCAAAGCTGATCATTGCCGACGAGAGCGTCTCTGCTCTCGACGTGTCGGTGCAGGCGCGCGTGTTAAGATTGCTGAAGGAGCTGCAGCGCGAATTCGGCGTCGCATATCTCTTCATCTCGCACGACATGGCGGTGGTCGAGAACATCTCCGATCGCGTGGCGGTAATGTATCTGGGGCAGATCGTCGAGATGGGCACCCGCGACCAGATCTTCTCCAACCCGCGCCATCCTTACACAAAGCGGCTGATCGAAGCCGTTCCGGTTCCCGATCCAAGCCGGCGCCGCGCCAGGTTCGTCCGTTTGGACAGCGAAATTCCAAGCGCTGTGCGGCGCATCGGTGACGAGCCTCGGAAACTCAAGCTCGAAGATGTTGGCGACGGTCACCTCGTCGCCACTTGATCGAGCTTAGGCTGCCTCGTCCAGCCAATCCCGCAGAGACTCGGGGACAGCTGCATATGTGATGTTCGAGCGGCGAAAATGATCGGCGATGGCGCTGCCGCGGCAGCGCCGTTCGGCGATGTCGAGTTGGCAAGATCACCCGTTTACATCTGACATGTTAGCGTGCTAACGCTACGTCCACATTGATTTCAACGGAGATCGCATTGGTTTCCCGCTTTGGTCTTTCGGTTGCCCTGACCACACCCTTCGACCCGTCGGGGCAGATAGCGCTCGCGCCGATGATCGCGCATGCCCGAGCCTGCCTTGGCGCCGGCTGCAGCAGCGCGACGCTGTTCGGCACCACCGGCGAAGGAGCCTCAGTCGGCACCGACGAGCGACGGATCGTCACCGAGGCCATGCTGGCGGCCGGTATTCCGCCACATCAGCTCGTCGCCGGAGTGCTGGTCGATGCAGCCGAAGATGCCGCCGATCAGGCCCGGCACGCTTTGCAGCGCGGCGTTCGCAACATTCTGCTCGCTCCGCCGAGCTACTTCAAGAATGTCGGCGAGGACGGGCTGTTCGGATGGTTTTCCGCCGTCTTCGCCGCACTCGGTCCGCTGGCGCGCGACGTGCTGCTCTATAACATCCCCTCAGTCACCATGGTGCCGCTCCCGCTTGGGCTGATCGGCCGGCTGCGCGCCGCTTTTCCCGCTGTGGTGGCCGGGGTGAAGGATTCCGGCGGGGACTGGAGCTACAGTGAGGCGATGCTTGAGGCGCACGGCGATCTGGTGATCCTCATCGGCGACGAACGGCATCTGGCGAGAAGCGTGCGCCGCGGCGGACAGGGCGCGATTTCCGGCATGGCTAATTTTGTTACCGGCGAAATCCGGGCAATGGTCGAAAACGGGGGCGACGACCCACGCGTCGAAGACTTCGTGCTCGAATTGCTCAAATACCCGGTCACGCCGGCGGTGAAGGTCATGGTCGCGCGCAAGACCGGCGACGAGCACTGGCTGGCGGTCCGCCCGCCCCTGGAGGCGATCGATCCGCAGGGACAGCGGCAGCTTGCCGCTGCCTACGACAGGCTGTTTGCGACAGAGGCGGCCTGACCGACAAGGCCGGGCTGACCGACAAGGAAGCGAGCTGAAGTGGAAGACGGCAGCGAACCGATCACTCTCCGGGAGAGAGCCTATGCCAGCTTCACGCGGCATTTGCTGGCCCGCGATCTGCGGCCGGGGCAGTTCGTGTCACAGCGCGAACTGGTCGCTTTCACCGGGCTGCCGCTGGGTGCCATTCGCGAGATCGTCCCGCGTCTCGAGGCCGAGGGACTGCTGACCACCATCCCGCAGCGCGGCATGCAGATCGCGCATATCGATATCAATCTGATCCGCGAGGCGTTTCAGTTTCGGTTGTTCATGGAACGCGAGGCAGTGGCGCTATTCACGACCAGTGCTTCTGATGCCGAACTTGCCCGCATGCGGCGCGAACATGAAGAGATGCTGGCTCAAGCTCTCGGGCAGGCGCCGACGCCGGAAATGGAAGCCAAGGCCCAGAACATCGACTGGGCGATGCACGACACCTTCATCAATGCGCTCGGCAACGAGATTATCGCCAAGGCCTATCTGGTCAACTCGGTGAAAATCCGGCTGATCCACCAGGAGCGTTTCCGCATCGACGGTCGTGTGGTGCCGGTGATGCGCGAACATTTGGCGGTCATCGAAGCCATGGAGAGCCGCAATCCGCAAAAAGCGGTTGAAGCGATCAGTCTGCATATCGACAATGCGCGCCGGCTGGCGCTCCAGATCTGAGGAAATATAGCCGCGCCGCGGTTCGCGGCGCATCCACAACGACAGCAACCGGGAGGAAGAAATGTCGTCCAATCTGTTCAACCCAACCAGGAGGCAACTCCTTGCCGGAACCGCGGCGCTAACCGCTGCCGGCCTTGTGGGGCTTCGCCCCGGCTTTGCCGCAGGCGTTGACTGGAAACGCTTTGCCGGGACGACGCTTGACGTCAATCTGGTGAAAAGCCCGCGCAGCGACACCATCCTGAAATATCTCGCCGAGTTCGAGGAACTGACCGGCATCAAGGTCAATGCCGAGGCAACGCCCGAGCAGCAGCAGCGCCAGAAGACGGTGATCGAGTTGAGCTCGGGCAAGCCGAGCTTCGACGTCGTGCATCTGAGCTACCACGTGCAGAAGCGCCAGTTCGAGAAGGGTGGCTGGCTGGCCGACATCGCCGGCTATCTCGCCGATCCGTCGCTCACCGACCCGGCGCTGGTCGAAAGCGACTTCGCCGAAGCCGGCATGCTGTTTGCCAAGGACGGCCAGGGCGTGCTGCGCTCGCTACCGTTCTCGGTGGACTACTGGATCCTGTATTGGAACAAGGAGCTGTTCGAGGCCAAGGGCCTCAAATACCCAGAGACCTTCGAGCAACTGGTGGCAGCCGCCGAAGCGCTGACCGACCCCTCGACCAATACATACGGCTTCGTCGCCCGCGGGCTCAAGAACGCAAACACGCCGGTGTGGACGTCGCTGATGCTCGGCTACGACATGACGCCGCTAGATGACAAGGGCAAGCTGCGCACCGAGGCTCCCGAGGCGATCGAGGCTGCCGCGCTCTATCAAAGATTGATGACCAAGTCCGCCCCTCCGGGCGTTACCGGGTTCAACTGGGCCGAAGCACAGTCGGCCTTCCTGCAGGGCAAGATCGGCATGTGGCTCGACGGCGTGGGTTTTGCCCCGCCGATGGAAAATCCGGAAAAATCGAGGGTAGTCGGCAAGGTCGGTTACGGCGTGATGCCCAAGGGTCCCAAGGCGCATGCCTCGGGCACCTTCGGCGACGGGATTGGCGTTACCGCCGCCAGCGAGAAGAAGGAGGCTGCCTATCTGTTCTGCCAGTGGGCGGTATCGCCAACCATGGGTGCACGGCTGTTGCAGGCCGGCGCCGGCGTTCCGTTCCGCAAATCCGTGCTGGAGGATCCCAAGGTGCGCGAAGGCGTCACCATGCCGGCAAGCTGGCTTGATGCCGTGGTCGGCTCGGGCAATATCAGTCGGCTGGCACTGCCGGTCATCATCCCGGTCACGGAATTCCGCGACATCTATGGCGTGGCGCTGACCAACATGATTGCCGGCGCCGATCCCGCCGCGGAGCTGAAGAAGGCCACCGAACAGTTCCAGCCGGTTCTCGACAGGAGCGAGCAGGGCTGATGTCGGCCACCACCCCAGAACAGACCGGGGTGACGATGCCGGTTATCGACGGGAGCCAGACGATCCGGCTGGCTCCCAACTACTGGCCTTTCGTTGTCCCCGCACTCGTCGTCGTCGGCGCCGTCATCGTTTTCCCCTGGGCTTTCACCCTGTGGATGAGCGTCAATCGCTGGACGCTCGGCCAGTCGCGGAGCTTTGCCGGGATGGAAAACTATCTCCGCCTGGCCAGCGACCCACGTTTCTGGGAATCCCTTGTTCATACGTTGACCTACACCTTCCTCTCGGTTGCAGCGCCGATGCTGCTGGGCACTCTGGCCGCCCTGATCTTCGATGCCAGGTTTCCGCTGCGCGGCTTGCTGCGCGGCGTCTTCGTCATGCCGATGATGGCGACGCCCGTTGCCGTGGCACTCGTCTGGACTATGATGTTCCATCCTCAGCTTGGCGTGCTCAACTACCTGCTGTCGCTGGTCGGCATCCCGGCTCAGGAATGGATATTCAACGCCAACACGGTCATCCCGTCGCTGGTTGCGGTCGAGACCTGGCAGTGGACGCCGCTGGTCATGCTGATCGTGCTTGGCGGGCTGGCCTCGGTGCCGCGCGAGCCCTTCGAAAGCGCCGAGATCGACGGCGCCAATGCCTGGCAGCAATTCCGCTATCTCACTCTGCCGATGATCGCGCCATTCCTGATGATTGCCGTCATCATCCGCACCATCGATGCTTTGAAGAGCTTCGACATTATCTACGCGATGACCCAGGGCGGGCCGGGAACGGCGTCGGAGACCATCAACATCTATCTCTACAACACCGCCTTCTCCTACTACGATATCGGCTACGGCTCGGCCATGGCCGTGGTGTTCTTCATTGTCATCGTGGCCCTGTCCTTCGTCCTGCTGATGCTGCGCCAACGCTCGCAGTGGATCGATACGGAGGGCAAATAGATGAGTTCACGGCTGCTCAACCAGATCGGGCTGTTTTTCGCTGCCCTGGTTTTCGTCTCGCCGGCGATCCTGTTCTTCCTCTGGATGATCTCGTTGTCGCTGAAATTCGAAATCGATAACGGTGCTTATCCGCCGATCCTGATCCCCGAACGTTTCGCCTGGTCGAACTATGTGAAAGTGTTCGAGGAGAACAATTTCCTGCTCTATCTCTGGAATTCGGTTCTGGTGACCGGCACGGCGACCTTGCTGGCGCTGCTGATCGGCGTACCGGCCGGCTATGGCATCGCACGGCTCAAGGCTGAACGATCGGCGGTCGTCATTATGATCGCCCGCATGACGCCTGGGCTATCCTATCTCATCCCGCTGTTTCTGCTGTTCCAATGGATCGGGATACTCGGCACGCTGTGGCCGCAGATCATCATCCATCTGGTGGTGACGGTGCCGATCGTGGTGTGGGTGATGATCGGCTATTTCGAGACCACGCCGATGGAACTGGAAGAGGCGGCCAACATCGACGGCGCCAGCTCCTGGCAGGTTTTCCGGCTGGTTGCCCTGCCCATCGCCAAGCCGGGCATCGTCGTCGCGTTCATCCTGTCCGTGATCTTCTCGTGGAACAATTTCGTCTTCGGCGTGGTGCTCGCCAGCCGTGAGACGCGCACACTGCCGGTCGCCGTCTACAACATGCTGTCCTACGAGCAGGTCAGCTGGGGGCCGCTCGCCGCGGCGGCGCTGGTGGTGACGTTGCCGGTGCTGATCCTGACCATGTTCGCGCAGAGGCAGATCGTCGCGGGGCTGACCGCCGGCGCCGTCAAGGGCGGCTGAGGGCGCGCCCTGACATCACTCTTTTTCCAGGAAAGATCCAATGGCATCGGTAACGATCAACAACGTGCAGAAGGCCTTCGGGGCCACCAAGATCATTCACGACGTCAGCGTCGATATCGCCGATGGCGAGTTCGTCATCCTGGTCGGCCCGTCGGGATGCGGAAAATCGACGCTGCTGCGCATGATCGCAGGCCTTGAGACGATCTCCGGCGGGAAGATCGCCATCGGCGAGCGTATGGTCAACAATCTGCGGGCACGGGACAGGAACATCGCCATGGTGTTCCAGAATTATGCGCTCTATCCGCATATGACTGTGGCCGACAATATGGGCTTTGCCCTCAAGATCAAGAAAGCCGACCCGACCGATACCGCTGGCCGGGTCAGGAAGGCAGCCGGCATCCTCGGCCTGGAAAAGCTGCTTGACCGCTATCCGCGCCAGCTTTCGGGCGGCCAGCGCCAGCGCGTTGCCATGGGTCGCGCGATCGTACGCGACCCGCAGGTCTTCCTATTCGACGAGCCGCTCTCCAACCTCGATGCCAAATTGCGCGTCCAGATGCGCGGCGAGATCAAGGCCCTGCACCAGCGGCTGGGTACCACGACGATCTATGTCACGCACGACCAGATCGAGGCCATGACGATGGCCGACAAGATCGTCGTGCTGCATGACGGCCTGGTCGAGCAGATCGGCGCGCCGCTGGACCTCTACGACCATCCGGCCAACCTCTTCGTTGCCGGTTTCATCGGCTCGCCCGCCATGAACTTCATCGCTGGCCGCATCGAGGAGGGCGTGTTCCGCAGCGCCGGCGGGTTGATCCTGCCGTTGCCGGAAGGCGCCCAGCCGGCGGATGCCGCGGGACGCGAACTCGTCTACGGCATTCGACCGGAACATATCCGGGCAACCGGGCAGGGCGTGCCGGGCACGATCACGCTTCTCGAGGCGACCGGCTCGGAAATCTTCACCAGGGTCGACTGCTCCGGTGAAGAAATCTCCTGCCTGTTCCGAGAAAGGCTTGCGCTCAAGCAAGGCGAAGGAGTGCGGATCGAAATCGACCGCGCCTGTGCGCATCTGTTCGACGCAGCAACCGGTCGGCGCATCTGACTCGGTGGTCCGCTGAATGCGTGGTCGGCCTTAGGTCGGCAAGGCGAATTCACCGGCGAGTTCGATGGCGCGGCCTTCGCGGGCCGATCTCTGGGCGGCGAGACCCATGACGACGGCCCACCAGCCGTCTTGCAAGGTCACTTCAACCTTGCTCTGTCCGCGCACCGCAGCGGTGAAGCGGGCGTGCTCGAAATAGGTCGAACCGTTATGGTCGCCTGCCTCGAGCAGCCGGGGGTCGACGGGAATCTCCAGCAGTCGTGGTCCAGGCGGATTGCGCGGACTAACGATCAACTGGGGCACTGGCGCAGGGTCAAGGTGGGTCGGCCAGAAACGGCCTGGTCCGGGCACCAGACACTCGATCTTTCCGTCGCCGCCGACAGCGCAGAGTTCCTCCTGGTAGCGGCTGCCCTCAGCAAACATACAGAGTTCCAGCATGGCGCGCGCGCCGCTCGCGAAATCAACCAGCACATAGCCATGGTCAAGGATATCCGGCCTCTCACCGCCATAGCGTTCGTCGAGATGGTTTACGGCCTGTCCAGCGCTCGCCATCACGCGGACGGGGTCGGATCCGAGGATCAGCCGCATCAGGTCGAAGAAGTGGCAGCACTTCTCGACGAACGTGCCGCCGGTGTTGCGGTTGAAGCGGTTCCAGTCGCCGACCTTGGCCAGAAATGGGAAGCGGTGCTCGCGGATCGTCAGCATGCGGATGCCGCCGGTGGCGTGGCCCGCCTGCTCGACGAATACGGCGACGGGGGGCATATAGCGATATTCCATGGCCACCCAGACGAGCGGAAGCCGAGCTTTCAACGCCGCGATCCGCCCCTCGTCGGCGCCCTCGGTGAAGAGCGGCTTTTCCACCAGTACCGGCAGTGGTCGAAGTGCGGCGATCTGTTCCATCTGACCGAGGTGCTGGTGGTTGGGGCTGGCAATCAAGACGCAGTCCACCTCGTCCATGGCCAGCAGTTCGGCGATCGATGCCGCCGATCGCGCGCCCGACGCCGTCGCCAGCGACGCCGCCAACATGCCGGGGTCCGGCTCGACGATCGCGGCCACATGCGCGTCGGGCAACAGAGCGATATTGCGGATATGCTCGCGGCCCATCATGCCGCAGCCGATGATGCCGTAGCCGATCGATGATCTGGTCACGCTGCGTCTTCCTCCGGCCTATCTGAAACGCGTGACGTACCGCGCCGCGCCCGGATCGAACCAACTGCGGGAATATTCCGCGCTGGCGCCGTCGCCAGCCCAGGCGATACGTTCTATGAACCCCACGACCGTCCCCGGCGGTGGCCTGAATTCGAGCGGGGCCCAGTCCGGCGCGGGTGCGACGGCAACATGGTCTTCGGCGCGAACGATCGAAAAGCCGAGCGCGAGCCGGTAGTGGAGATAGAGGGATTCCGACAAATCCTCGCGCTTGAGCCGCTCGGCGCGGCTGACGTCCAGCCAGATCTCCTCGACCGCGGCCGGCTCGCCGTCGAGCCGCCGCAGCCGGCGTATACGGTGGGCTTCGCCGGCACTGCCGAATTGCGGCATGTCGGCGGGCTTGCGCAGTCGCTCGACGGACAGCACGTCGGCGCTCGGCAGGCCGCCGCCGCCGATACGCTCCAGGCGAAAGAAAGCATAGACCCCGAGCAAGTCGCCGCGCGCCCGCACATAGTTACCCGAGCCCTGGATGCGGTCGAGAAGGCCCTTTTCGGTCAAATCTGCCAGCGCCCTCCTGAGCGTCCCGACGGCAATCCCAAGGCTCGCGGCCATCTCGCGCTCGGGCGGCAGCCGCGCCCCGTCGGCCAGCCGTCCGGCCGCGATTTCGCGGATCAGCATTTCGCTGGTCTGCAAGTGCACAGGCAAGGGCCCACGCATCTGGCTGGATCGGTGGCCGGGGTCAGCCCTTGTCAAATGCATCCCGCGTTCCAATCGCATCCCGGTTTCGGGGTTTGGCTCAAATTGATACAGTATTGATCTACACCAAAACGAATGCTACGCAAGCCCTATTCGCAGCTCCGGACCTCTTTGAAGAATGGCCCGGGCTTCTTTTTTGAAGAGTGGCAATGAGCATCGTCCCAATCACTTCGCCGGATCTCGATGCAGCCGAAGTCTCGTGGTTCGCCGCACTCTGCTCGGACGACTATCGCTATCTCGGTGTGCCGGACGGCGCGTTGCGCTCGAGCTGGGCGCATTGCTCCGAGATCGTGAAGACGTCCGAGGAACTAGGTTTCCGCAACATCCTGTGTCCGTCGTCCTATCAGGTCGGCCAGGACACGCTGAGCTTCGTAGCCGGCTGCGCGCCGATCACCTCGAAGATCAATCTGCTCGCCGCGGTGCGCTGCGGCGAGATGCAGCCGATCATGCTGGCGCGCACGATTGCGACGCTGGATCACATGCTGGAAGGCCGGCTGACGGTGAACATCATTTCGTCTGACTTTCCGGGCGAGACGGCCGACAGCGCCTACCGTTATCAGCGTTCGCGCGAGGTTGTGCAGATCCTGCGCCAGGCCTGGACCAGGGACAGCATCGATTTCGAGGGCGAGGTCTATCGCTACAAAGGACTCTCGACGGCGCCAGCGAAGCCCTATCAGCAAAATGGCGGCCCGCTGCTCTATTTCGGCGGTTATTCGCCCGACGCGCTCGAGCTTTGCGCCGAACAGTGCGATGTCTACCTGATGTGGCCGGAAACCAGGGAGGAACTTGCCGGCCGCATGAAGGCCGTCCACGAACGCGCCGAGCGCCATGGGCGGACGCTCGACTACGGCCTGCGCGTCCACATGATCGTGCGCGATACCGAGGCCGAGGCAAAGGAATATGCCCGGGAGCTGGTTTCGAAGCTGGACGACGAGCAGGGCAGGGCGATCCGCGAGCGCGCGCTCGACGCCCGATCGCTCGGCGTATCGCACCAAGCCAGGAACCGCCAGATCGCCGATGCCGAAGGCTATGTCGAGCCGCATCTGTGGACGGGCGTCGGGCGGGCGCGCTCTGGTTGCGGCGCGGCGCTCGTGGGCTCGGCCGATCAGGTTCTGTCGGAAATCGAGACGTATATGAAGATGGGGATCCGCGCCTTCATCTTTTCCGGCTACCCGCATCTCGACGAGGCGCGTCATTTCGGCACCAAGGTGTTGCCTCAGCTCAAGACATGCTCGCTCCCGCACGCCTATGGCCGGGTGCCGGAACGGATCCCGGCGACACCACTGGGAACGGGGGAGCGCCGCTGATGGAGCATGTCGTGTGCGATCCACGCCTTTTGCGCAATGCCTTCGGGCGCTTCGCCACCGGCGTCACGGTCGTCACCACCGGCACGGCCGACGGCCCGGTCGCAATCACTGCCAACAGCTTCTCATCCGTGTCGCTCGATCCGCCGCTGGTGCTCTGGTCTATCGGCCGCCACTCGCGCCGGTTCGAAGCCTTCGCCAATTCCGCGCACTACGCCATTCACGTGCTGGCGGAAGATCAAATCGATCTGTGCTGGCGTTTTTCGAAGTCGGGGACGGACTTTGCCGATCTTGACCTGTCGTGGAGCGAGCACGGCGTGCCATTGCTGCCGCGCGCACTGGCGCGGTTCGAATGCAGCGTCGCCGACCGCTTCCCGGCTGGCGACCATATGATCCTGCTTGGACGTGTCCTTGAACTGCAGACGCAAGAGGGTTTGCCGCTGCTCTTTGCTGGCGGCAAGTCGCGCGCTCAAGAGGCCAGTTGATGACCGCCGGCGCCGCTTCGGGCTGGTGCCGTCGACTGGCGCACCACGAGATTGCAGGCAAGTTCGACGCGACGCGGCGGCGACCCCGAATGGGCCATATCGTCGAGCAGCAGGCTAAGCGCCGCCGATCCGATCTCGCGCATGGGAATGTGCATCGCCGTCAGCGGCGGGTTGCAGAAGGCAGCGAGCGGCAAGTCGTCCATACCGACCACGGACACATCGCCAGGCACCGAATATCCGGCCTCCTGGACGCCGGCGATGGCACCAAACGCCAAGCTGTCGCCGGCCGTCAGCACGGCGGTGAAATCGAGGCCACGGGCCGCGATGCGCTCGGTCACGGCCCTGCTCGCAAGTTCCGGCAGCCAGTCCTGCACCTCAACCACGAAGTCGTCGAAGCCGGCAATTCCGGCTGTGATCAGCGCGTCGCGCCAACCTTCGTAGCGCCGCTCGATCGTGCGCCGGCCACGCCGCATCAGGAACAGGATGCGGCGGTGGCCGAGGCCGATCAGATGCTGCGCCGCAAGCATGGCGGCAGAGCGATTGCAGGGCGTCACGCTCGAATGGCGCATCGAGGGATCGTCGCCGTTGACGAGCACGATCGGCTTGGCGAATCCGGCTGTCAGCGTCAGCACATCGTCATCGTCCAGCGTCAGAAACAGGCAGCCGGCGACGCTGTCGTCGCGCTCGGATTCACGCAGCAGCGCGATTTCGTCCTCGGGCGCCGAAACCGGCCGGGTCACGAGTTCGACGCCCAGCAACCGGGCGCGCTCGTTGAGTCCATCAAGGACATGGTAGGTGAACTGATTGCGGGCACTGTCCACCATTGCCACGCTGCTTGCGGCCAGGATGACCTTGCGGCCGGCAACCGAGGCGGGAATGGCATAGTTCATCGACTTCGCCGTTTCGATGATCCTGGTGCGAAGCTCGTCCCTCACGCCGCCGACGCCGCTCAGCGCACGGGAGGCGGTGCTGACCGACACGCCGCAACGCGCCGCTATCTCTTCAAGTCGAATGCGGCGGCTGGGGCGGCCGCGCTTGCCCTGGATATTCATCCGCTCCGTCACCTCCGGCAAAGTCATCCGATTAATGCAAAAAATTTTCAGATTGCGCAAGAAAAATGGCTGTGAAACAGTTCCGATGAAGCGGGAGAAACGGGAGGAGTGATGCCGCTATCGGCCGAACGCCTGAATTCCGTGCTTGCCAGCCTTGTGGCCGGCATGACCGGCTTGCGTCATGACGGGCGGTTCCATGAGCCGAATCTCGACGGCACGCCGGGCGACTATGTCAGCTTCGACAGCTGGGAATGGCCGCAAGGCGTCGGGCTCTACGGGCTGATTCGGCTGTGGGCGCAGACCGGCGACGATCGGCTGCTGCAGACGATCGAGGCCTGGTACGACCGACGCATCGCTGCCGGTCTCCCTGCGATGAACGTCAACACCACCGCGCCCCTTTTGGCGCTAAGCGAATTGTGGCGGCGCCGGCGCCAGCCGCGCTTCGAGCCGGTGCTGCGCGAATGGGCCGAGCGGGTGGCCACCGCCTTGCCACGGACGCCCGAAGGCGGTTTCCAGCATGATGTTTCGGACCGGGTCAACGACGACGAATTGTGGGACGACACGCTGTTCATGGTGGCGCTGTTCCTCGCATCCTACGGCCAGGCTGCCGGCCAGCGTCGCTTCGTCGAGGAAGCAGAAAGGCAATTCCTGGTCCACGCCCGTTATCTCGCTGACCCGGCATCAGGGCTGTGGTTTCACGGCTGGACGTTCGCGGGACGGCACAATTTCGCCCGCGCGCGTTGGGCGAGAGGCAATGCCTGGATTACCGTCGGCATCCTGGAACTGGTGGAGTTCGCCGAAATTGCACCTTCGGTCCGGGCCTATCTGCTCGGCGTGCTGGACACGCAGATCAACGCCCTGCTCGAGGTGCAGGCAGGTTCGGGCGCATGGCACACTCTGCTCGACGACCCGACATCTTACGAGGAGATTTCCGCCACGGCCGGCTTCGGCTACGGGTTGATGAAGGCCGCGCGGCTCGGAATCGGCTCGACAGAGTGCCGTGCCGCCGGCCTCCGCGCCTTGGAAGCCGTGGTAGCCAACATCGATGACAAAGGTGTGGTGGCGAACGTGTCCTATGGCACACGCATGGGCGCCGACCTGCAGTTCTATCGCGATATACCCATCCATCCGACGGGCTACGGGCAGGCGCTGGCCATTCTGTGCCTGACCGAAGGGGCGCGTCATCTGCAGTCGAAGGTGGAGGCGGCATGATGCGGACGCTCTATGGCGCGTCGCCGGGCGATATTGCCGGCATGGACACGGACCGGCTGAGGGCCGAGTTCCTCGTCGACGGCTTGTTCCGGCCTGGCGCGATCGAATTCGTCTACACCCATGTCGACCGCATGATCGTCGGTGGCGCGGTGCCGCTGGCCAACCCGCTGGCATTCGGCGACGGGGCCGAAGTCGGCACCCCGCTCTTCTTTGACGCGCGCGAGATGGGCATCGCCAATCTCGGCGGCAATGGCACGGTCGCGGTGGACGGCCGGCGCTTTCACGTGGCTAACCGCGACATCGTCTATGTCGGACGCGGAGCGCGTGAGGTGACGCTGGAGAGCGACGATCCGGAGAGGCCGGCACGCTTCTACATGAACTCGGTGCCGGCTGGCGCCGATATTGCGCACCGTCTCATCGTCAGCAGCGAAGCCAGGCCGCTTGTGCTCGGCGAGGAGGCCCGTGCGAACAGGCGCACGCTGCGTATGTACATCCATCCCGAAGTGGCCCCGTCCTGCCTCTTGCTGATGGGGATCACCGACCTCGCGCCGGGCAGTGTGTGGAACACCATGCCGCCGCATCTGCATGAGCGGCGCATGGAAGCTTATTGCTATTTCGACCTCGCCGAGGCCGACCGTGTAATCCATCTGATGGGCCGGCCAGACAAGACGCGCCACCTGATGGTCGCTGACGGCGACGTCGTCCTGTCGCCTGCCTGGTCTATCCATATGGGTGCCGGCACCGGCCCTTATGCCTTCGTCTGGGGCATGACCGGCGAGAACCAGGCCTACACCGATGTCGATCCAGTTGCCGTGAAGGATTTGCGATGAGCGAGGCCGCGCAAAGCGTTCGGACGGATTTTACGCTGCGCCGGCCGCTCATGGCGGGGCAGCCAATCGTCTATTGGCGGCTCGGGTCTATCGCCGAGCAACGCTACGACGTGGCCGACCAGCCCATGCAAGGCGAGATGGATCCCTTCTTCTTCCTGACCAAGCACAAGAATTTCATTCCCCACGAATATCCGTGCCGCACGCAGTTCGCAGCGGAACGACGCGGCAAGCGACCACAGGTCAGCGCCGAATTCGGCGCCGAGCGCATCTGGCTGCCCTTCGCCTCGCCGCGCATCGACCTATCGGGCTTCTGGTTCCGGCCGACGGTGCTTGGAACCTGGGCCGAGACCACCATCGAGGCTGCCTCGACTAGCGAGGCGCTGGTGCGGCTGCGCACATGCGGCGGCGCCACACTCTTTGCCAATGGCGAGGAAGCCGGCTGGATGGCGCCCTACGGCCGCAATCTGGAAAGTGCCGAGCACTTCAAGATCGCGCTGCGGGCCGGCCGTAACGACATTCGCGTGTGGT
This sequence comes from Mesorhizobium sp. M0590, assembly GCF_040320905.1. NCBI lineage: Bacteria > Pseudomonadati > Pseudomonadota > Alphaproteobacteria > Hyphomicrobiales > Phyllobacteriaceae > Mesorhizobium > Mesorhizobium sp. M0590. The sequence continues at coordinate 73,300 of NZ_JAMYQN010000007.1, forward strand.
TCGACGATCTCGCCGAGCGCGACGCCCGCTACTATTTCCAGCTCGACTATCTGTCCGGTCCGGCTGCTTCGGTGGCATTGCCGATCGAAGTCGAGAGCGGCGTTGCCGATGCGATGGAAGCAGCCCTTGACGACATGCATTTCGACCGTCCCGCCTATGACGGCGGCGAGGTGGCGCTCGTCACCGGCGTGGCCCTGCCGCGCGACGCGCAAGTCGAGATCGAGATCGAAGGCGATTTCATGTCGATCGAGACGCCGGTGCGCTTCGCCTTCGATCTGCCGGCGGGCCAGACGCGGCTGCCGATCGCCGATACCGAGCAGCTGCCGGCCGACTTTCGCCATTTCAAGGTGGCGCTGACGGTCGCAGACCATGCCGTATCGCGTGTCTTCGGCGTCGAGATATGCCACGCGCGCCGTCAGGGCGATGCGCCGGAAACGCTTACCGCGCGGATCGATGAAGCCCTGCGTGAGGTCGCCGGTCACGCCGAGGCCGATACGGTGCGCGCGCTGGCGCGCCTGGCGATCGGGCGGCAGGGCGCCGAGACCGACGCCATGATCTCCGGCACGCTGCCGGCGATCGAGGATTGTCACGATTGCGCCGACTTCATCCTGGTGCCGCTGCTGTGGTGCCGCAAGGCCTATGGCGATCGGCTGGAAGCGAGCCTGCGCGCGCGCGTCGACAACGCCATCCTCGGCTATCGCTACTGGATGGACGAGCCCGGCAATGATGTGCAGTGGTACTTCTCCGAGAACCACGCGCTGCTCTTCCACACCGCCGCCTATATTGCCGGGGGCCTGTTGCCTGATGTGCGGTTCGTGCGGTCGGGCCGCCTTGGCCGCGAACAGTCCGCGGTTGGAGCCGCGCGTGTACGCGCCTGGCTCGACCATTTCGAGGCATGGGAGATGGCCGAGTTCAACTCGGCGCCTTATTTCCCGATCGACCTCAAGGGCCTGTGCGCGCTCTACGCGCTGGCCCCGGACAAGGACATCGCCGAACGTGCCGGCAAGGCAATCATACGCCTGCTTGAAATAGTCGCCCGCTCGGCGCATCGCGGCATCCTCACCGGGGCGCAGGGCCGCTCCTATGAGCACACGCTGCGCGCCGCGCGTTCCCTGGAATTATCCGGCATCTGCCGCATGCTTTGGGGCAAGGGCAACTACGGCATGCGCTTTCACGCGCTGCCGCAGCTGGCACTCTGCCTGCGGGATCACGATTTGAGCGTTCCGGACGGGTTGGCTGCAATTGCTTCCCTCACCGACGATACGGCGTGGGAATGGACTTTTGCGCAGGGACAAGACCGCTTCGCGCGGCTCTACCACTACAAGACGCGCGACCATGCGATGGGCAGCGCCGCTGGCTACCGCTGGAATCAATGGGGTTATCAGGAGACCGTCATTCACGCCCGGCTGGGCAAGAATCCGGATGCGCAGATCTGGATCAACCACCCCGGCGAAGTGCTGCAGTCGGGATATGGCAGACCATCATATTGGGGCGGCTCAGGCACTTTGCCCCGGGTTCACCAATACCGCGACCTCGCCGTCGTCAGCTTCTCCTGCTCGGATGAACAGCCCGACTTCACGCACGCCTGGTTTCCCGCACGTGCCTTCGATGCCGTGCAAGTGGGTGGCGATCGGGCGTTCGCGCAATCGGGCGACGCCTTCGTCATGCTGAAGACGGATGTTCCGCTCACGCAGGTAGTGGCCGGCCCGACGGCCGGCAACGAGTTGCGGGCGGCGGGACGCAGGACGACATGGATCATTCGCCTCGGTGACCGGAATGCCAATCGGCCGGCCCTCGACGCCTGGACTGCCGTTTTTGGGGACCTGTCGGTGCGGTCGGGTCCCGACGGCGAGTTGATCGTCGAGGATCCGGAATACGGCACGGTGCATTTCCTCGCCGACGCAAGGATCGTGGCTGAGGGACGTACACTCGATCCGGCCAACTGGACCGTGCGCGGTGAGGCGATGCGCATGAAGCACAGAGAGTAGGGAGGAGATCGGCTGCGACGCTCAAGAGGAGAGGGCGTAGCAGGCTTGAACCATCGGGGCGCCGCCCCGCTAAAGGAGGAGACGAAGCATGAATAAGACCCGCACTTTGCTGGCCGCGCTATCGGTCAGCCTGCTCGCATCGACCAGCGCGTTTGCCGGCGACGTGCGCATCATGTGGTATTCGGACGGTGTCGAGGGCGATGTCATCCAGGACATTCTGAACCGCTTCATGAAGGACAATCCCGACATCCACGTCACGCTCGACAACGTCGCCTACAAGGTGATCCAGGAGCAGTTGCCCATCCAGCTCGAAGCCGGCCAGGGTCCGGACATCGCCCGCGTCACAAACATCAAGGAGCTTGCCCAGCACTGGCTCGATCTCAGGCCACTGGTGGCCGATCCGAAATATTGGGAGGACAATTTCGCTGACACGCTGGACTGGATGCGCCCCGACGGCTCCAACGCCATCCCGGGTTTCATGACCCAGCTCACGCTCACCGGCGGCTTCGCCAACAAGACGCTGTTCGAACAGGCCGGCGTGCCGCTGCCCGGTGACAAGGCGACCTGGGACGACTGGATCAACGCCGCCGCCGAGGTGGCGAAGAGCCAGCAGCTTCCGGCTGCCTTCGCCATCGACCGTTCCGGTCACCGCATTTCGGGCCCGAATGTCTCCTTCGGAGCGAACTATATCGGCCCCGATGGCATGCCGGCGAAAGTGGACGACGGCACCAAGGCTTTCGTCGGCAGGCTCGTCGACTGGACCGCCAAGGGCCTGATGCTGAAGGATACCTGGGTTTCGGCGGCAGGCTCGACCTATCGCGCGGCCGCCGACGACTTCATCAACGCCCAGATCCCGTTTTATTATTCGGGCAGCTGGCAGGTCGCCAATCTATCGACCAAGATCGGCGATAGTTTCGACTGGGTGGCGACCGGCTCGCCTTGCGGTACCGCAGGCTGTTCGGGCGTGAAGGGCGGCGCGGCGCTGGTCGCCATCAAATACACGAAGAATCCCAAGGACGTCGCCAAGGTCATGGATTATCTAGCCCGTGAAGACGTGGTAAAAGAGTTCAGCGAGCGCACACTGTTTCTGCCCGCGCACAAGGGCGTCGTAGACAAGGGCGGGCTGAAATGGGTCTCGGCCGACAAGAACGTCGGTCCGGCGCTCGACAAGTTCGTCAAGGCGGCGGGTGAAACCCTGCCGGCGGCCGATGCGCTGCCGCCGTGGAAGTGGGCCAACGCTTACTTCGCCGCGCTGGTGACGCGCGTCAGCCAGGTGATGGCCGGCGAGCTCAGCCTCGACGATGCCTGGGGCAGGATCGACCAGGATATCGCCGACAAGGTTGCCGAGGCGAAGTGACCGCCGCCGCGACACTGAAGGCATGGATTGGCGCCGCCCTCGCGGCGCCGGTCGTGTGGCTGGCGTCGATCGTCAACGTGCCGCTGAAGTTCTGGCAGCGAGCGACGGGCACCGGCGGCATGGCCGCGTTCTTCCTCGCCCCAAACATGGCGATCTTCGGCATTTTCGTCCTGGTGCCGATGATCATCAACTTTTTCTATTCGGCCACGTCGGGAACGGCCTACTTCCTGCAGGACCGAACCTATGTTGGGCTCGAGCAATATCAGCGCCTGCTCGATTGCGGCAACTACCTGGACACTGCCACTTGCCACGAGGATCTCTTCTGGAAGGCCGTGCACAATACCGGCCTGTTCGTCGTCGTGCAGGTGGCGCTGATGACGGTCGTGTCGATGGCGACAGCGTTGATCCTCAACCGCGAGATCGTCGGGCGCAGCTTCTGGCGCGCGGTGTTCTTCTTTCCGGTGCTGCTGTCGCCCGTCGTCACCGGCCTGATCTGGCGTTGGATCCTGCAGCGCCAGGGCCTGCTCAACCTGATCGTCCATGATCTGGGCGGCGAGCCGCACAATTGGCTGACAGACCGTTTCTGGGCTTTCACCGCCGCGGTCAGCGTTTCGGTTTGGGCACATATGGGCTTCTATACGCTGATCTTGCTTGCCGGATTGCAGGCGATCCCGCGCGACCTTTACGAAGCGGCCGAGATGGACGGCACGAAGCCGGCGCGGGTGTTCTGGCGCATCACGCTGCCGCTGCTGATGCCGAATCTGCTTGTCGTTATCGTACTGGCGCTGATCCGCGCTGTGCAGATCTTCGACGAAGTCTATGTGCTGACGGGTGGAGGGCCGGGAACCTCGACCCTCTATATCACGCAGTACATCTATGAGATCGGCTTCGCCTCCCTGCTGCGCAACCCGGGGCTGGCTTCGGCGGCTTCGATCCTGATGGGGTTGGTGCTGGTCGTGCTCACCTTGGTTCAGCTGCAGGTCGGACGCCGGGGTGAGCGGAAAGGAGCCCGCGAATGAGCGGCGTGATGACATTCCTGACCCGCCGGCGCGGCGGTCGCGGCTGGCACTGGACGGATATCGTGAGCTGGCTGTGGCTGCTCGGCGGCGTTGTCATCATGTTCGGCCCGGCCGTCTGGCTGGTGGGTTCGTCATTCAAGACGCCGGCACAGCTCGCCGAGTTCCCGCCGACCATAATGCCTTATGTCAGCCAACACGCGAGGGTCGAAGGCTACGACAAGCCGCTGACCCTCTACAGGGTGAAGTTGCCGGATGGTTCGACCAAGGTGCTGGCCGAGGTGCGGCGCATCGGCATCGTGGCGCAAATGGTGGATCCGCAGGCGCCGAACGATATCGTGAAGGTCAACATCGCCGACCGGCAGCCGGTGCGCGAAATCGGCTTCGCGACGGAGAATTACACCGAGCCCTTCGTCCATTTCGACTTCCTGCGCTATCTGCGCAATTCGGTTTTTGTGACGGCAATGGCAACGCTGATCACGCTGCTCACCAATTCGATGGCCGCCTTCGCCTTGTCGAAATACAAGTTCCGCGGTCGCGATCTGACGATGCTTGTGATCGTCGGTACGCTGATGGTGCCGCTGTCGGTCATCCTGGTGCCGCTCTATTCGGTGGTGGGCGCCGTCGGACTGCTCGATTCGCTGTGGGGCGTGATTTTGCCGACCGTGGCGACGCCAACCGGCGTCTTCCTGCTGCGCCAATATATGCTGACCATCCCCGACGAGCTGCTCGATGCGGCGCGCATGGACAACGCTTCCGAATGGCAGATCTACTGGCGCATCGTATTGCCGCTTGCAGCACCGGCGCTCGCCGTGCTGGCGATCTTCTCGGTCGTCTGGCGCTGGAACGACTTTCTGTGGCCGCTGGTGGTGCTGTCGCGCAAGGAACTCTACACACTCCAGGTCGGCCTCAACACCTATGCCGGCCAGCTAAACGTGCAGTGGCACTACATCCTGGCGATGACCGTGGTGACGATGATCCCCGTCGTCCTCGTCTTCGTCTTCCTGCAGCGTTACATCACTTCCGGCATTGCCGGCACCGGGCTGAAGTGAGGATGTCATGGGACGGATAACGCTGACCAACATCGATCGCGCTTACGGCAAGATGAAGATCTTGCACGGCATCAACCTCGACGTCGGTGACGGTGAGATGCTGGTCCTCGTCGGCCCGTCGGGTTGCGGCAAGTCCACGCTGCTGCGGTTGATTGCCGGGCTCGATCGGCCGACCGACGGCAAGGTCGAGATCGACGGGGTCGACGTCACTAACGTTTCGGCCGCGCAACGCGGTCTGGCGATGGTGTTCCAGTCTTACGCGCTCTACCCGCACATGAGCGTGCGCCAGAACCTCGCCTTCGGGCTTGAAAACATTCGTATGCCGAAGGCCGAGATCGACGCGCGGATCACGGAAGCGACGCGCATGCTGGAAATTGCTCCCTATCTAGACCGCCGGCCCGGTCAATTGTCGGGCGGCCAGAAGCAGCGCGTGGCGATCGGCCGTGCGGTGGTGCGCAATCCGACCGCCTTTCTGCTCGATGAACCGCTGTCCAACCTCGATGCCGAACTGCGCATCACCATGCGCGCTGAACTGGCGGGCCTGCACCGGCGGCTGGCAACCACGATGGTCTACGTCACCCATGACCAGATCGAGGCGATGACGCTGGCGGACCGCATCGTGGTCATGCGCTCGGGGCGGATCGAACAGGTCGGCCGGCCGCTCGATCTCTACAACGCGCCGGCCAACCTGTTCGTCGCCGGCTTCATCGGCGCGCCGCGGATGAACCTGCTGCCGGTGAAGGTGCGTTCGGCAAGCGGCGCCGAGGTGCGTGTCGAAGGTCCAGGCGGGCTGTCGGCCTCGATCGCCGCCGACGGGGTCGCGCTGAAACCGGGAGACGACGCGACGCTTGGCATCCGGCCACACGACATCCAACTTTCGAATGGCGGCAAGGGATCGGTGGAAGCGCGGGTAACGCTGGCCGAGGCGTTGGGACCGGAAACAGTTGTCCACGCCACCATTGCCGGCGACAGCAAACTTATCGCCGTTCTCAAGCAGCAGGGCGTTGAATCGCAAGGGCCGCCGATCAACCTCGCTCTGCCGCCGGAGCGCATGCATCTCTTCGATGCCGCCGGGCTGCGTGTCGCACCGCGTTAGCCGGCGGCAAGATAGTGGGTTGCTTTTCATGAACCCTCGCAACTGCGCACAGCGAATGCGTGTTGCGCTTGTCAAAATAGGTGAACGTTAAGACAACCGAACTCTTCAAGAGGGCGCTCTCTGCGATCATTGCTGCCACAGGATGGATCCGGAAACACTTCAAAGTGGATTTTCTCGTGGGCGGTCTTCGGCACTACGGAGATCCGCGCCGGCACGTTCGCGCGCCTGAATCCGGCTGACTGATAATACGACCTGTGCTGAGGTTCAGTACGAACTACCGATCAGGTTCTGTTGTCCGGCTTCGTCATCCAAAGGACCGGGATGCGCCTGATCACGCTTGCGCCATTTGGCATTCTGCTCTTCGCAGGCGCGATGTGGCTGCTGTCTGCTTCGACGAGCGGTAGCGTCTTACCTGTCCGGCTCGTATTCCCAGTGATATGTGTTGATGCATCGATCCGCGTCGCTCCTCGCGCGAGGCCATCGTAAGGGCCCCCGTAGCGGCGATATCTCCGCGCAATGCATGGATTTCCATGAGATGCAGCCGAGGCATGGCGGAACTAGATTTAGGCGGTGAGTTCGCCTGTCCAGATATTGAAAACAAGTGCTATATCAAGCGCTGACCGTCCCCAGGCTTTTTTGTCCGACAGGAGAAGCCAATGACAGCAGCGTCCAACTCACTTGGCGAAATCGACCCCGAAGCAACGCTTGCGCTGCAAATCATCGAGAGCATGCCCGGCCACGCGTGGGCAGCCGATGCCGCCGGAAGATTCACCTATGTCAGCCCAAACACCCTGGCGTTCCTCGGCAACACGCATGAGGGTCTCAACACTTCCGAAGACGACGATGAGTTCGGCTGGCGTCGAGCCGTCCATCCCGACGATTATGATCCTGTAGCCGCCAGATGGCGGCATTGCCTCGAAACCGGCGATCCCTATGATACCGAGCATCGCCTGCGGCGCGCCGATGGCGTCTATCGCTGGTTTCGAAGCTCAGGACGACCTTTTCGCGATAGCCAGGGGCGCATCATTCAATGGTACGGCACGACAATAGACATTGAGGACCAGAAGCGGGCCGAGTCAGCATTGCGCGACCGGGAGCGGGAACTCTCGCAACTCGTGGACATGGTCCCGAGTCACATCTGGCGGCTCGATCCCGACGGCGAGCCGATCTTCTTCAATGGGCGCATGGTCGACTTTCTCGGCCTCGACGTAGCGGATCTGGACCGACCGGGCATGAGCCGGCTGGCGGTGATGATACAGGCCGCCGTTCATCCGGACGACGCGGCAGCATTCGGCGATGCACTCCGTGGTTGCTTCGCTACCGGTGCGAGCTTCGCGATGCGCTATCGCCTGCGCCGTGCCGATGGCGTCTATCGCTGGATGTCGAGCCGGGCGGAGCCGATGCGCGATGACGCCGGCCGCATCGTCCAGTGGTACGGCCTCTGTCACGACATAGACGATCAGATGCACGCCGAAGCGGCGTTGCGGCAGAGCGAGCAGCAACTTCAGCACATGATCGACGCGGTGCCGGTCCGCATCTGGAGTGTGATGCCGACCGGCGGGCCGGTCTACTTCAACAAGCGATACCAGGACCATTTCCGCTCCGTTATCGCGAACTTTGATGTGCTCGGCGAGCCGGGCATCGAAACGTTGCTGCACGAGGTGATTCATCCCGAAGATGCGCCCGAGGTGCAGCGCACGTTGTTGACCTGTTTCGAAACTGGCGGCGGCTCCGCGATGCGGTTTCGCTGGCGCGAAAAAGACGGCACCTATCGCTGGGCAGAGTGCAGGGTCGAGCCGCGGCGCGATGACGACGGAACGGTCGTGCAGTGGTACGGGGTTTCTCTCGACATCGACGATGAGGTGCGCGCGCAGGCCGCGTTGCGCAAAAGTGAGCGGCGCCTTCAGCAGCTGATCGACACCGTGCCCGCTTTGATCTGGAGTACGACACGGGAAGGGACGCCTTCCTACGTCAACAAACGGTTCACCGATGTAACCGGGGCCACGCTCCACGACATCACCGCCCCGGACGGGTCGCCGTCGCTGAGCGTGATCCACCCAGACGATATCGACACCGCACGGCAGGCGATCCGCCATTCATTCGCAACGGGCGTGCCTTACGTTCAGAGATATCGCCAGAGGCGGGCCGACAGCGGCTATCGCTGGACCGAGACTCGCGCCGAGCCGCTGCGCGACGAAGATGGCAGCATTCTCCAATGGTACGGCGTGAGCGTCGACATCCATGACCTGGTGACCACGCAAGCCGCGTTGCACGACCGGGAACGAGAGCTCTCGCAGCTCGTCAACATGGTTCCGAGCTACCTCTGGCGGCTGTCTCCCAACGGTGAGCCGACCTTCTTCAACAAGCGCCTGATAGATTTTCTCGGCCTGGACATAGCGGACGCGGAAAAGCCGGACACGAGCCTGCTGGCGGCCTTCATTGCCACCGTCGTCCATCCCGACGATGCAGCCAGCCTGAAGGAAGCACTCGACAGCTGCTTTGCCACCGGCGAGCGCTTCTTCATGAAGTATCGCCTGCGCCGTGCCGATGGCGTTTATCGTTGGATGGAGGGCCGCGCGGAGCCGCTGCGGGACCAGGGTGGACGCATCGTCCAATGGTACGGCCTTACGCACGACATCGACGATCAGCTGCGCGTCGAAGAGGCGCTGCGCGAGAGAGAACGCGCTCTCTGGCAGCTCGTTGAAACGCTGCCGGCAATGATCGATTGCGCCGCGCCGGATGGCGAACCGATATATCGCAGCCAGCAGCTCCGCGAATTCCTCGGATACAATCTTGAGGAATTGGACGAAGCGGGAAAGTCCCGGCTGGCTGGCACACTCGACGCCGGTGTTCATCCCGACGACCTGACAGGTGTCAAAGAGAGATATGCCCATTGCCTGTCCACAGGCGAGCCGTATGCGCGACGGCACCGTCTGCGGCGCTTCGATGGTGAATATCGCTGGGTCGAGACGCGCGCCGCGCCGATGCGCAACGCTGAAGGCGCCATAGTGCAGTGGAACGTTATCTGCCTCGACATCGAAAATGAGGTGCGGACACAAGAGGAGCTTCGGCTGGCACAAGAGAGACTTGCGCGTGCGAGCCAGGCGGCGAGCCTTGCCGAACTCTCCGCATCCATCGCTCATGAGGTGAACCAGCCGCTGGCCGCCATCGTAGCCAACTCCAACGCATGCCACCGTTGGCTGTCCGCCGAGCCCCCGAACGTCGAGCGCGCGAAGATCACGGCCGAGCGTATCATCCGCGATGCCAACTCGGCGGCGGATGTCGTCAGCCGCATCCGTGCCTTGTTCAGACCTTCGCTTGAAATGAGAACCAGCACACCGATCCCCAGCGTCGTTGCCGAAGCACGTGACCTTATGGCCGAGGAAGCCATGCGGCGTCGCGTTCGCATGGACATCGACGTCGAAAGCAACCTTCCGCTGGTTGCGTTCGATCGCGTCCAGATTCAGCAGGTCCTGGTCAACCTCATTCGCAACGGCATGGAGGCGATGGACAACACGGCGGGCGACAAGGTTCTCGGAATGCGCGTGCGCCGGATAGAGGACACGATCCAGACCGAGGTCCGCGACCGAGGCCCGGGTATCGAACGTCCCGACAAGATATTCGAGCCGTTCTTTACAACGAAAGGGAACGGAATGGGCATGGGGCTCGCGATCTCCCGTTCGATCATCGAGTCTCACGGCGGACGCCTTTGGGCGGAGAATAGCGTGCCGCGTGGGGCGACATTCATCTTCACCCTCCCGGTTGAAGCGAAAGCTGCGCAATAACTGGCGGCGCTCAGTAAGCGCTTGGTTTTTTCGGCTCTCGGTGAAGGGGCGCCGCCGCCCCGTGCAATGCATGGATTTCCATGAGGTGCGGTTGGGGCGTGGCGGGATTAGGGTGGCTACGTGAGTCCGTCAGCCCAGTCCAGCTATCAAGAGCAAGTGCTACACGAAGCGCCGACAATCTCCAGAGTTTGTTTGTCCGTCAGGGGCACCCGATGACGATAGCGCCCAACTCACTTGGCGAGACCGATTCCAGCGCAACGCGCGCGTTAACGCATGACTTGGACCGATCCGGACCGGGAAGTGGCCGATCTTTCGCGACGAATGAACCGGGCCTGATTCGCGGCAACATGATCAGTGATCTTGAAAGAGGCAGGTTGTCGCGCGTCTGGTCGCACCGTCCCCAATTCTTACATCTGGGGCTTTTTATTACGGCCTATGTCCTGGGCTGCGGCTTCGCCCAGTCGCTCGCAATCATACCTGGAACAGGGATTTCCATTTGGCCTCCGAGCGGGCTTTTCATCGCTACGCTTGTCTTCGCCTCCAGGTATAGCTGGCCGTGGTGGGTGCTGGGGGCCTGTGTGGCAGAACTGTTCAGCAACTTCTTGTGGTTCCACACTCCGCTGCCCGCGGCCTTCCTGATCTTTGCCGGCAACGCTCTTGAAGCGGTGGCCGGCGCATGGCTTGTGAACCAGACCTGCAAGCGCCCAGTTCGGCTGGAAACGTTGCGGGACGTTCTCGCATTCGTCGCACTGGCCGCTGGAGTTGCGCCAGTTGCAAGCGCGACGGTGGGAAGTGCGGCGCTTTCGTGGTTTGGCATACAATCGCAAACCTTTGCGACGGCTTGGCCGCTGTGGTGGATCGGAGACGCGACGGGAGTCCTGATCGTAGCGCCACTGGCGCTGGTCGTGTTCCAGAACTGGCGCGGCAAGGCGCAGCTCTCGGCGGCGCGGTGGATGGAAGCTTGCGTCCTGGGGCTGATCTTTCTTGGTACCGCCGCCCTTTCCTTGAGCGGCTATCTGCCCTTCGCCTACATCATCATGCCGCCTCTTCTTTGGGCCGCGGTGCGCTTTGAGTTCCGAGGCGCCGCCGTAGCATTGACCGTTCTCGCTCTGATCACGGCGGTATTCACGATATCCGGCGCCAGCCAATTTGCCGGCGATCCCGAGTCCCAGAAGCACAACCAGATCATGCTGCAGCTTTTTCTGGCCATCTCTGCATTTTCGGCGCTCGTCATGGCCGCCATTTCCAGGCAGCATCAGGCGGCGGTGCTCACTTTGCGCCAAAGTGTGGAGACCTTGCGGGAGCGGGAGCGAGAACTCTCGTTGCTGGTCGAAATGATCCCCGCTCACATCGCCCGTATGGCGCCCAACGGCGAACCAACCTTCTTCAGCAAACGCACGACAGACTATATCGGCCTCAACGACATCGCGGACTGGGACAAGCCGGGCACGAGCCGCCTGGCGACCGTGGTCGCGGCAGCCGTCCATCCCGACGATGGACCCAGGATGAGAGAATGGCTCAGCCGCTCGCTCGCCACCGGCGAACCCTATCCCATAAGGTATCGCCTGCGTCGCGCGGACGGCGTGTACCGCTGGAGGGAGGGCCGCGCCGAGCCGCTGCGGAACCAGAGTGGGGCGATCGTGCAATGGTACACGGCCAGCATCGACATCGACGATGAGGTGCGCGCGCAGGAGGCATTGCGCGACCGGGAGCGGGAGCTCTCGCAGCTTGTCGACATGGTTCCGAGCCACGTTTGGCGCCTGACGCCGGACGGCGAGCCGACCTTTTTCAACAAGCGAATGGTCGACTTTCTCGGCCTTGACGTGACGGATTTGGACAAACAGGGCATCGGCCGGCTGGCGGCGATGATAGCGGCCACCGTCCATCTCGACGACGCAGCAGCATTCGGCGATACGCTCAGTCACTGCCTCGCCACCGGCGAGCGCTTCTCCATGAGGTATCGCCTGCGCCGCGCCGATGGCGTCTATCACTGGATGTCGAGCCGGGCAGAGCCGATGCGCGATCACGCTGGGCTGATCGCGCAGTGGTACGGCCTCTGTCACGACATAGACGATCAGATGCAAGCCGAAGAGGCGCTGCGGCGGAGCGAATTGCGGCTTCAGCAGATGATCGACGCTGTGCCGGTCCGCATTTGGAGCGCGGTGCCGACCGGCGGGCCGGTCTACTTCAACAAGCGATACCAGGACCATTTCCGCGCCGTCATCGCCAATTTCGAAACACTCGGAGAGCCGCGCATCGAGGAATTGCTGCAAGAACTGGTTCATCCCGAAGATGCTCCCGAGGTGCTGCGCACGTTGCTGAGCTGTTTCGAAACAGGCGGCGGTTCCGCGATGCGGTTTCGCTGGCGCGAAACAGATGGCTATCGCTGGGCGGAGTGCAGGGTGGAGCCGCGGCGTGATGAAGACGGGGCGGTTGTGCAATGGTACGGGGTTTCCCTCGACATCGACGAAGAGGTGCGCGCCCAGGAAGCGCTGCGACAAGCCTCCGACAAACTCGCGCAAGCCACTCAGGCTGCAAGTCTCGCCGAGCTTTCCGCTTCGATCGCGCACGAGGTGAATCAGCCGCTGGCCGCGATCGTCGCCAATTCCCATGCATGCCACCGTTGGCTGGGCGCCGTCCCGCCGAACGTCGAACGCGCGAAGATTACGGCCGAGCGCATTATACGGGACGCCAATTCGGCGGCGGACGTCGTCGGCCGCATTCGCGCGCTGTTCAAGCAATCCACCGAGACGAGGACCAATGCGACGCTCAGCAGTGTCATCGCAGAGGCACGCGACCTCGTGACCGAGGAAGCGATGCGGCGGGGCGTTCGCATCAGCGTTGATGTCGGAAGCGACATTCCGCTAGTCGCGTTCGATCGCGTCCAAATCCAGCAGGTTCTGGTCAATCTCATCCGCAACGGCATGGAGGCGATGGACTCTGGTGCGGATGACGGAGTTATCAGCATCCGCGTGCGCCATATCGGGGACGTTGTCCAGACCGAAGTCAGAGATCGCGGCCGGGGCGTCGAGTTTCCCGACCGGATATTCGAACCGTTCTTTACCACGAAAGAGCAAGGGATGGGCATGGGACTGGCGATCTGCCGTTCGATCATCGAGTCGCACAGCGGGCGTTTATGGGTCGAGAAGAACGAACCACGTGGAGCGACGTTTATCTTCACGTTGCCGATTGAAGCGAAAGCGGCGTCATGACGACGGACGGCCAAATTGTCTTCATCGTAGATGACGATGAACGCATCCGGGAGGCGCTCAGTGAGCTGCTGGCCGCACATGGCATGCGTGCCGTAGCGTTCGGATCGGCGGGCGATTATATCCGCGCTGACAAGCTGGACGTCTCTGCCTGCCTCATCCTCGATATCGAGTTGCCGGATATTAACGGCCTCGATCTGCAGCGGCAGATTGCCGAGGGCGATCATCCGCCGATCGTTTTCCTGACGGGACATGGCGATATCCCGTCCTCGGTGCGTGCGATCAAGCACGGCGCCGTGGATTTCCTGACTAAGCCCTTCAGCGATGCAGACCTCATGGCCGCAATCCATGCGGCGATTGCCCAGGATCGGGTACAGCGATCGGAGCGCGCCGAGCTGGGCGTGTTGAAGCAACGTTATCTCGAGCTGACGCCGCGCGAACGTGAGGTGCTGCCACTGGTGGTCAGCGGCTTGCTCAACAAGCAGGCCGCCGCTGAACTGGGGATCAGCGAAGTTACGCTGGAAATTCATAGAAGGAACGTCATGCAGAAGATGGTCGCGGCGTCGCTCGCCGACCTAGTGCGCATCGCCGAGCGATTGGGAATACCGATCACGCACTCGCGCAGGGCAGGGGGGAGCTGAGGGTGAGCAAGCGGAGGCCTGTCGTGGCGATTGTCGACGATGACCCAAGACTGCTCGAGTCGCTGGAGGACCTTCTGGAGTCCGCCGGCTATGTGGCCCGCAGCTTCTCGTCGGCGGGGGCGTTGCTGGTCAGCGGCCTGTCTGGATTGGACATGCTTATCACCGACATCGGGATGCCCGGCATGGACGGCTTTGAACTTCGCGACTTGGTCAAGAAGGCGCGTCCGGACCTGCCTGTGTTCCTGATCACCGGCCGCCACGAGATAGTGGATCAGCACCGCGCCAAGGGCATTGGCGGGCTTTTCCGCAAGCCGTTCGATGGCCAGGCACTGCTTGCGGCGATCGGCGACGCTTTACGCAACCCAGAAACGGAGGCTGAACATGAGAGTTGACCAATTGCCCTTACCGAGATCGGCGCCATCATCACAGCAGCGAAGGGCTGAAGCCGAGCAGCCGCTGGTCATTATTGTCGATGATGATGCCTCTGTTCGGGAGGCGCTGTCTGAATTGATCCTGTCGGCGGGTTTCCTGCCGGTGTGCTTTACCTCAACCCGTGAATTGCTTGACGCCGACGTGTTGGAGAGCCCCGGCTGCTTAATCCTCGACGTGCGCATGCCGGGGACGAGCGGTCTCGATCTGCAGCACCATCTTGCGAAAAACGGCAACCCCAAACCCATCATCTTCCTGACCGGGCATGGCGACATCCCGATGACTGTCCAGGCGATGAAGGCCGGCGCCGTGGACTTTCTCACCAAACCGGTGCGGGATCAGACGCTGCTTGACGCTGTGATCGCCGGCATTGCGGTGGATGCCAAGCGGCGGGCGGATGCCGTGATCGTCAAGCGCAATATCGAGCGCGTCGAGACGCTGACGCCGCGCGAGCGCGAGGTCCTGCGTGAAGTGGCGCGCGGACGCCTCAACAAGCAGATCGCCTTCGACCTCGGCATCAGTGAAGTGACGGTCAAGCTTCACCGCGGCAATGTCATGCGCAAGATGGAAGCCGCTTCCATCGGTGAGCTGATCCGGGCGTGGGAAACGCTGCCCGCGCCGATGCGCGAGGTCTAGAATTTGGCACAAGCCGATCCATGCCCCATCCAATAGGATCGCCCGGCGCGCCCGGCCATTTCAGGTGCTTTCTCAGCGCGCCCAGGCCTTCCTGCCTGTTGGTACGCTCGTGCTGCTGCGGGTGATCCTGATGTACATCGGTGGTCCTGTTGGTGTTTCGCGGCAAGGCCCGCGCCAAACATCGGTTACCACTGAGCGGCGCTCTTTGGCGGCGCCAGTCTGACCGACAAAGTCGCAACATTTCATGCAACAGCAACTGACGCCGGCGATGCCGCGTCGGTCCCCGCGCCGCTACCCAAGCCTAAATTGACGTGTGTCTATAAGAGCTTGCCTTAGCCCGGCCCTATCTTCGGCGTGCCTGCCCTGCACCTTGGCATCGTATGACAGATGCTTCCGTAGAATAGGTTCGCGGCCCGGATCGATGCATCCTGTTCCTCGCAAGCCATCACGACCGTCGCGTTTCTACCGCTCCTCGCTCGCTCCTCCCCGAACGCGACCGCACAGGCCGACTCGACGGTCGTGATGGTGAGCAGGATGTTCAAAGCACATGGATGGACATGATGAACAAAGACGGACTTTTCTCCGTCGGCGGATCTCGCCGCGATGTCTTGTTGGCAGGCCTGATCTCTACGGTTGCCGCCGGACTGCCCCGCGCTGCTTCGGCAACGAGCCGAAAACAAAACCTTCCCTCTTCCCCCTCAATCAAAGGAACCAAGACGATGAGCACCATCACGACCAAGGATGGCACCGAAATCTACTACAAGGATTGGGGCAAGGGTCCTGTCGTCACGTTCTCGCACGGCTGGCCGCTGAATTCCGACGCCTGGGACGGGCAGATGCTCTTTCTTGCCCATAACGGCTTTCGCGTCGTTGCGCATGACCGGCGCGGCCATGGCCGATCGAGCCAGGCCACGTCCGGCAACGACATGAACGGCTATGCGGACGATCTTGCAGCCGTGATCGAGGCGCTGGATCTCCGGGACGCCACGCTGGTCGGCCATTCCACCGGAGGAGGCGAGGTTGCTCGCTATATCGGACGGCACGGCACGAAGCGGGTGGCCAAGGCTGTTCTTATCGCCGCTGTTCCGCCGATCATGGTGAAAACGCCGGCCAATCCGGAAGGCCTGCCGATCGAGGTATTCGACGGCATAAGGGCTGGCCTCGTCAAGGATCGTTCGCAGTACTACCGGGACCTCGCACCGTTGTTTTATGGCGCGAACAGGCCGGGCGCCAAGGTTTCCCAGGGGACTCTGGATCAGTTCTGGCTCTGGAGCATGCAGGCGGGTCTCGTGAACGCGTACGAAAGCGTCAAGGCGTTCTCCGAGACCGATTTTACCGAGGACCTCAAGAAGTTCGACGTACCAACCCTCGTCCTGCATGGCGAGGACGATCAGATCGTCCCCGTCAAGGACTCGGCAGTCAAGTCGGCCCGATTGATCAAAGGCGCAAAGGATATCTATTACCCCGGCGCGCCCCACGGGATCACGGCCACGCACCAAGATCAGGTCAATGCTGATCTGCTCGCCTTCATCAAAGGATAGCACGCCCTCAGTCACGACCGCATGTTGTCCGCAATTCCTTGGAGCCGCCGATGACCACCTTTGGCAATATTTCGCGCGCCCTGAACCGCATTTCGGGTGGCGCGCCAGGTCAAACCTTGTGCGCTCGCATAGCCGAGCGGTGGCCTGAATGCTGGTTCTGTCGGCTCATGTCCCGGATTGTGGAACCGAACCACTGCGCCATCGAGCTGGAGCGCTGGCAGAGGCGCGAAACATATGCTGCGCCACGGCTGCCACTCGGGCAACTGCGCCTGTGCAGCGCGGAGGCGATCGCCGGCGTTCGACAGTACGTCGCGCTGTCGGGGGTCGCCGCCGCGCGCTTGTTCTGCCTTGAAGGCCAAAGCGCTCTCCAAGACGTCAAACTGGCTAAGCGCCGGGAGTTTATCAATCGGTAGCCGTTTGCGATTGCCGCTCATTTTGGCGGTCTCAATTCGGCGTGAAATTTTCTTGGCGAGCAGTTGCGACTATCGCAGCAGCACCGGCACTATTTTTCGAAGGCAGGAACGAAATGGGCGCACTCTCGGGCAAGATCGCAGTGGTCACCGGCGGAAACAGCGGGATCGGACTATCGGCTGCAAAAATCTTTGCGGCCGAGGGCGCGCAAGTCGTCATTACCGGCCGCCGGCGGCAGGCGGTCGAGGAAGCGGTCGCACAGATCGGGGCAGGCGCGCTGGGCATTCAGGGAAATGTGGCCGACGTGTCGCACCATGACGAGGTAGCGCAACAGATCCGCCAGAGGTTCGGGGCGCTCGACATCTATATGGCGAACGCCGGCATAAACACCATCACGCACTCGGCCGACGTCTCCGAGGCAGAATATGATGCGCAATTTGCCGTCAATACGCGGGGCGTCTTCTTCGGCGTCCAGAAGCTGATTCCGGTCATGCGGAATGGCGGCGCAATCATCCTCACAGGCTCGCTGGCCAGCGAGAAGGTTCTGGACGGTCATGCTGTTTACGCGGGCTCGAAGGCGGCCATAAATGCCTTTGCGCGCGGTTGGGCGATCGAACTGAAGTCTCGCGGCATCCGGGTCAACGTGCTCAGCCCAGGTCCGGTGGATACGGCTATTCTCGATAAGCTAGGCGTACCGTTTGAGCAGCGCGGGCTGTTTGAAAAGGCGATGGCGGAGGCAATACCCCTGGGCCGGATGGGGCAGCCGGAAGAGCTGGCAAAAGCTGCTCTGTTCCTTGCCTCGGACGCGAGCAGTTTCGTCACGGGCATCAATCTGCGGGTCGACGGCGGGATGGCAGTGCTCTGAGCCACGACTGCGATGTCGCGCCAATAGACTGGCGAATAACGCCGGAGCAATCGGTCTTCCTCACGACGATTTTCCGGGAAGCTGCCGCACGAATCCCGCCAAATAGGTCGGAGGCGAGACGTTTTGTCGACGTGGTGCAAATTGAGCCACGTAAATGGCAAGTCGCATTGCAGGGATCGACGCGCAAGAGAGAAGTCGGCTCGCCGATACGGCGGAGGGACCGAGGTCACGCCCCGGTCCTTCAAATTTTTCTGTAGGTCGGGATCAGTGACCCCAGATGCCCTGGCCATATTCATCGTTGGGAACAGTCGGCTTGCGTGCGGTTTTCGGCACCCCGATATCGTTGTTCATTTTTTGGATCGAGGATGTATACATGTTGTCAGAGGCAGTCGCAGGCTGCTGGGCTCCGTTTGATCCATAGTGGTCGCTTCCGGCAGTGGCGCTTCCTGCTGTAATAACAAACACGGCGACAGCAAGGACTGTCATTTTCATTTCAGTAACTCCATTGATAGTTTGGATGGTATTCACACATGCAAATATAAATGTCGTGACGCAGCGACACGATCAGACGGTCCGGCTGTTTGACTCATACCAAGGCATTGGGCGATGCGGGCCGAAGGCCAGGAACTATGTCGTTGACGAGAGGAGGCTTTGCCGCCGTGTTCGATCCGGCCGGCTCACCAGCGCTCAACGGATCGACCGCGCCAGGTTCTCGCCACGGCGGCAGCGAAGTCTTGCAAACACAACTCTCTGGCCGCGCGCCCTCAGTGTCTGTTCCGGCTACCGCCGACAATGCACACCCGCATAGATAGCTCAATCATGCTGCAGGGCACCTGATCTCCCTGGTGACCTACCCTGCACCTTGGCATTGTATGACAGACCCTTCCGCACAATAGGTTGGCGGGCCGCGTCGGCGCATTCTCCTGAGCATTGGTCACCACAGGCCACACGGGAGAAAGCAAATGCGAAACATAACTCGAGTCCTGGCCCTCACCGCAGCGCTTGCCGCGTCGGGCGGCGGGATGGCGCAGGCCGCGAATTCTCAGCCCAAGCCGACGATCGTGCTGGTGCACGGCGCCTTCGCGGAATCGTCGAGCTGGGATGCAGTCATCACCAAGCTCAGCAAAGACGGTTATGTAGCGATAGCCGCAGCTAATCCGCTCCGCGGCGTTGCCAGCGATGCGACAGCAGTCTCAGCCATCGTCCGGTCGGTTTCCGGGCCGGTCGTGCTGGTGGGGCATTCCTACGGCGGGCCTGTCATCACCGAGGCCGCCAATGGCAATCCCAATGTGAAGGCATTGGTCTACGTGGCGGGTTTCGCGCCGGATACCGGCGAATCGAGCCTTACGTTGTCCAGCATGTTTCCCGGCAGCACCTTGGGGAGCGCGCTTGCTCCCGTCGCGTTGCCGGACGGCGGACAAGACCTCTTCATCGAGCCGGCCAAGTTCCGCGCCCAGTTCGCCGCCGACGTTCCGCAAGAGCAGACTTTGCTGATGGCTGCCACTCAACGCCCTGTTGCGCAGGCGGCTCTGGCTGAAGCCTCGGGCGTCGCCTCATGGAAGACGCTGCCGTCCTACATGATCTACGGCTCGGATGACCGCAACATCCCGGCAGCCGTCATGAGCTTCATGGCCAAGCGTGCGCACGCGGTAAAGACCGTCGTCATCGAGGGTGCGTCCCACGCGCTCATGGTTTCGCATCCCGACGAGGTCACGTCACTCATCGAGGATGCTGCTGCATCGGTCAGTCAGTAGCAGGCCGGAAACGCCCAGCATCCGATCGAGCAACGAAAATAGACACGCAACACCAGGAGACCAGACATGAAGATCGTCGTCATCGGCGGAACCGGGCTGATCGGTTCAAAGACCGTGGAGAGACTGCGAAACAAAGGACACGACGTGCTTGCGGCGTCGCCGAATTCGGGCGTCAACACCGTTACGGGAGAGGGTCTGGCGGCCGCGCTTGCCGGTGCGCAGGTCGTCGTCGACCTCGCGAACTCGCCGTCGTTCGAGGAAAAGGCTGCCCTGGAGTTCTTCGAGGCATCCGGGCGTAATCTTTTTGCCGCCGAAACGGCCGCCGGCGTCCGTCATCACGTGGCGCTGTCGGTCGTCGGTACCGACCGGCTGCAGGGCATGGGCTATTTCCGCGGCAAGTTGCTTCAGGAAAAGCTGATCAGGGAGTCCGGAATTCCCTACACCATCGTTCACGCCACTCAATTCTTCGAATTCACCGCCGCCATCGCAAACACGGGCGCCGTCGGGGATACCATTCATATGTCGCCGGCCTACTTCCAACCCATGGCGGCTGATAATGTTGCCGATGCGATGGCGGACGTCGCGCTTGCCGCGCCGTTGAACGGCATGATCGAAATTGCCGGCCCGGAGCGTGTTCGCATGAGCGAACTTGTCGAGCGCTTCCTGAAGGCCACCAACGACCCGCGCAAAGTCGTCCCGGATCCCGGCGCGCTCTACTACGGCCAAGTGGCAATCGACGATCGAACGCTGGTGCCCGGCGAGAACGCGCGCATCGGCGCCGTGCGTTTCGATGATTGGCTCAGCCGATACACACCACCGAAGTAAGTAATCATCGGATAGGCCCGCCATTCGCACAACAAGGAGACCAGACATGATCAAAACACTTCTCTGCGCCGCGCTCACCTCCGCTTCCGTCACCGCAGCAATGGCCAATGACGCCGCCAGCGTGAAGCTTGTCTACGACCAGGCTCTTCCAAACGTGCCCGGCAAGAGCATGAAAGCCGTGCTCGTCGAGTACGCGCCTGGGGGTACGTCGCCGGCTCATACCCATCCCAAATCCGCGTTCATCTATGCCACGGTCCTGCAGGGGGCGATCCGAAGCCAGGTCAACGACGGGCCGGTGAAGACTTATCGCGCCGGCGAGAGTTTCTCGGAATTCCCTGGCGACCGTCATGCCGTCAGCGAAAACGCCAGCAAGACGGAAGGCGCTCGTCTGCTTGCTATTTTCGTCGTCGACACCAGCGAGACGGAACTGACGACGAACGCGAAATGAAATCGTAGCCCCCGGGACCATCGGGGCGTACGCGAAGGGACGGTCAGTGACATGAATTCGATCGCCATCCGCACACTTGCGGGGATTTTGGTCCCCGATACTCCGCTTGTTGGCCGAGCGATCGAACATGCCCGCGCTCGATGTGAACCCTACCTGTTCAACCACGTGGTCCGATCCTGGCTTTTCGCGGCCCGGATCGGACAGATTCAGAATATCCAGCACGACGCGGAGGTTGTTGCGGTTGCAACCCTGTTGCATGACGTCACGCTCAATGAGGACTTCGCCGGGCCGCGCCGTTTCGAAGTGGAAGGCGCCGATCTTGCCCGCACCTTCGTTCGGGAGGGCGGCTTCGACGAGCGGCGCGCCCAATTGATCTGGGACAGCGTCGCCCTCAACTCGACGCCGTCAATCGGCCTCTACAAGGAGGCTGAGGTGGCGCTTTGCACAGCCGGCATCTGTCTCGATGTCGTCGGCTTGCAATACAGCCTCATTTCGTCAGCCGAGATTGCAAAGATCATCGGTGAGTTTCCACGCCTCCAAATGAAGCGACGGATGACGCGATGCTTTTGCCATATCGCCGAGGTCAGGCCGGAAACCACCTACGACAACTTTGCCCGGGACTTCGGCGAGCGCTTTGTTTCAGGCTACAAGGCGACTTCGGCAGTTGATCTTGTGATGAACGCTCCCTTCGAAGAGTGAACGCAGTTTCGATCCAGGTTCTATCGACACCGGTCGGTTCAGCCTCGCCCTTCAAGTGACCCAAACGCTGTGCGCCCGTCGCATGCCTGCGCCAAAGCGAATTGCCGGGGGCAGCGGTCAGGTGCCAATTTCCACCTCCTATACTTCGGTTTAGGCGCCCCAACCCAATCGAGTGGCAATACATATCATCGGCACGATAGCAACAGTTCGTCTCACCGGTCATCCTTACGCTGCAATGGATCGCAAACACCTCAAGGAGATAAGTAATGAATATTGCAGCGTCACCGGTCGCTCCGAAAGGAAAAGCCGTCGCCCAACGCGCGAGTTATGCGGAGCAGTCGCCGGAACTTCTGAAGAAATTTATTGAATTTCTTGGTGCGACGCGAGAGGGGTCGATCGAAGAACCGATCCGCGACCTTGTTGCAGTCCGAGCCGCGCAGCTGAACGGGTGCACCTTCTGCCTCGATATGCACGTCAAACAGGCGAAGATCCATGGCGAGCGCGAACTGCGCCTTTACCACCTGGCAGCCTGGCGGGATTCGACCTTGTTCGTTCCTCGCGAGCGCGCAGCCTTGGCATGGACGGAAGTCTTGACCAAGCTGCCCGAGCAGGGTGTCCCCGACGAGATCTACGATCGGGTCAGGTCGCAGCTTTCCGAGAAGGAAATTTCCGATCTGACCTTCGTTGTCATGGCGGTCAATTCTTGGAACCGTCTGAACATCGGCTTCAAACCCGTCCCGGGCTCGGGGGATGCGAAGTTTGGCCTGAGCAAAGCAGCACTGAGCTAATCTTTGGAACGGGTCAGAATGGCGCTTGTTTGCGCGCCATTCTGACCGGCCAGGCGAAGGCGCCGAGCTCGGCGACCAACACTGGAACCGATCTCAGCCTCCCGGCCGCGGCCGCGAGGCGCTCTCAGGAGGGCGTCATGCGCATTGACAGTCTGCATCCAGTAATATCGGCCCGTCTCATGGTGATTGATGTCGACGCTCCACTCCGCAGTGCAGCACTCTCACTTTCCAGGCCCGCAATAGGCCTGGTCGTGGTGTGCCACGGCAGTGGGGAGGCGGCAGGCGTGCTGAGCAAGTCCGACCTTGTCCGCCATCTGGCGAATTCAGGGCCAACAGAAGCGCCGATTGCGGCATTGATGAGCACGTCCATCGTGTCCTGTGGTCCCGATGACGACCTTCATTCAGTCTGGCAGACCATGGCCGCGCAAGGCCTTCAGAATGTGCCGGTGCTAGGGGCTGACTCGAAACCGCTAGGCGTCCTCGATATCCGTGATGCGATGAAGGCGCTTTTCAAACAAGAGGAACTGCAGGAACGGCTGCTTGCCAACTACATCAGCGGAATCGGTTATCAATAGAACTTGGTCTATCGTTTGGATATACAGAAGTATGTATCGGAGCCTTCTTAGATATAATGGAAAATAAATGCCGTGAATTATAGCGTATTGAAGCAAATGGGTGTCGACTGAGCCAAGCGGGGGCATGAAATGTTTCGTCCGGACATAAAAGAAGATGTCTTCGACAGCCCGCCCGATGGTTCTGGAAGTAGTATGTCCGTGCAAATGTCGACGGCCGGCATCGTCCATGACCTGGGCAATCTCATTCAGGTCGCGTCGTCGGCGTTGAACCACCTGGCCCGCGATCCGAGCATCCAAGCGGCTCCGGCGCTTGGGCCTGTAATTGCCGGCGCCAAAACGGCTTTGGAACGGGCTGGGGACCTTGTCCGGCAAACCATCAGCCTGGCCCGAGAGAGCCACGCGGAAATCGAATGCACAAACGTAGGTGCTTGCCTGGCTGAGATCGAAACCCTCGTGCGGAGCGCCTTGGATGCCAATTTCGATCTTGAGCTTCGGGTTGGATCCGACCTGCCTTTGGTGAGATGCGACCGCTTTGGATTGCAAAATGCGGTTCTGAATCTTCTGTTCAACGCGCGCGATGCAATGCCTGACGGCGGTTTCATCTCGATCGATGCCGGCTTGGCCTCTGAAAGCTCTACCGCCGGTCAGGTAGATATCCGTGTCGCGGACAACGGTCTCGGGATGACCAGCGAGACGATGGTCTGCGCCTTCGATCCGTTCTTCACCACCAAAAGCGAAGGCCTCGGCGGCGTCGGTTTGCCGATGGTGAAGCGCTTTGTCGAGCAGTCAGGCGGAAGCATCGCTATTCAGAGCACACTTGGGGCAGGCACGACCGTCACTCTGCGGTTGCCTGCGGTGCGATAGCGGCCGGCCAATCTCCCCCCGGTGACAGACGTGACATACAATCGAGAGATAGAGATGGATGCACAAGTCGTTGAAAACGTCCAACAGCACCGTTTCGAGCTGCCGATCGCCGGCGATATGTTTGCGGCGGCCTACTATCGGCTCGAGGGCGGGCAGGTCGCGCTGATACACACCGAAGTCCCGTCGGAATTTTCCGGACAAGGGATCGCGTCGCGATTGGCCCAAGGGACCTTCGAACTGCTCCGCAAAACCGGCCGTAAAGCGATCTTGAAATGTCCCTTCATGAGCCGCTTTTTCGCCAAGCACCCGGACTATGCAGATGTCGTCGACGGCTAGTCAGGGCACCAATGTTGAGGGTTTCCCAAGGATCTATCCAAATGCCTGACGAGTATGATTTGCAGAGGTTCGTCAGCGCACAGGATCCGGTCTACGACGACGCGCTGGCCATTCTACGTCGAGGGATGATGTGCACTCCCTATATGGAGTTCATCTTCCCAAGGTTGGCCACAAGGCGAAGTGGTGCAGCGCCTGAGCCATATGCAATCACATCGCTCGACGAAGCCAGCGCCTATCTGTCATTTCCGATCCTCGGAGGCCGTTATCGGGAATGCGTTGGCACCCTGCAACGGCTCTCCGGCCTAAGCGCTCGCGCTGTCTTCGGTGACGTTGATGCGAAGAAGTTGCACGCGTCCCTGACGCTGTTTTCCGAAGCAAGCAACGACGAGTTCCTGCTCGAGACAATCTTCGACGTCTGGTTCGACGGTTTGCTGGATGAGGAAACGATGAACGATCTCTACTTGATGTCGTAGTGGTCTGCCTGCGCCACCCGGCGTAAAGCTGTCGCGGCGCTGAGGTCACCATCCGCTGCCTTATCCCTCACACGCTGCCATCTGGCAGAGGCATGAGCTCGTGCTCTCCCGGCACGCCGGGGAAGCGGCGTTCGCGCCAATCCGCCTTTGCCTGCTCGATCCGTTCGGCTGAAGAGGAGACGAAGTTCCAATAGATATGACGTGGCTCGGCCAGGGGCTCACCTCCTATCAGCATCAGTCTCGCCGCATGGAAGGCAGGCGCCTGGAGCACAATCTCAGCGCCGGGCGCCAGAGCTACTAATTCGGCCTCATGAAACGTACCGAGCTGGCCGGCAATTCCAACCTCACCGGCGACGATGTGGATCGCACGCTCACGGTGTTCGGGTTTCACCTGGTAGCGCGCACCGCTCGTGAGCACAATTTCGGCATAGACCATGTCGGAGAACGTCCGGTGGCGTGCGCTCGGAATGGACGATGCCCGACCCGGCCGTCATCCAGTTGGCCTCGCCAGGACGGATGGTCTGCACTTTACCCAAATTGTCGCGATGGACGATCTCGCCATCGATCAGGTAGGTCACGGCCGCAATGCCGATATGCGGATGTGGTCCCATATCGAAACCGTGACCTGCGTCGAACATAGTGGGGCCGAAATGGTCGAACAGGATGAAGAGCCGGATCATCAGGCGATTCGAGGACGGCAATACGCGCCTTATCTTCAGTCCGTCCGCAAAATCACGGATAGCCGGCTGGATGAGTGTATCGATGCCTGTGATATCGCTTTGGCGGATGGTCATGGATCTCTGTCCTTCTGCATGCCTTATCAGCCAGGTGCCCGAACGCGCTTGAACGGAGCGGCGCGAAAGACTGTCTGAATGGCTTTGAGGAGCGCGAATTTGGAGCCCGCGTGGTGCTGTCCGGCGATGCCGCTTTCATTAAAAGCCGACACCCTCATCGACAGGGTCGCGGCAAGATCTTCGGCCATTTCGGGCCTGTCGTGCAGCAGCGGCGCAAAGCTTTCCTGGTCTATCTCGTAAACCGTGATGGGGGTCATTGCCCGCAAACTTGACATCTCGCCAATGCCCGCGAGCAAGCCGGTCTCGCCGAAGAAATCGCCAGGTGCAAGCCGGCCGATCTCCTGCAGTTGATCATCGCCCTCGCCAATTTGCCGGACGATGACTCCCGTCCGTACGATCATGAGCGACGGCAGCATCTCTCCCTGTCGTGCGATGATTTCGCCCTTATGGTAGGTGCGAACCGAGGCCGCTTTGGCGAGCGACTCCTGCTCGGTATCCGTTAGCGCCGAGAATACCGGTATGGAATTGATGAGTTCGATCGGGGTGAAGCCTTGGGAGGCCGCCGTCTCGTGGCCCGGCCGGTTGGTCATGGCAATCGAGCCCGAAAATGGCTCCGCCAGCAGCATGCCGGTCGACTTTGAATGGCGATAAATGAGATCGAAGATTTCGTTCCGAGCGGCACTTCGCTGGTCGATACTTGCGACGCGAAAAAACAACTCGATCTCGATAGCTGCGGCATCCAGGCTTCTGATGGTGACCGAAGGCGAAGGCTCCTGGAGGATTGAATTGCAGCTCAGCAAGACAGTGCGCATGAGGTCTACGATGATCGCCGGCGTCTTCGTTGGCACCACCTTGACGGTTACGGCAAGTCCATGGCTCTCGTCCGGACCGCTTAAATTTGTTACCCCGATCTTGGCGAGAAGGCTGTTTGGCAGCGCGACGACATTGTGGGTCGGGGTCAGGAGTTGAGTCGACCGCCAATTGGTCTCGACAACGCGGCCTTCGGTTCCGTCGCCCAGAATGATCCAGTTTCCAAGCACGTAAGGGCGGCCGAGGTTTAGCGCGATCGCCGAAAATACGTCACCAAGCGTATTCTGGAGCGCCAGTCCCAGGATGACGGCAAAGACGCCCGACGTGGCAATGAGCGTTCCGACCGGCACTGCAAAGACAAACGCCAGGATCGACAGGAACATTCCAGCGTAGACGACACCGACCACGACGTCCTGCAGGAGACGTGCCTCGCGCGGCTTTCGCTCAAAGACGAGATAGATACGGACAAATCCGATCAGCGCCCAGGCAAGGTGAACCCACCAGAGCAGCTTGACCGAGCCGATGAGGATCGCTCCTCCGGTTGTCTCGTTGTCTCCTGCGGCCTCGTATGGCACGACGCGCAGGTGGAGAACCATGGCCGACATCGCGAGGAAAAAGCCGAGTTGGACGAGCAGCTTCGCATTGGCGAAGCGTCTGGGGATGAGGGACCAAACGACGATCCCGGCGAGGCCGAGCAACACGAGGTAGACCAGAGGAGAGTTCCACCAGCTCATGAACGATCACCGCGATGCCAAGTTCAATGTTTGGTCTCCGGCCCGGCGATCGGGCCTCTGCCGCTGGCCTTGTCTTTTTCGAGAACTGCTTCGGTGATCGAATTCGGCAGCCGTCGCGGCTTTTCGATCAGCCCGAGCACCGGCATGGCGATGATGAAGAACGCAAAATAGTAAAGCGTCGCCAGTTGGGACATGACGACGTATGCGCCTTCCGCCGGCCGGGAGCCGAGCCAACCGAGAAAGAGAGCATTGGCAACGAACAGCCAGAAGAGCACCCTGTACCAGGGCCGATAGACCGCCGAGCGTACCCTCGAGGTGTCGAGCCACGGCACCAGGAACAGCACCGCGATCGAGCCGAACATCGCGAGCACGCCGCCGAGCTTGGAATCGATGGGCCCGATATTGAAGGTGATGGCCCGCAGGATCGCGTAAAACGGCAGGAAGTACCATTCCGGCACGATGTGGGCCGGCGTCTTCAGCGGATTGGCGATGCTGCTATTGTCGGGATGGCCGAGGTAGTTCGGCAGGTAGAAAACGAAATAGGCGAAGAAGAACAGGAACACGAGGATGCCGAAGGCATCTTTGACGGTGGCATAGGGCGTGAAGTCCACGACATCAGTTTTCGATTTGAACTCGATGCCGGTCGGATTGTTCTGGCCGACGACGTGAAGCGCCCATATGTGCAAGGTCACCACACCCGCAAGCACAAATGGCAGCAGGTAATGCAGCGCAAAGAAGCGGTTCAGCGTCGGATTATCGACCGCGAAGCCGCCGAGCAAAAGCTGCTGGAGCCAGTCGCCGATCAGTGGGACTGCGGTGAAGAAGCTGGTGATGACAGTAGCGCCCCAGAACGACATCTGCCCCCAAGGCAGCACGTAACCCATGAAGGCCGTCGCCATCATCAGCAGGAGATTGGTGCAACCGAGCACCCACAGCAGCTCACGCGGCGCCTTGTACGAACCATAGTAGAGTCCGCGGCAGATGTGGATGTAGACGGCAATGAAGAAGAACGACGCGCCGTTGGAATGGAGATAGCGCAGCAGCCAGCCCGAATTCACGTCGCGCATGATCTGCTCGACCGAGTTGAAGGCCAGCCCCGTATCAGGAGCGTAATGCATCGCCAGCACGATGCCGGTCAGGATCTGTGAAACCAGCATGATCGTGAGAATGCCGCCGAACGTATAGGCGTAGTTCAGGTTGCGCGGGACGGGATAGACGATGAAGCTGTCATAGACCAGCCGCGGCAGCGGCAGGCGGGCGTCGAACCAACGTTCGATTCTGGTTTTGGGCGTATAGGTCGAGTGTTTGTCGCCGCTCATCGAAATGCCCTTGCCTCAGCCGATACGGATCTTGGTGTCGGAAACGAATTGGAACACCGGTACCGCCATGTTCTCGGGTGCCGGCCCCTTCCGGACGCGGCCGGCGGTGTCGTATTGCGAACCATGGCAGGGGCAGAACCAGCCGTCGAAATCGCCTTCCTGACCATGCGGGATGCAGCCGAGATGGGTGCAGACCTGGATCATCACCACCCAGGCTTCCTTGCCCGGCATAGTTCGATTGGCGTCGGTTGCCGGCGCATCGGCCGGCAGATTGGCGTTGCGGGCAATTGGATCCTTGAGCTCGGCGAGACTGACTGCCTGGCCGTCCTTCCTCTCTTTTTCGGTGCGGTTGCGCACGACCACCGGCTTGCCGTGCCAGTCGACGATCAGCGACGTTCCCGGCGTCAGCGAGGAGACGTCGACCTCGATCGCGGCGGGCGCTTCGACGCGCAATGTGTGCTCGGCTGTGGAGGTTTCGGAAAGGTCGGCCATGATGGCGACTCCTATTGTCGGAAGCTGCGTCATCGCGTTGGTGGCAATCGAGCAAAAGCAGACCACGGCTTTCGCGTTTCCAGTCTGCTCGTGCCGCGCGGAATATGCCGGCCGAGGCCGGTGTGAGCCATCGTGCCAACGGCACGTGCGTCCAATACTTTCGTTTAGGATTTCCTGAGCGAAGGACTGGCCGGGCCGGCGATGTTGCCATCATGGAAGGTTCTGGATTCCTCCAGATAACCGTTGGCCGCTGAGCTGGCATACGTCCCAGCATTGCGCACGGCGATCCAGAACTTCACCCCGACCATACCTCGGCATAGGCACGTCTAGCTGTCGGTGTCGTAGTCGTCGTCTCCGCCAAGTGCGAGTTTCTGGAGCGGTTGTCTCGCGTGGCGCGGGGCAGGTTTTTCGCTCGGCGACGACCAATTGCGGGATTCAATCGGGTTTAGAAAAGGG
This sequence comes from Mesorhizobium sp. M0590, assembly GCF_040320905.1. Lineage (NCBI taxonomy): Bacteria > Pseudomonadati > Pseudomonadota > Alphaproteobacteria > Hyphomicrobiales > Phyllobacteriaceae > Mesorhizobium > Mesorhizobium sp. M0590. The sequence continues at coordinate 102,693 of NZ_JAMYQN010000007.1, forward strand.
AAAAGCGGTGAAACTCTACTACAGCCCTCTCGCCTGCAGCCTGGCGGACCACATCGCTCTGGAAGAGGCCGGTGTTTCCTTCGAGCGCGAAAGTGTGAACCTCAAGACCAAACGGACAGGCTCCGGGGATGATTTCACAACCGTCACGCGCAAGGGCTATGTTCCAGCCCTCGTGCTGGATAGCGGCGAAACGCTGACGGAAAATATCGCCGTCCTCGACTGGATTGCGTCGCAATACCCGCCACTGGGAGTGGCGGGGCCGTTGGGCCGTACCCGCCTTCTCGAAGCGCTGACCTATGTCTCAACTGAAATACACCGAAGCTTCAAGCCGATGTGGCACCAAAGCAGCGCTGCCGAAAAGGCCAGGGCGAGCGCGACGATTACGAGCCAACTCGAGTTCTTCGCTGACGGGCTCGAGACCGACTATCTGTTCGGCGACAAACCCGGCGTCGCGGATTTTTATCTTTTCGTGATGCTGCTTTGGGCGGCCCGCTTCCACGTCCCTGTTCCCGCGCCTTTGCAAGCCCTTCGCGTCCGAATGGCTGCCCGACCGGCCGTGCGCATCGCAATGGATCGCGAGGGCCTCGTCTGAAGCCGAGGGCGACTTCGAGCATAAGATCAGATGCAACATGTCCTCTCGCCCAAACAGAAGATCAGGAGTCATTCTCATGCTGCCGTTCCTTCGGATGCTACATCCAGCCGCTTCCAAGCGCGGCGACGGCCTAAGTCTCGAATTTCTGAGGAGGGAAATCGAGGAAACGCTTGACCTGACCGGCATTCAATCAGAGTTCGCCGCACTGCCTCCTGGCCGAGTGGTTACAATGGTTGGTCCGCCGCCCGCAGTCACCATCGAAATAGGCAACATTTCCGGTCGGCCGATGAGGCGGGCGGGTCCGGTCGTTCCTGCTTGTTGGTCATTACAGAGGCTTCATCATGAATGCGAGTAAGGGTCCCGAGACGGTCGATCATCGCCGCCGACGCATTGTTGGTGCTGCGGCAGTGACGTTCGCCGCCACCGAACTCGGCTTGAGCGTGCCGGCAAAGGCGGCAGCCGCTAGGACGGTCGAGGCGAGGGCATCTGCTACGCAAACCACGCAGAAATCATTCGGCTCGCTCGGGCAGGTCAATGCCGGAAATCTGAGCGTCGGATATGCGGAGCTGGGGCCCGCCGAAGGTGCCCCAGTGATCCTGCTTCATGGCTGGCCTTATGACATTCACACCTACGCCGATGTCGCTTCCCTGCTTGCCGCAAAGGGGTACCGCGTGATTGTGCCCTACCTGCGCGGCTACGGCACTACGCGCTTCCTGTCGGACGAGACGATGCGCAACGGCCAGCAGTCGGCGCTCGCCGTGGATACGATCGCCCTGATGGATGCGCTGGGGATCGAAAAGGCCACGATCGCCGGCTGCGACTGGGGCGCTCGAACGGCCAATGTCGTTGCCGCGCTCTGGCCTGAGCGTTGCAAGGCGATCGTCTCGGTGAGCGGCTATCTCATAGGAAATCAGCAGGTCGGCATGGTGCCGCTGCCACCGGAGACGGAGCTTCAATGGTGGTATCAGTATTACTTCGCCACGGATCGCGGCCGCGCCGGCTACGAGAAATACACGCGCGATTTCGCCAAACTCATCTGGCAACTCGCTTCGCCGCAGTGGGATTTCGACGATGACATCTTCCAGCGCAGCGCCGCAGCACTGGACAACCCCGATCACGTCAGCATCGTCATTCACAATTACCGCTGGAGGCTCGGGCTGGCACAGGGCGAGCCGGAATATGACGTTCTGGAAAACCGGCTGGCCGAAGCTCCCGTGATCACAGTGCCGACCATTACCCTTGAGGGTGATGCCAATGGCGCACCCCATCCCGACAGCAGTTCCTACGCCAAGAAATTCTCGGGCAGATACACGCACCGGATCATCACCGGCGGTATCGGCCACAACTTGCCTCAAGAAGCCCCGCAAGCCTTTGCCCAGGCTGTTATCGACGTCGGCGAATACTGATCAAAATCCATGACGTGCCCCGACCGTAAGGAATAACACGGGAAGATTCCTGGTTCTCGGCACAGCCTCCCGTCCGCTTAGGCGAGAACAGCTCTCCCGCCGACCCAGACCGACGCGATGTTGGCCCTGGAAGCGGAGTAGACGATCTTCTGAAGGATGCCGTCGCCGTCGTCGAGTTCGTCCCACAGGTGAATTGTGCCTCTGGGCGCGGCGGTGTCGACCAGGATCGCATCGAAATGGTAGCCAGGCGAGAATCGCCCCACAGGCAAGCCGAGTGCCGCGCCACCGCCTGCCGTCGCCAGGTGGAAGGACTCGCGAAAGTCGACGCGTGCTGTTCCGGCCGTGCCGCGCGTCTCGGCCGCTAGCGCCGGGTCGGTGCCGGTTTCCAGCATGCGCGACGACATGACCGTCGCGCGCATCGCATCGAACATCGAGGCGCTCGGTCCCCCGGAAATGTCGGTGCCGAGCCCGACCTTGACACCCTTCTCGAGGGCCGCCCTCAACGGGAACACGGCGCCTGCGAAGTAGGCGTTGGAGACGGCGCAGTGCGCCACGGCCGCCTTGCGCACGCGGATCGTCTCCATGTCGGCAAGCGTAATGAAATTGGCGTGCGCGAGCACGCTGCCGGCGCGCAGCAGGCCAAAGCGATCAAGGCTAGACGTGTCGCTGATCCCGTGGCGCTGCAGCACGTAGCCATGCGCCCAGTCGCTCTCCGAGCAATGCGTCTGCACATGGCAGCCGCATTCCTGCGCAAGCGTGCCGAGCCCTTCGAGGGCGGCGTCGGTACAGGAGGGGATGAAGCGCGGCGTAATGACCGGCTTTACCCGTCCCGTGGCATTGTCTGGATGCCCATGCACGTAGTCGATCAGAGCGCGCGTGCCATCGATGGCCTCGTCCGCCGAGGTATCGCGATAATAGGCCGGGCACTCATCGGGATTGTCCATCGCCACTTTGCCGACCAGCGCACGTTGCCCGCGTTCGAGGCAAATGTCGACGAGCAGCCTTGTCGCGTCCTGGTGGATGGTTGCGAAGTAGAGCGCTGTGGTCGTGCCGTTAGCGATCAGGTCGTCGACCAGCAGGCCGTAGCTGCGCCGCGCGAAGGCGAGATCGGCGTAGCGCGCCTCCAGGGGAAACGTGTGTTTGTGGAGCCAGGCCTCGAGCGGCACGTCCAGAGCCCGGCCGAGCTGCGGATATTGTGGCGCGTGCACGTGAAGATCGACGAAGCCGGGCAGCAGATAACTCTGCGCCGGCAAGGTCGCCAGCGAACCGGTTCGGCGCGCGGCCTCCAGCGCCTCGTCATAGCCGGCATCATGCGGATGCAGCACCGAGGCGATGATGCCTGATTGATCGATTGCGATCAGGGCATGGCGCAACTCTTCCACGAGCCCGCGCTCCGGAGCGTGAAAGCCGCTGGCCAGAAGCGTCTTGCCGCTCAGGTCGCTCACCTGTCCTCCGCCGAAGAACAGCTACGCACTGCCGTCGCGAAGCGCCAGAGCGCGATTGCCCGTCCGTCGATGCCGATGACAATAGCGGAAGGGCTGCCGCTCATGCGGCTTGCGCCGTCGTGCCGTAGGTGATGCCCTTCTCCTTCAGCCAGCGGCGATAGGCGATCGACGAGCCGTCGGCCCGCGTCGGGATTTCCGCGCGCGGCTCGAGCGGCAAAAGAAGTGGCCGTTGGTTCTCCAGGATGATGCGGTCCTGCAGGAAGATAAGCTGCTGGAACTGCACAAGTTCGGTCGTGGTCGATACGTCGTCGATCAGGAACATGACGGGGTGCGCGCGGCAGCGGTCCGGATCGAGGGGCTGCACGAACAGACAGATCACGTCCCACCGGGTAGCCGCGTTGGGGCAGGTCTTGTAGAGCATCACCGCGAAAGGATTGGCGACCCGGTACATGTATTGGGTCATGATGCCGCCGGTCGCCGAGAGTGCCGCCTGCGGCTGGAAGAATTCGCAGTTGGTCGCCCACACCTCATCCACGTCGCGGCGGATTTCGGTTGTGTAATGCCGCACTTCCGTGTGCGGCTCGGCGCCCAATATGTCGGTATGGACGAAGGGGAAATGCGCCATGTCGAGGAAATTCTCGACGATGCGCAGGCCGGACGCCTTTACCGCGATCGCTCCGCAAACGACAGGCCGGCGATCGTCCTCATAGGCCTCCGGGATCGACAGCACATCGCCGGCCGGCATGCCGAGCGTGATCCATAGATAGCCGTAGCGTTCCCTGGCCGGGACTTGGCTGCCGTCGCCGGCACGCGACACATTGACCGCGCCTGCCGTATCGCGGGCTACCAACAGATCGATGCCCAGAAGCCGGTTCGCCATCGTGCCGACCGGAATCTCGTTCAGCGCGTCAATGCAATACCATTGATCGAGGGCCGCCTGCTCCGCAGCTCGCTTAATGGTCATTGTTGCGTCCTTCCTGTGCTATCTCACTGCCGATAGATGCGGTCCATCACAGCCCGGTGGTCGGCCATCGCCGCCTCGACATCGAAAGAGGCGAAGTCACCTCTCGCGATAATCTGCCGGCCGTTGATGTAGGAATAGTCGACCTTGAAGGGTCCGCAAAGCACCAGCGCGGCGAGCGGGTCGCGCTCGGTGCCGGAAAGGCCGAGTTGGCTGCGTTTGACCGCGATGAAGTCGGCGCACATGCCGGGCGCGAGATGGCCGATGTCATTGCGACCGAGCAGGGCAGCGCCGCCGCGCGTCGCCATTTCGAGGGCCTCGCGCGCGGACAGCGCCGTCGGCGTGCCGCCGAAACCGCCGCGGCCGCCGGGCTTTTCGGAGAGGTAGTGGTGCGGCGCGACACGCTGAAGCATCAGCGCCAGCCGCGCTTCCATGAACAGGTTCGACGTGTCGTTCGAGGCCGAGCCGTCGACGCCAAGGCCGACCTTCACGCCCTTGTCGAGCATCTCGCGGATCTTCGCGATGCCCTGGCCGCAGCGCATGTTAGCCGACGGGCAATGGGCGACCCCGGTGCCGGTTTCGGCGAAGCGGTCGATCTCGTCGCTGGTCATGAAAATCGAGTGGGCGAACCAGACGTCGTCACCGAGCCAGCCGACGGATTCGGCGAACTCGACCGGCCGCTTGCCATAGATTTCGAGGCAGTACTTCTCCTCGAAAAGCTCTTCGGCAAGGTGCGAATGCAGGTTCACGCCCTTGTGGCTGCGCGCCAGCGATGCCGCATCGCGCATCAACTCCGGAGTCACCGAGAACGGCGAGCAAGGAGCCAGGATGATTCGGCTCATCGAATGTCGCGACGCGTCGTGATAGCTGCCGATCAGCCGTTCGGCATCCTTCAGGATATCCTCTTCCTTTTCGACGCAGCGATCCGGCGGCAAGCCGCCCTGGCTTTCGCCGCGCGACATGGCTCCACGCGCAGCGTGGAAACGCAGACCGATATCGCGGGCCGCACCGATCGTCGCGTCGAGCGTGCAATTGTTGGGCAAGATGTAGAGGTGATCGGAGCTGGTCGTGCAGCCCGAATGGATGAGCTCGGCCATCGCTACGCGCGCCGAGACGCCTATGGCATCGTCGTCGAGCTCGGCCCAGATCGGATAGAGCGTCTTCAGCCAGACAAGCAGCTCGTCGTTCTGAGCCATCACACGGGTGAGATTCTGGTACATATGATGATGCGTGTTCACCATGCCCGGCATGACCACATGGCCCGATAGGTCGAGCACCTCGTCGGCACTGGAGGCACTGAGTTCCGCGGTGGTGCCGACCGCTTCGATGACGTTGTCGTCGATCAACAAGGCGCCGTCGGAAATCTCGCGGCGCGTACCATCGAAGGTGGCGAGCAGATCGATGTTCTTGACAAGCAGGCGGGGCATGATGGTCTCAACGCATGTCGCGGAAATAGGGTTCGCCGAGAGCAGCCGGCGCGGCCATTACCCGGCGCATGCGCTGCCAGGCAAGCACCGGCACGATGATCAGGGCGATCGTGCCGAGATAGGGCAGCATCGACAGGATCGGCGCCGCGATCGGCCAGTTGCGTGCTTGGCCGACGAAGCCGAGAGAGGTGATGAGACCGAACAGCAGAGCGGCCAGCACGGCGTTGAGGGGCCGGTAGCCTGCGAAGATGACGAGAGAGACGGCAATCCAGCCGCGGCCGGCCACGACGCCTTCCGACCAGGAGGGCACGAAGGCAAGCGTGAGGTAAGCGCCGGCGCCGGCCGCCAGCGCCGAGCCCGCGGCGACATACCAGAAGCGGATGCTTTGCACCGAAATGCCGGCGGCGTCGGCTGCCGCGGGGTTTTCGCCCACCGCGCGCATGTTCAGCCCGTGGCGCGTGCGGAACATGATGTAGTGCAGCACAACCGGCAGGACGATGTAGATCAGGTAGACAAGGATGTTCTGCGTGAAGATCGCGCGACCGAGCAGCGGGATGTCGCTAAGATAGGGAATAGCGATCGGCGCGAAGGTCGCCGGCGCCGGCATGCCGGAATAGGCGCGACCGATCGTTGCGGCCATGCCGGTGCCCATCAGCGTCAGCGCCAGGCCGCACAACACCTGGTTCGCTTTGACGACGACGGTGCCAAGAGCGAAGACGCAGCCAACGAGGAAACCGACGGCAAGCGCAAGGACGAAGCCGAGCATAGGGTGCGGCGTGGCGACGACGACCGCGATGCCAGTGATTGCACCGAGCGCCATAAGCCCTTCGACGCCGAGATTGACGACACCGGCGCGCTCGGAGAGCGTCTCGCCCAGCGCCGCCAGCGCCAGCACGCCGCCGGCGAGAATGGAGGTCTGGATCAGTCCGGCGATCATGTCCATGGGTGTTTCCTCAGCTCGCGACCGGTTCGGTCCGCGTGATGCGGTAGTGAGCGAGTTCGTTGCCGATCGCCGTGAAGAACAGGATCAGTCCGGTGATGGCGAGCACGGCCGATACGGTGATGCCTTGCGTTTGCAGGATGATGCCCGAATTCAGGATGACGCCCATCAAAGCCGCGCCTGCGAGCACGCCAAGTGAGGAACCGCGCGCCAGCACCGCGACCATGATGCCGAGATAGCCGAAATTGTTGGAGATGCCGCCCTGCAGGCGATGCACCGTGCCAGCTACTTCCAGCATACCGGCGATGCCGGCGATCGCTCCCGACATCAGCAGGACGACGATCAGGCGGCGGCGGAACGGCATGCCCGCATAAAGCGCCGCGCTCGGGTTCGACCCAGCGACCCGCACCTCGTAGCCCCAGCGCGTGTAGTTGAGCAGTCCTGCGATGACAAAAGTGAGCAGGATCGCCAGCGGGAAACCGTAGTGCACGATACCCCAGAATTCAGGCACGTCATGCGGCAGACGTGCGGTGGTCGCGAGCGCATGGCCGCTCGGGTCGAGCCATGGTCCGGTGGCGACGTAATAGACCATCAGCGTCGCCACGAAATTCAGAAGCAGGGTGGTGATGAGTTCGCTGACATCGGCGTAGGCGCGCGCCAGCGTCGGCACCAGTATCCAGAGCAGCCCGCCGAGCGCGCCAGCGGTGAACATAACAGGCAGGATCAGCCAGGTCGGGCCGGGAATGAACAGCGCGACCGCCGTGGCGCTGAAGGCGCCGGCATAGAATTGGCCCTCCGCGCCGATGTTCCAGGCGCCGATTCTCAGCGCTACCCAGACCGACAGGCCGGTCAGGATCAGGGGAGTGACCAGAAGTCCGACGTCTTCCAGCCCGAAGCTCGAGCCAAAAGTCGAGCTGAGCACCTCCCAGGCGAGTTCGACGGGAGCATTGCCGCGAGCGGCCAGAACCAGGCCGGCGACCCCCAGCGCCAGCACGATCGCCAGGGCACGTGCCGCAAAGGCAACGGAGGGCTGCGCGGATGGAACGCGCTGAAACTTGATCGCCAAGGTCAGTGCTTCCCGGCAGCGGCCTGGGCGCCAGCACTGGACCGCATCTGCCCGCCCATCATCAGGCCGATTTCCTCGATGTCGGTGGAGGCAGTCTCCACCGCGCCCATGATCTTGCCATGGAACATCACGGCGATGCGATCCGACAGGTTGAACAGCTCTTCCAGCTCCTCGGAAATGAAGAGCACACCGACGCCGGCATCGCGCAATTCGACGAGGTAGTGCATCATCGTGTTGATCGCTCCGACATCGAGGCCGCGGCTCGGATAGGCGGCGATCAGAACCTTGCTTGCGATGCGCATCTCGCGGCGTGCGACGAGGCGCTGCTGATTACCGCCGGAAAGGTTGCGCATGGGCATTCCGAAATCGGGCACCGCAACGGATGCCGCTTCGGCGATCGTGCGTGCGAGAGCAGCCGCAAGGCGCGGTCGGAACACGAAGCCTTTTGAAACAGGCGCCGTCGCATATTCGCGGATTATGGCGTTGTCGGTGATTGAAAGCGCCGGCGCCAGGCCGCTGTGCAGCCGGTCTTCGGGAATGTGGCCGACGCCGAACTTCGCGTAATCGACCGCGCCGGCGGTCGTGACGTCCTTTCCGCCGAGCAGTATCTGGCCGGAATGGATCAGCCGTAAGCCGGTGACGGCCTGGGTCAGCTCCTTCTGGCCGTTGCCGGCCACACCGGCGATGCCGACAATCTCGCCGGCATGGATGTCGAGCGAAACCTCGTCGAGAAGGATGCCGCCCACGTCGTCACGCGCGACGACAGATTTGAGGCTGAGCACCGGCTCGGCGGAGATGCCGGCCGCGCCTGGCTGCCTGGCACGCAGATTGCTAAGCACGATCTCACGGCCAACCATCAGGCGCGCCAGCATCTTCTCGCCGCAGTCCGCAGTCTTTTCGGTGGCCACCTTGCGGCCGCCGCGCAGCACGGTGATGCGGTCGGATATCTCCAGCACCTCGTCGAGCTTGTGGCTGATGAAGACCACCGCATTGCCCCGGGACACGAACTGCTTGAGCGCCTTGAAGAGCTCGCGCGCTTCCGCCGGAGTAAGCACTGCAGTCGGCTCGTCGAGGATCAGAACGCGAGCGTTGCGCGCGAGCACGCGTAGGATTTCCACGCGCTGCTGCTCGCCGGTCGAAAGATCGGCGACGCGCGCGGATGGCCGTACCGCGAGGTTCAGCTTCTCGGCCAGTGCGGCAGTCCGCGCCTCGAGCACCGACGAGCCAATACGCTTGGGCGTTTCGGACCAGCCGAGATGAATATTCTCGGCGACCGTGAAGGCGGTCACCAGCTTGAAATGCTGGTGGACCATACCAATACCGGCGGAGATCGCATCGACTGGAGATGCGAAACGTTTGGCATAGCCGTCGACGACGATCTCACCGGCATCCGGCTGATAGATGCCGGTGAGGATGTTCATCAAGGTCGACTTGCCGGCGCCATTCTCGCCGAGCAAGGCGTGGATCTCCCCCGGCATCACGTCCAGGTCGACATCCTGGTTGGCAACGACGCCGGGGAAATATTTGCTGATGCCCTTGAGCAGCACGAGCGGCGGCGCGCCGGAGCCAGGCTCGTAACGCCCCGGGGAGGTGGACGGCACCTCCATGCCGCCGTAGCGGTGCTCACTCGAAGCATGATGAACTGGAACAAAATCATTCATCCCGCTTAGCTCTTTGCCTTCTGCCCGCATAGTCTATCCGAAAACTCTGCAATCTTTCGGGATCACGCTTGGAGGCCGCTGACGCCTTCGATCGACCAATCCCAGTTGTAGAGTTCCTCTTCGGTCATGCGATGGCCGGCAGCCACCTTGACGTTGCCCTTGGTGTCCTTGATCTCGCCCTCGAACGGGCTCCAGCCGCCGAGAATCTTGTCGCGCACGGCATCGGCCTGCTTTGCGACCTCGGTGGGCACCGTCTCGCCCCAGGCATCGCGGTCGATACCGCCGCCCATCGGCAGGATGGTCTGCGAGGGCGTCCACTTGCCTTCGAGGCGCAGGCGCACCTGGTCGACATAGAATTTCTTGAAGTCGATGGCGATCGAGGAGACGTAGGCCTTCGGCCCATAGCGGCGGATGTCGGTATTCCACATCACGGCCTTCGCGCCGCGCTGCTCGGCCACCTGCAGATAGCCTGCTTCGTCCATGATGCCGAACAGAAGGTCGGCGCCGTTGTCGATGAGTGCGGTGCCGGCCTGGGTGGCAGCCTGCGGATCGAACCACGAATTGATGACGATGGTCTGCATCGTGGCGTTGGGATTGACCGAACGGGCGCCCATCAGGAAGGCATTGGTGCCGGAAAAGACCGACGGAACAGGGAAGGAGGCGACGTAGCCGAGCTTGCCGCTCTTGCTCATCAGGCCCGCGGCGACACCGGTGACGTAGGTCGGGTACCAATGGGCGAGATAGTAGGTCGAGAGATTTTCGAGCGGGTTGCGGCCATCGCATTCATAGAAGGCGACGTCCGGCGAACGCTTGGCCACGTCGTAGAGGAAGTCGCCATAGTTGGAGGTGGCAAACACCATGTTGGCACCTTCCGAGACGAACTGGCGGAAGGTGCGGGTCGCGTCGGCCGAATAGGGGATGCTTTCGACGAACAGCGTCTTCAGCTTCGGGAACGCTTCCTGCACGGCCTTCATGCCCTGGTCGTGGCTCCAGGTCCAGCCTTCATCGGTCACCGGACCGGTGTGGCCGAAGGCGATGACCGCGTTTTCCTCGGCGACGGCGGCGAGCGGCGTCTGTGCATGGGCGGGCGTGATAAGGCCGGATTTCGGCAGGAGCAGCGAGGCGCCGGCTGCGGCGCCCATGTTGAGGAAGCCTCGGCGGGAGAGATTGCGCAGGTCGATCATGCTTCGGTCCTTTGTTCCGTGTCGTGTTCAGTTCGGGAGAGACAGTTCGGTTTCCATGAGGCGGTCGATTTCTGCCGACCAGTCGGCCAGCCATGCCTGCTTGATGTCGTCGTCGAGCCATGCTGCGGACAGGCCAGCCAGCGCGATCCGCTTCAGTGCCGGCGGCCCGAGCGCAAAATTTTCGGCGATCAGCGCGTATTCGCGGTCGAGTGTCGTGGCGAACATTGGCGGGTCGTCGGTGTGGATGGTGACGTTCAGCCCCGCCTCCATCATGCGGCGGATGGCATGGTCGGGTGCCGCGAGATCGCGCCATACCGTGGTCGTCAGCGTGGTGCTGGGGCAGCAGGTGAAGACGATGCCCATCTCCCTGCACCGCTCCATCAGAGCCGGGTCGTCGACGACGTGGTAACCGTGGTCGACCCGCCTCAAGCCGAGAATGTCGATGGTGTCGCGGACATATTCCGCCGGGCCGTCCTCGCCCGCGTGGTTGGTGACATTGAGCCCCGCCGCTCGCGCCCGCTCGACGATGCCCGCAAACATGGGCGGCGGGTTCGGGCGTTCGTCGTAATCGAAGCCGATGCCGATCACCTCTGCCGGGCGCTCTGCCAGAACCATGTCCAGGAAGCGCTCGCCACCTTCCGCGCCGAGCGGCTTCGCATGGGCCGGTATCAGTTTCGCAACGAGGCCGTAGCGCTCCTTCGCACGGCGAAAGCCGTCGAGTATGCCTTCGAGCATGGTCGAATAGGCCACGCCATGGGCAAGATGCGCATGCGGGCTGAAGAACAGCTCGACATAACGCGCGCCCGCCTTGGCGCAGCGCTCCAGCGCCTCGAAAGTGACACGCGAGAAATCGTCCACGGTTTTGATCGAGGCGCAGACGAGATCGTAGACCTTGAGGAAGTCCAGCAGGTTGCCGTAGCTGTAGAGTTCCGACGTCGGCTTGCCGTCCGGCAGCGGCACGGAGTGCAGCGCAGCCAGTTCGGCAAATGTCGCGGCGGACACCGCGCCTTCGAGATGCAGGTGCAGCTCGGCCTTCGGCATGGACTGAATGAAACTTGACAACGACATCGACGCTCACCCGCCGGACACGGCGATCTTGTGCCGCGACCTGTTTTCATAAGCGACGGGGCTATCCGCTGAGTTGTTCGATAATCGCGGCTTTTTGCGACCGTCCCATCGCCATATATGCAACAGATGTCAGGGAAGTGGGACTTGCACAAGCCCCAAAATGATGCCTAACTAGACACATTCTAAAACTGCCCATTTATTGTGCATATCGGGAGAATTGTAGGCATGGAGGGGCTATGGGAAGCGCAACGCCCGGCACCTCCGACGCAAACCACACGCTTGTGCTTCGTTGGGCAACTCGTGTCGTCGAGCTTTGGCGAGTTCGCTGACAGGCGCGCCGCGCGGCTCAGCCTCGAGCTGCTGGTGCAGGAGGCCGCGGACGATCGTTTTGTCGTCCATGTTTCGGGTCAGCCCGATCTCATCGATGCCTTCGAGATGGCGTGCAGTCTCGGCCCGATCGACTGTCTGGTGACGGACTGCGAACGAGCCGAAATATCAGGATACTCCAGAGGGAAAGACGCAGGATGACGATGCAGGCCGGATGGCACCCAGTGGCGCTTTCAGTATCGGTCGAGCCGGGAACTTCAGCAGGAACCCGCCTTGCCGGAAACGAACTGGTGGTGTGGCGGGACAATAATGGCGCGGCGCATGTGTGGGAGGACCGCTGCCCGCATCGCGGCATGAAGCTGAGCTTCGGTTTCGTGCGCGGCGACCACATTGCGTGCCTCTATCATGGCTGGCAGTACGATACCGCCGGCCAATGCCGCTACATTCCGGCACACCCGGATCTCAGGGTGCCGCAGTCCATCACCGCGTCTGTCTACAGCACGGTCGAGGCAGCCGGCATGATCTGGACGGCGCTGGACCAGTCGGCCGCCTTGCCCGAACTACCTGCCTTGCCGCAAGAGGAGGTGCCGGTCCGCAGCCTGTATCTCGACAGTTCGGCGGGAGCGGTGATGGAGGTGGTGAAGACCATGCCGCCCACGCCTTTCTCCGGAGGTCCCGTTGTCGCCAATCTGGCGGCGTTGGGCGAAACACTATTCAGCCTGACGGTCGGCGAGGACACGCTGCTTCTCGGCCTGCAGGACCTGTCCGGCGGACGGTCTGCCTTGCATGTGGTGATCGACGGGCCGGCAGCCAGATATGCGGGCAGGGGGCAGGCGCACTTCCTCGCCTGGACGGCCGAACTGCGTTACCATTTCGAGCTCGAACGTGCCGCCGGCGCGACCTCAATGACGCAGGCCGCATGATGGCCGGGATCACGCTCTACAACTACGAGCTGGACGAAAGCTGCTACAAGGTGCGGCTGGCACTTTCCATGCTTGGCCTGGAATGGGAGACCGTCGCCGTCGATGCATTTCCGGGGGCGGAGCACAAAACCCCGCCGTTCCTGGCCATGAGCCCCGCGGGCAGCCTGCCTATACTGCGCGATGGCGAGATGACGATGTTCGGCGCCGAGTCGATCATCGTCCATCTGGCGCGCGGCCACGACGCCACGGCGGCGTGGCTGCCGGCGGATGGTGCGAACTTCGCCAGGGTGATGCAGTGGCTCTTCTTCGCGGCAGGCGACCTGAGCGTCGCCAGCGCCGCGCGCCGCGGCGCCATGTTCGGCGCCGGCGGCGATGAGGCGGCTCTGCGTGCCGGCGCCATGCACGCGCTCCGCGCCATGGACGACCACATGACCGCGCGCGGCTTCGAGAAAAAGGAGTGGTTCGCTGCCGACGGGCCGACGATCGCCGACATCGCGCTTTTTCCCGCCTTTGCGCTGAGCCGCGATTTTGGCGTCGACCACGACGAATACCCCGCCCTGCGGCGCTGGACGCGTCGCTTCCGCGCGCTGCCCGGCTTCATGACGATGCCGGGCATTCCCGACTATCATTGACGTCCAACATTCAACGAGGACGAGGCTAGGAACAGAATGACCTCTCTCACGCGCTTTTCCGTCCAGCCGCTCTCGTCCATGACCCGACGACTGGCCGATGTCGCTTCCGGGCGGACCGATCCCGATCTTGTCATTGCCGGCGCGCGCGTGTTGTCGACCTATTCGGAGCGCATTCTTCCAGGTCGCGAGATTTGGCTGTCGGGAGGGCGGATCGCCGCTGTGAAGCCGGCCGGCACGTATACGGGCGGCAGCGCCCGGATATACGACGTCAGGGGCGGCATCGTCGCGCCAGGCCTGGTCGATCCGCATATCCACATCGAATCCTCGATGGTGACGGCCTGCGCCTATGCCGAAGCGGCGCTGCTCAACGGCACCACGACCATCTTCTGCGACAGCCATGAGATCGGCAACGTCATGGACGTTGCAGGCGTCGAGGCGATGCTGGAGGACGCGCGCCTGGCGCCATTGTCCATTTTCCTGACCGTGCCGAGCACCGTCCCGGCGACATCGCCGTTGCTGGAAACGGCCGGTGGCGACCTGACGGCCGAGAAGATCGGCGCATTGTTTGACAAATGGCCGGAAGCAGTGGCGCTCGGGGAGAAGATGGACTTCGTGCCAGTGACCATGGGCGACGAACGCAGCCATGCCATTCTTGCTGCGGCGCTGAAACGCGGCCGCCCGGTGTCGGGCCACGTCTATGGACGCGAATTTGTATCAGCCTATGCCGCGTCCGGCGTCACCGACACGCATGAGGCGATCGACCGCGAGATCGCCGACGACATGCTCGAGGCCGGCATCTGGCTGTTCCTGCGCGGCGGCCCGCCAACGACACCGTGGCACAGCCTGCCGCAAGCGATCAAGACGATCACGGAGCTCGGAGCCTCGCACAAGCGCATCGCGGTCTGCACCGACGACCGCGATGCCGACGACCTGATGCTCTTCGGCTTGGACTGGGTGACACGCGAGGCGATGAAGGCCGGCATGACGCCGGAGCAGGCTTGGTCGATGGGCTCGCTGCATGGCGCGACGCGCTTCGGCATGGAAGGCGAAATCGGAGGCCTCGGTGGTGGCCGCCGTGCCGACCTGGTGCTGCTCGACGACGGCTTCGATCCCGTCAGCACGTGGTACGGCGGCGAACTCGTCGTCGATGACGGCAAGATCACGCCGCTGCTCGACCAGGCCCTCTCGACCCGCTACCGCTATCCGGACACGGCCTACCACACAGTGAAGCTGCCGAAGCAGATCAAGCTAACGCCGGACCTGCCAACCGGCAAGGTGGTGGCGCATACCATCCGCACCGAACTGCCGGGGATCACGCTCGGCCACCAGAAGATCACGCTCGATCCGGCCAACGACTGGCAGAACCATTTCGACCGCCACGGCCTGTGCTTCGTCACTGTGGTCGAGCGCCATGGCAAGTCGGACGGCAACGTCGCTTACGGGCTGCTCAGCAATTTCACGCTGCGACGCGGCGCCGTCGCATCGTCTGTTGGTCACGACAGCCACAACATCATCATCGCCGGCCTCAACGAGGCCGACATGCAGGTGGCGCTGCGGGCGATCGAGGAAACACAAGGCGGCGTCTGTGTCGTCGTCGACGGCAAAGTGACTGCCATGGTTGAACTGCCGATCGCCGGCCTTTTGTCCGACAAGCGCGTCACTGAGGTCGCGGAGGAGGTGAAGATCCTCAAACGGGAATGGGAGGCGGCCGGCTGCTGCATTCCCTATATGGGCTTCAACCTCATCCCGCTCTCGGTCATCCCCGAAATCCGTATCACCGACAAAGGTCTCGTGCTGGTGCCGGAAATGGAGATCGTCCCCGCCTTCGAGGCCGCCTGAGTGGATCCCTTCCGGCTTGGGCTGGTCTCACCGCGCATCCATTATTTCCAAATGGTCGCGCGGCTGGGCTCGGTGCGCCAGACCGCGCAGGCGCTCAACGTGGCGCCATCCTCCATCAGCCGCGTCATCAAGGGTCTGGAGGACGAACTGGGCACGCCGCTCTTCGAACGCGTGCGCCAGCGACTGAAACTGACCAGCGCAGGCGAGCTTCTGCTCTACCACGCGCGTCAGAGCATCACCGAGTTGGCGCGCGCCTCGTCCGAGATCAATGATCTCAGTGGCCTCAACCGCGGCTCGTTGTCCGTGGCAATCGTGGAGAGCGCGGCGCGCGGGCTGGTGCCGAACGCGCTGAAGGAATTCTGGAAGCGCCATCCGCGGATATCGGTCGATGTGCATGTCGCCGGGTCGCAGCGGGCCTGCGATGCGGTTGCCGACGGCGAATGCGATCTGGCGCTTGCTTTCGACGTGCGCGTGCCGCGCAACGTGCGCAAGATCGCGAGCACGCCTCTGCCGCTGGGCGTCGTCGCTCATCCGGACAGCCGCCTTGCCGGCCGCAAGGAAGTGAAGCTGTTCGATCTTGCCGGCGAACAGGTCATCGTCTCGGACAACAGCCTTGCTTTGGGCATTTCGATCGACGATGCGATCGGGCGCTCCATGATCGACATCACGCGACGGTCGCGGACCAACTCGATCGGACTGATGACCGAGATGGTGCGCCTCAACCTCGGCGTGGTGCTTTGCACCAAGCTCGGCATCGAACCGGAAGTGGCTGACGGATCGCTCGTTTTCGTGCCGTTGCGCGATTCGCGCATGAACCCGCACCGACTGATGCTGCTCGCCCGACTTGAACGCGAAATGTCGGATGCGGCCTCCGCATTCGCGGCGCTACTGGCCCACATGGTCGAGGCACTGCATGATTAGTTGTTGCACTTTGCGCATCGATAAAGCGAGAAATTTGTCTCTATCTCGAACAACTGTGCTTTGCGAGACTTCCCGACCTAAGGGGATGTCATGAAGCAGAGTGCGGTCGACGCGGTCATTCGGGGGCTCAAGCGGGCGGGAGTGAGCATCGTCTGCTACCTGCCCGATTCGCTGTTCAAGGAGCTCTACCCGGCCCTTGATGCCGATCCGGATATCCGCACGATCCGCGTCACCAACGAGGGTGAGGGCGCGGCGATCTGCGGCGGGGTCTTCCTGTCGGGCCAGCGCGCGGCGCTGGTCATGGAAAACTCCGGCTTGCGCGCCTCGGTCGAGCCGCTGGCCCGAATGGGCCTCGGGGCAGGCATCCCGGTCGTGATGCTGATGAGCTACCGCGGCGAGCTCGGCGAGAACAATTGGTGGGCAATCCCGCACGGCATCACCATGGAGCCGGTGCTGAACGCGCTGCGCGTGCCGTACCGAATCGTCACAGAGGAGGCGAAGATCGAGCGCGCCATCCTTGACGCCTATTCCTGGTCCTATGCGTCCTACTACCATTCGGCTGTGGCGCTTGGCGGCGAGGTGGTGCGATGAAACGCTTCGACTGCATGAAGGCGCTTGCCGCGCGGTTGAAGGATGAGTTGGTGATCCTTTCGCTCGGCGGCAGCGTCGACGAGTGGTACAACGCCGCGCCGCATATGCGCGAAGCGAGCCTGTTCCAGCAGCAGCTCGGCTGCGTCACGCCGCAGGCCTTCGGGCTCGCCGCCGGCCTGCCGCACCGCCGCGTCGTTTCGCTCGATACGGATGGCGGCCTGCTCTTCAATCTGGGCATCCTGGCCACGCTCGGAAACGAGCAGCCGAAGAACCTCTTCATCGTGGTCTGGGACAATGAGTGCTACCAGTCGATCGGCGGCCCGCCGACGCATACGGCGCTGGGCCGTGTCGACCTTGCCGCGATCGCGCGCGGCGCCGGCGTCGAGAACGCCCATACGGCGCGCACCGTGGAGGAGTTCGACGCGCATTGCGCGAGGGGGCTGGCCTTGGACGCTCCCTATGTGGTGGTCGCCAAGGTCTCGGGAACGGTTCAGCCGGACATCAAGCGCAAACACAGCGACGGCCGCGAGGACAAGTATATCTTCGTCCGCCACGTCGAGGCGAGCGAAGGCATCGTCATCATGGGCCCGAGCGAGCACAACTGACGAGATCATGGGCACCCTCGGACCTGTCGTCCCCCGACGCGCGCTGAAACCCAGCTACGACTACGTCGTGGTCGGCTCGGGTTCCGGTGGCTGTGCGGTGACGCGGCGGCTGGTCGATGCCGGTGCCGACGTCCTCCTGATCGAAGCAGGCCCGACGAGTCTTGGGATCGTGGAGGCCGACGACCCCGGCCAATGGGTGCCGCTTGGCCGCGGCACCTATGACTGGGGCTATGACTATGCTCCGACACCGCGCGTGAACGGCCGTACCATCGGCATCCCGCGTGGCCGCCTGCTGGGCGGCTCAAGCGCCATCAACGCGATGATGTGGTATCGCGGCCACCCACATGATTACGATGCCTGGGAGGCTGGCGGCGCCAAGGGCTGGAGCTTCGCCGACGTGCTGCCCTATTTCCGGCGCTGCGAGGACTGGCGCGATGGTGCAAGCGAGTTTCGGGGTGCGGGTGGTCCGCTCCGTGTCGAGCGGCCGGCGGCACTGCACCCGGTCGCGCAGGCGCTGATCGATGGCGCGGCCGAGATCGGCATCCCCGTAATCGACGATCCCAACGGCCCCAGCAACGAGGGGGCGACCGCCGCGAATTTCAACATCTGCGACGGCAAGCGCTGGAGTTCGGCGACGGGCTATCTCGTGCCTATACTCGATCATCCGATGCTGACGGTGCTGACCGGTTCCGCGGCCATCGGCCTGACGGTCGAAGGCAGCCGATGCGTCGCGGTCCAGCACCTAGTCGGTGGCGAAATCCGCGAAACACGCGCGCGCGAGAGCATCGTGCTCGCGGCCGGTGCCATCGACACGCCGCGCATGCTGATGTTGTCAGGCATCGGCGATCCGCTCGAACTGAAGCGCCTTGGCATTGCGCTCGTTTGCGCCCTGCCGGGCGTCGGCCGGAATCTTCAGGATCATCCGCTGGCGCAGGCCTGCGTTTTCCGCGCGAAGCGCCCGATCGGCCCAATAATGGGCAATGGCGGCGGCTCGATGGTGAACTGGAAGTCGCGGCCGGACCTGCCGCAGCCCGACCTGCACGCCTTTCCGGTCCAGGGCAACAGCGCCGAACCGGCGATCCGCGCGCGCTACGATCTATCCGGCGATGTCTTTTCCTTCGGTACGGGTCTCATGCGCTCGAAGAGCGTCGGGCACTTGAAGTTGCTCGACGGCAAGCCCGGCGGGCCGCTCGAAATCCAACCGAACTTTCTGGCGGAACCGGAAGACCTCGACGCCATGGTCACGGCGGTCGAGATGGTGATGGAGATGGCGGCTGCAAAGGCGAACGCCGGTGTCTTCCGCAACTTTGCCGCACCCGACCGCCGACTGACCCGCACCGAGACCATTGCCTTTATCCGCGACGCGTGCTCGACCTTCTTCCACGTCTGCGGAACCGCCAAGATGGGCGACGACGCGATGGCTGTCGTCGACAGCCGCCTCGCCGTGCACGGGCTGGATGGGCTGCATATCGCCGACGCCTCGGTGATCCCGACGATCCCGACCTGCAACACCCACGCGCCCGCCACTATGATCGGCGAGCGCGCCGCCGATTTCCTGCTCGCGGCAGCTTGAGGATGTCATGAACGACAGAACGCACACGGAGCACTGGCGATGACACGAAGCCTCATCCTTGCGGCCGACACGCTGCTCACTATGGATGAAAATAACCATGTGCTGCCTGACGGCGCCGTGCTGGTCGAGGATGGCCGTATCGCCGCGGTCAGTGCGCTCGCTGCACTGCGTGCGGCGCATCCGGCCGTGGCCGTGAAGAAGCTCGACGATGCCGTGCTCATGCCCGGGCTGGTCAATGCGCATGCACATTCCGGTTTCCTGCGCGGCACGGCGGAGCATCTGCCGGTGTGGGACTGGCTGACGCTCCACATCAATCCGATGCATCGCGTGCTGCAGCCGCACGAGGCCGAGGCGGCGTCACGGCTCTGCTATGCGGAATCCGTGCTCGGGGGCACGACGACCGTCGTCGACATGTGGCGTTTCATGGAGGGCAGCGCCAGGGCGGCCGAGGCGATCGGCAACCGCCTCATCGCCGTGCCTTATGTCGGCGAGCATCCGGACTACGACTACTTTGACACGCTCGACATGAACGAGGCGATGATCGAAGGCTGGCACCGCAAGGCGGGCGGGCGCATCAATGTGTGGGTCGGGCTGGAGCATCTGTTCTATGCGGACGAGGCCGGCCAGCGCCGGGCGATCGACCTCGCAAGGAAATACGAGACCGGCTTCCACACCCATTGCAGCGAGGCTGAGATCGAGATCGCGGAATTTGAGCGGCGTTACGGCAAACGCCCGATGTTCGCGCTGGATGACCTTGGCTTCTTCGAAACCCCGCGCGCCATGATCGCCCACGCCGTCTGGCTCGACCGGGACGAGATCGAGCTTATTTCGAAGCGCCGCGTCTCGGTCGCCCACAACCCCGTTTCCAACATGAAGCTGGCGAGCGGCATCGCGCTGGTGGCCGAGATGCTGAAGGCCGGCGTGTCGGTTGGCATCGGCACGGACGGCGAGAAGGAGAACAACAATTTCGACATGTTCGAAGAGATGAAGGTGGCTTCGTTGCTAGGCAAGCTGAAGGACCTCGACGCCGCCGCAATGGATAGCTGGCAGGTGCTGCGCATGGCCACGATCCTTGGTGCAAAGGCGATCGGCCTCGATCATGAGATCGGCTCGATCGAGGTCGGCAAGCGTGCCGACATCATCGCGGTCCGCACCGATACGCCGCGCATGACGCCGGTCTTCCGCGACGGACCCTATTTCAATCTCCACCACAATCTCGTCCACGCCGTGCGCGGCAGCGACGTGTCCCTGACGATGGTCGATGGCGAGATCCTCGTCGAGCACGGCGTGCTGCGCACCGGCGACCTGCGCGAGATCATTGCCGAAATCCATCGCGTCGCACCTGGCCTGTTCGCCCGGCGCGCCGCCTTCCTCGCCGCGAATTCCGGCGGCAGCCTGCAGTGGACCCAATAAGGCGAGCCCCGGTCATGAAGACGACGGACAAGGCGGCACTGGACGACTGGTACGCGGTGGAGACGGCGGCCGATCTAGGCGGCGCGCCAAGCCGCACGCGGCTGCTTGGACAGGACATCGAACTGGTCCGTGACGCCGCGGGCGCAATCACCGTCCGGGAGGTCCTGGACGACGGCGGCCGCGGTCCCGCGCTGCCCGTCCGGCAGCGCTATGGCTGCGTCTGGACGACGCTGGGCGAGCCCGGGAAGGAGATCTTCGAGATCGCCGAGGCGCTGGAAGCCGACCGGCGCTACGTGCCCTGCGGCTGGGTGACGATGCGGGCTTCGGGTTTGCGTGTCGTGGAGAACTTCCTCGACATGGCGCACTTCCCCTTCGTGCATACCGACATTCTCGGCTCGGAGCCGCACACGGAGGTGCCGGCCTATCTGAGCGAGATACGTCGCGAAGTGGACGAGGTCTGGGCGACCAATTGCACGTTCTTCCAGCCACGCATCGCCGCCACGGAAAGCTCCGGCGCGTTTGTGCATCTGACCTATCGCGTGCCGAGCCCATTCGTGGTGATGCTCTATCGCGTGTGCCCCGTGGCGCCGGACCGGCTCGACGCGATCGCGCTGTTCATTCAGCCCATCGAGGAAGACCTCTGCCGCGCCCAGCCGGTCATGTATCTGGTCGATTCCGCTTCGACGCAGACGGCGTTGCTCAACTTCGAACAGGTCATCTTTCTGCAGGACCGGATCATCGTGGAGAACCAGCGACCGCTGCGCCTTCCACTCGAGCCACGGATGGAAATCCCGACCCGCGCCGACAGTTCCTCCATCGCCTACCGCCGCTGGCTGAAGGAAAGGGGCATCCGTTTCGGCACGGCCGCCGGAGCCACATGACCGAGCTGGGTCTCCAGGTGCTTCGCCCGACCTCGGTTGCCGAGGCGCTGTCATGGGCAGGCGAGGGCGCGTCGCAACTGGTCGCCGGGGGCACGGCGCTGCAGCTCGGCTGGGCGACGGGCCTGCCAAAGCCGCGGCGCCTTATCAGCATCAGCCGTATCGCTGGCCTGAAGGGCATCCAACCGGCCGGCGACGGCTTGCGCATCGGCGCACTGACGTCCCTGGGTGCCTTGGAGCGCGACCGGGCGATAGGCGAGACTTTGCCTCTGCTCGCAGCCGCCGTCCGCGCCACGGCGGGACCGGCCGTCCGCAATCTCGCGACACTGGGCGGCAACGTCGCCGGGCGCACGGGTTGCCTTCTGCCGGCGCTGCTCGCGATCGACGCGAAGCTGGAGATCGCCTCACCGGCCGGACACGCCGTCGTGCCGCTCGCGCAATGGCTGGCCGACGCACCGTCAGCGGGCCTCATTGAGACGGTCATCGTTCCACCGCAGCCAACCGCCGCTCGCTGGACCCATCGCAAAGTCGGCCTGCGCGCCGCCTTCACCCCAAGCATGGCCGGTGTCGCCGGGGTGATCGAAACGGCGGACGATCGTGTTACGATCGCGCGGCTCGCGGCCAGCGGCGGCGGGCAAGCGGCCCGCCTTGGCCACGCTGAAGCGCTGCTTATCGGCCGCCGCCTCCAGGAGATCGATTGGGCCGAGCTGCACGCTGCAATTCTCGAAGAGGCGCCGGCGATCGACGATCTGTGGCGGTCCGGCCGCTATCGGCGCAGTGTCGCGGCGAATGCGCTGGTCTTCGGGCTCGGCGGCAAGTTGTCCCAAGGAGCACATTCGCCGCGCCGGCGGACCGTGCCGTCCGGAAAGCCGCCTGCCGAGGTTCTTGTGTCCCGGTCGCAAACCGGCGCACGCTGGCACCAGCGGCCGGACGTTGCGCCGAAAATCGCCGGCAGGCTCGAATACCTGACCGACCATCGCGAGCCCGCCATGCTGGTCGGGCGCATTCGGCGTGCCGGCATTCCCCATGCAAGGATCGTTTCCATCGATACGAGCGCGGCCGAGGCGCTGCCAGGAGTCGCAGCGGTTGTCACGCACCGCGACATCGCCGGCAGCAATGCCTTCGGCATCGTTGTGCAGGATCAGCCTGCACTGTGCTTCGACAAGGTCCGCTATTTCGGCGACGCTGTTGCTGCCGTTGCCGCTGTTGACACGAAGACGGCCGAACGCGCGCTTGCTCTCGTCAGCGTCGAATACGAGCCGCTGCCAATTGTGAGCGATCCCCAACAGGCACTCGCCGCTGGAGCCGAGCCGGTCCACGCCTCAGGCAATCTGCAGTGCAGCTTCGAGTTCACGCGTGGCGATGCCGCCGCGACTTTTGCCAAGGCAGCTCATATCGTCGAGGCTGTCTACGAAACGCCACGCCAGATGCACGGCTTTATGGAGACCGAGGGCGGCTACGCTTTCGTCGGTACGGATGGTACCCTGAACGTCTTTGCCGGTGGGCAGCATGGCCGCCGCGACCGCATGCAGCTCTCGCGCATCCTCGGTATGCCGCAAGAGCGGATACGGGTGGTCACCAGCCCGACTGGCGGCGCATTCGGCGGCAAGGACGAGCTGACCGTGCAGCCGGCCCTGGCCCTGCTGGCGCTGAAGGCCGGACGCGCCGTGCGGCTGCATCTCGACCGGGCGGAATCCGTCATCGCGGGCACCAAGCGCAATGCCATGCGCATCCACATGCGCACCGCCTGCGACGCCGAGGGTCGTCTGCTCGCCCAGCAGGTGGATGTGATCGCGGATGCCGGCGCCTACGCGTCGCTCGGTCCGGGCGTGCTTGAGACGGCGCTCGAACATGCCTGCGGGCCATATGTCGTTCCCAACGTCCTCAGCTCGGGCAGGCTCGCCTACACCAATAACGGCGTCTGCGGCGCGTTTCGCGGCTTCGGTGCCAACCAGATGGCCTTCGCGGTAGAGTGCCAGCTGGACCGGCTGGCCGAAGCCGCCGGCATCGACATTCTCGAGATACGGCGCCGCAATCTGCGTCAGCCTGGCGCGCGCGGTCACCTCGGCCAGCAGGTCGCGCCGTCCGAACGTTTGGCCGAGATGCTGCAAGCCGCCGCTGCTGACCCGATCTGGGCCAAGCCGCGTGGTCCGTCGTTCGACGGCTATGAGACGATCGGCGTCGGCATGGCGATGAACTATCAAGGCAACGGACTAGGCACGCTGCCGCCGGACCCGGCCGGGGGTGCGTTGCGCTTGGCTGCGGATGGAATGATCGAAGCTCTCTACGGCCTGGACGAGATGGGACAGGGCCTGCTCACCTCGGTCAAGGCCGCCGTAGCCGGAGCGCTCGGCTGCGGTCGCGACGATGTCCGGCCGGTCACCGGCGATACGGCGGCGACGCCCGAATCCGGTTCCTCTACCGCCTCGCGCGGCACTCACGTGGTCTGGCGGGTCGCGGCAGTCGCCGCACCACATTTTGCGCGCGACCTGCTGGCCGCAGCGGGCCAACTGCTTTGCCGTGAAGCCGGGACGCTGGCGCTGGGGCCCGGCGGCATCGTCGAGCGACATTCCAACAGCGGCTCACTGCTCATGAGTTTCACCGAGCTTGCCAAGGCGTTGCCTCCGGACGGGCTGCCAGCTGCTGCCGTCAGCTTCGAGTTTCCGAAATCGGACTACCTGAAAGGCAATGCACGCCTGATCTTCGCTTTCGGCGCGACACTGGCGCGCGTTGCCGTCAGCCGCATCACCGGACAGGTACGTGTGCTCGACCTCCATCAGCACACCGCGGCCGGACCGATGCTCGATCCCGCCGCCTATCTCGGCCAGATCGAAGGCGGCGGCGTCCAGGGGCTGGGCTTCACCCTCACCGAGGACGCGGCGATGCGGGATGGCCGGTATCTTGCCGGCAACCTCGACTTCTACATGCTGCCAGGCATTGCCGATACGCCGGAAAGCCTCGCGACCTTCGCATTGGAGGATTTGGACGAGGACGACCCGTTCGGCCCGCGCGGAGCCGGTGAGCTTGGCATTGGCGCCGTGACGCCAGCCATCGTCAACGCGATTGCGGACGCCATAGGGGATTGGCCCGAGCGCATCCCGGTCGATCCAGAATGGGTGCTCGACGCCTTGCGGAGGAGTGCGGCGTGAGCGCCGACATCGAGATCGCCTTTGACCTCAACGGCTGCCGCCAGGCGCTGGCCGTGCCCGCCGAGTTGCGCCTGATCGACCTGCTGAGCGATCATCTCGGCATGACCGCCGCCAAGAAGGCTTGCGGCATCGGTCGCTGCGGCGCCTGTTCCGTGCTGATGGACGATCGCGCGGTCAACGGCTGTCTGCTCATGTCGTGGCAACTCGACCGGGCCACCATCATCACGCCGGAGGGTTTCGACGACCTTCCCGAAGCTATTGTCCTGCGCCAGGCCCTGGCGGCCGAAAACGCCTTCCAGTGCGGCTACTGCGCACCCGGCATCACTGTTGCGCTGACCGCTCTGCTGCTGGAGAATCCGGCTCCAGACGAGTCTCAGATCCGCACTGCGCTCGAAGGCAATATCTGCCGCTGTACCGGCTATCATTCCATCATCCGCGGTGCTCTCGCCGCGGTCGAGGCACTCGGTCGCGGGATGCGGACATGACGATCACCATTCGAAACGGCGAACCCAGGCACGAAGGCGTCAAGGCGTTCCTGGCCAAACCTAGAATGCAGCACCTGATCGGCGGCGGCTGGTGCGACGCCAGCGATGGCGCAACCTTGCCCGCGACCGATCCTGCGAGCGGCGGCACGCTCGCGCTGCTGGCGCAAGGCACAGCCGATGACGCCGGGCGCGCCGTTGCTGCGGCGCGTGCTGCTTTCGAGGGCGAGAGCTGGCGCGACATGACGCCGTCGGCGCGCGGCAAGCTGCTCTGGCGCATCGCCGACCTGATCGAGCGCCATGCCGATGAGCTTGCGGAGATCGAGACGCTCGACCAGGGAAAGTCGCTGAAGACTTCGCGCTTCGCGGAGGTTCCGGCTTCGGCTGAGCAGTTCCGCTATTTTGCCGGTTTTGCCACGAAAATCCTCGGCACGACAATTCCCACCTCGATCGGCCATCAGCCGGCAGGCAGGAAGATTTTCGCCTATGCGGTGCGCGAGCCGATCGGTGTTGTGGCGGCCATAACGCCATGGAATTCGCCGCTGCTCATGGCCTCGATGAAGCTCGCCCCGGCGCTTGCGGCCGGCTGTGCGATCGTGCTCAAGCCGGCTGAGGAAACGTCGCTCAGCGCGCTGCGGCTTGGTGAACTGATGATCGAAGCCGGCTTGCCGGACGGCGTCGTCAACATCGTCACCGGTCTCGGTGAAACTGTGGGCGCGGCGCTAACCGCACACCCCGATGTCGATAAAGTCGCCTTCACCGGTTCGACGGAAGTCGGAAAGATGATCGTCTCCGCAGCGCGCGGCAATCTGAAGAAACTGACGCTCGAACTGGGCGGCAAGTCGCCGGCCATCGTCATGCCGGATGCGGAAATGGAGCTCGCAATCCCCGGAGTGGCGCGGGGGATATTCGCCAATGCAGGCCAGGTCTGCGTCGCCGGCTCGCGTGTCTATGCGCATCGCTCGATCTACGACCGTCTGGTGGAGGGCCTGGCAGCGGAGGCGCGAAAGCTGCGTCTCGGACACGGGCTTGACCCGGATACCGACCTTGGTCCGCTGGTCAACGGGACCCAGGCCGCGCGCGTCGCCTTCTATGTCGACGATGGCGCTTCTGGTGGCGCCGAGATCGTCGCCGGCGGCCGGCGCTTCGACAATTTCTTCGAGCCGACCGTCGTCACCGGCGTGCGTCCGGACATGCGCATGATGCGCGAGGAAATCTTCGGCCCCGTCGTTGCTGTGATGCCGTTCGACGATGTTGAGGAGGCGATTAGCCATGCGAACGACTCGCCCTACGGCCTCGCCGCAAGCGTCTGGACCCGCGACCTTTCCGCTGCGCACCGCCTTGCTGCACATGTCCGATCGGGCACCGTCTGGATCAACTGCCATTCCTACTTCTCGCCGGAATTGCCCAAAGGCGGCCACAAGCAATCCGGCTGGGGCTATGAGAACGGCGCACCGGGCCTAGAGAACTATCTCGAGACGAAAACGGTCTGCGCGGTGATTTAGTCGCGCGTTTGTCTCGATGTTGGCGGATCGGCGGCTGAGAACCCTTCCTTTGGTTGGCAAGGATTGGTCGAAAAATGCCCCGGGATCGGCGCGACGCTCCAAGGGGCCAGTTCCGCTGACGGCGCTGGTCCACATTGACGTTGCGCTTGACTTGTCAACATTTCCTATAATAAATCATACATATTGCCATGAAAAAAGACGGCAGGTCTGGGAGGACCAATGAAAATCACGGCCATCAAGGCGCGCGTCTGCAATGCGGAAATGCGCAACTGGGTCTTCGTTCGCGTCGAAACCGACGAGCCAGGCCTGTTTGGCTGGGGTGAGGCAACGCTGGAATGGAAGACCAGAGCCGTCGTTGGGGCGCTTCAGGACCTTGAGGCCCTGCTCATCGGGCAAGATCCGCGCAACGTGGAGCAGTGCTACCAGATACTTACGCGCCACGGATTTTGGCGTCTCGGCGTCGAGGGAATGTCCGCCGTCAGCGGCATCGAGATCGCGCTCTGGGACATCCTGGGCAAGTCATTGGGCGTCCCCGTCTGGCGCCTTTTGGGCGGTCAGGTCCGCGACTATCTGCGCACCTATACGCATCTCGGCCTCGGGGACATGAAAGCGGTCTATGAGACCGGATCCGCGGATGCCATCGTGGAACGCGGACGCATCGTGACGCAAGCAGGCTACGATGCGGTCAAGGTCGTCTGCATTCCCTACACCCACTACGTATCGCCCGCCAAGGCAGTCGACTCCGTTGCCAATATGGTTGGCTCACTTCGCGAGGCGGTAGGCCCGGATATCGACATCATGGTCGATTTCCACGGACGCCCTGCATCGGTTAACGCAGCGATGGATTACCTCAAGGCAATCGAGCCGGCCCGCATCATGTTCGCGGAAGAGCCCGTTCCACCCGAAGATATTGCCGGACTGGCGCATATTGCGGCGCGATCGGCCGTGCCGATCGCGTCCGGCGAACGGCTGATTGGGCGCCGCGAATTTACGCACTCGATCGCAGCCCGCGCCTTCAACATTGCCCAGCCTGATATTTGTCACACTGGCGGTCTGCTCGAGACAAAGAAGATCGCGGCCATGGCGGAAACCGCAGGTATCGGCCTTGCGCCGCACAACCCGCTTGGTCCGATCGCCGGTGTGGCTGCTCTTCATTTCGGCATATCGACGCCAAACGTCGTCATTCAGGAGGAGATGTCCGGTGCCGTCGCCTGGTACGACGACGTCGTCACCTGGCCAATTCAGCGTAAACCAGGCCGCTGGGACCTGCCCGAACTGCCGGGCCTTGGCGTCACCGTCAATGAGGACGTCATCGCGCGTCACCCCTTTAAGCAGGAAGTGCTGCATGCCCGCAATGCCGTCATGCCGGACGGCACCGTGGTTGACTGGTGAATGCTATGGCAGGCCGGCTGCAAGGAAAGATCGCAATCGTCACGGGCGCCGGCCAAGGCATAGGTGCCGCCACCGCCCGGGCTTTTGCGATGCATGGGGCAAAGACCGTCATTGCCGAACTGAATGCGGCAAGCGGCAAAGCGATCGCCGACGAACTGCGTGCCGGAGGCGCCGAGGTATTGTTCGTCGAGACGGACGTCACCGACGCATCCGCAGTCGCGGACATGATCGCGCGGACGATCACGGCCTATGGCGGCGTCGACATTCTGGTCAACAATGCCGGTGCCAACGTCTTCTACGAACCATTGATGATGCCGGATGAGGAATGGGAGCGCTGCCTCAAGCTCGACCTCCAGGCCGCGTGGTTCTGCGCCAAGGCGGTTTTGCCGACGATGCTGGCGAAGGGCTCGGGGTCCATCGTCAACATAGCGAGCTGTCACGCCTTCCAGATCATTCCCCATACGTTTCCGTATCCGGTCGCCAAGCATGCACTTTTGGGCCTGACCCGTTCGCTGGCGATCGAATATGCCGCACGCGGTATCCGGGTGAACGCGATCGCCCCCGGCTATATCGAGACGCCAATCGCGGAAGCCTACTGGAACACATTCCCGAACCCCGCCGAGGAGAAGCGGCGAGCCTACGACCTCCATCCGCCCAAGCGAATTGGCCGGCCGGACGAGGTTGCAATGACGGCGGTTTTCCTCGCTTCGGACGAAGCGCCGTTCATAAATGCCGAGACGATCACCATCGATGGTGGGCGCTCGGTTCTCTACCACGACTAGCAACCACCATAGAGCTCTCAGGGAGGATATTCATGAAAACCACAACAAAGGCTTTGGCGACATTTGCGGTATTGGCTGCCGGACTGATGAGTGGCACAGCAAGCGCAGACGACATCAAGATCGGCTACATCAACAAGATGGGAGACCACCCATGGTTCGTCGCCGAAGTCGGCGGCGCCAAGAAAGCGGCTGAGGCGGCAGGGGCCGCGTTCGTGTCGCAGGACGTTCAGTTCGACGCCAATTTGACGATCACGACCTTCGATACGATGGTCGGCGATGGCGTGAAAGGCATCGCCATCGTTGTCCCCGACAAGGCGCTGGGACCAGTCATTGCCGAGAAAGCAAAGGCCGCAAAAATTCCCTTGGTGGCGGTGGACGACGACATCTACTACCAGGATGGCACCCAGGTCCCCTATGTCGGCATGAATGCTTACAATATCGGTGCGCGGGTGGGCGAAGAGCTTGCCAAGCTCTACAAGGCTGAAGGCTGGGCGGGCAAAGAGGTGCGCATCGCCTCGATCGAGGACCGCAAGGCCGATACCTGCATGCAGCGCAACAAAGGCGCGGAAGAAGCGTTCCTGAAGGCGGTGCCCGATTTCAAGCCGGGCAGCATCGTTCGCGTCCCCTACGACAATACGATGGTCAACGCCATCGATGTGATGACCACCACATTGACGGCCAATCCCAGCGTCACGAACTGGATATTCTATTCATGCAACGATGACGGCGTGCTGGGTGGTGCGCGAGCACTGGAGAATGCCGGCTATTCCGCAGACCAGGGCATGGGGATCGGCATCGACGGGAGCCGCGCCTGCGATGCCTTCGGATCCGGAAAGCCCTCGGCGTTCCGTGGTACGATGTGGCTCAATTCGGAAAATCATGGCGCGCTGGCTGTGAAGATTCTCTTGGCCTCCATCAAGGACGGAACGAAGCTTCCCGTTCAATCCTTCACTGACCCGGAATACATCACCGCCGACAATTTTGCGTCGGACTACAAAGCCAAGCTCTGCCACTGAACCAGATATGCGTCATGCGCCGCAGTGCGCATGACGCTCTTTGGGCCGGCAGTTCGTCGGCGGGCACACGGGACGATCCTCGGGAGTGAGCTTTTGATGCAATCGGATTTCTTCTCGCTCGACAGGATATCGAAGCGCTTCGGCGTCGTGCAGGCGCTCGACAATGTCTCGATTGCCTTTCGGCCAGGAGAGGTACTTGCCCTGGTTGGCGAGAATGGCGCCGGCAAGTCGACAATGATGCGAATTCTCGAGGGCGTGTTCGCACCGGACACCGGCACCGTGCTGCATGGCTCCACGCCGATCGTTTTCAGCGAACCGCGCGACAGCCACAGAGCCGGAATACGCGTCATCCATCAGGAGCCGGAGATCGTTCCGAACCTGACCGTGGCCGAGAACATTTTCGTCGGCGAACTGCCGCGGCTGGCAGGCGTCCTGCTCGACTGGCACAGGCTCGAGGACCAGACCGATAAGGTGCTTGCGACCTTCGGCATGCAGCAGGATATGCTGCCGCGTCAACTCTGCAGCACACTCGGTCCGGCACAGCGCCAGATGATCGAAATCATGCGCGCCATACGTGCCGGCGGCCGGCTGATCGCATTCGATGAGCCGACCTCGTCACTGACCGACGACGAAGCGCGCCGTCTGTTTTCAGTAATTCGCCGGCTGCGCGGCGAGGGCACTTCGATCGTCTATATCTCTCACAGGCTGAACGAGGTCATCGACCTTGCGGATCGCATTGTCGTCTTGCGGGACGGCCGGCTGGTCGATGATTCCCCCGCTGCCGGTGCCAGCGAGCAGACCATAGCCAAGCTCATGGTGGGCCGCGACATAGCCGATCTGTTTACGCGCGAGACGTGGCAATCGGGGCAACCGTTGCTGGAGGTGACGGGCCTGACCACCGACCACGTCACCGATGTGAGCCTCAAGGTCCGCCGTGGCGAGGTGCTCGGCATTGCCGGCCTTATGGGTGCGGGTCGATCCGAACTGGCAAAGGCGATTGTCGGCTATGATAGGCGCGTCGACGGAACCATAACGATGAATGGTGTGCCCGTTGGCCCTAACAGCCCGCATGCAGCGATCGTGGCGGGCATCGGCTTTGCCCCGGAAGACCGCAAGCACGAGGCGCTACTGTTGTTCCGAAGCATTCTTGATAACGCCTCGCTTTGCGTGCCCGATAGAACGTCGACCTTCGGCTTCTTCAACCGGCGCAAGGCACTGGAGATCGTCTCACCGCTTGCAGCAAAGATGTCGATCAAGGCGCCCAACCTCGACGAACAGGTTTCGAAATTATCGGGTGGCAACCAACAGAAGGTCGTTCTCGCGCGCTGGCTTGCGCGGCAGCCGATGCTTCTCATCCTCGACGAGCCGACCCGCGGCATCGACATCGGCGCCAAGGCGGAAATCTATCGCCTGATCGACGAGCTCGCCGCCAGCGGCATCGGCATAATCCTGATTTCCTCGGAAATGCCGGAACTGATCGGGCTGGCCGACAGGGTGCTTGTTATGGCTGGAGGCCGGATCACGGCCGAACTTTCCCGCCCTGACATCGACGAGGCCACGATCCTGAGACATGCCATGCCTCAATCTGCAGCATCGCTTGGAGGACAAATTCAGTGAACAGCCTTGAGCTCAGGACAGCAACAACGCAAACCGGCAAAAGGCGCGCTTCCTTGCGCATCGCAGAGCGCATCGGCATTCACAACATAAGCCTTCTTATTGCTCTCGCCATTCTCGTGCTCATTTTCGGCACCCTGAGAGGCGACGTGTTCTTCTCCAGCCGAAACCTGCTGAACATCGGTCTAGGCATTACCATCCTGGGCGTTCTGGCGATGAGCCAGACCGTGGTTATTGTCGCCGGAGGGCTCGATATTGCCGTCGGCGCAATTGTCGGTCTGACCACAGTATCGACGGCAATGGCCATCCAGGCCACCGGATCACCCGCCGCGGGCATTCTCGCCGGCCTGGTCCTGGGCGGTCTTGCCGGCCTCGTGAACGGCATCATCATCACCTATGGGCGGGTCAACGCTGTCATCGCGACTCTCGGTACGATGGCGATCTTCCGCGGCATCGCGTTCATCATGTCCGATGGGCAATCGATCGCGATTTTCAGCGACACTTTCCGCTTCATCGGGATCGGACGAATCCTCGGCCTGCCTCTGCTGATCTGGATTCTCTTGCTGACCGCGATCGTGTTCCATCTCTTCCTTGCCCGCTCGATCGTTGGCCGCAACATCTATGCCCTGGGCGGCAATCCCGTTGTCGCACGCTTCTCCGGCATCGACATCAACCGCTACCGCGTCGGCATCTACATCATGAGTGGAGTGGCGGCCGGATTGGCCGGGATTCTGTTGGCTGCCCGTACCGGCTCCGGGCAGCCCGTATCCGGATCCCAAGGCCTGGAACTCGAGGCCATCACAGCGGCCGTTCTTGGTGGCTGCGCCTTGCAGGGCGGCAAGGGCACGATCGTCGGCGCACTGCTGGGCGTCGCCATCATTGGCGTCCTCAACAACGGAATGATACTGACGTCCGTGCCAACCTTCTATCAGTTGCTTGCCAAGGGCTCGCTGCTGATACTTGCTGTGGTAATTGCCGAGTACCACTTGAACAGGACATGACGATGGACGCGGCGATCGCTTCGACTGGCCAAGGCAAGCAGGACATTCCTGCCGCAGATGGCACCACGTCATCGCTCAAGGATCGCATCGCACGCGATCTCGGACAGCGCATCCTCGCCGGCTCCTACGCCCAGCACTCCGTCCTGCCGACGGAAGCCGAGCTTTGCGTTATCTACGGGGCGAGCCGCACCGCGCTTCGCGATGCCCTTCTGACGCTTTCGGCGAAAGGTTTGATCGAGGCGCGCAAGCGGGCCGGGACGCGTGTGCGCGTGTCGAGCGAATGGAACAGGCTGGATGCACAGGTTCTGGAATGGATGCGCGATATCGAGCCCGATCTCGATTTCGTCCGCGGATTGATCGAGGCGCGGCTGGTCATTGAACCCGCTGCCGCCCAACTTGCGGCCAAGATGGCGACGTCAGGCGATCTCGCAGTCATCGAAGCGGCATATGAAGCCATGCGCATTGCTCCGCAGGATGACCTTGCTGCGTGTCTCGATGCCGACGTCAGGTTTCATACCGCCATCCTTCGTGCCAGCCGCAACCCGGTATTCGCCAATCTCGGCAATATGCTTGCGGCCGCCCTCAGCTTCTCCTTCCGCTTGACCACATCGGCCACCGCTAATTACCAGCAGACGCTGAGCGCGCATGGCGACGTGCTGGAGGCAATCAGGATGCGCAGGGCCGACGATGCACACGATCAGATGAAAGCGCTCATCGGGATCGCGTCGAACGACCTTCTTGCAGTCGCCCGCAAAGGTCGCCATCAACAGCCGATCGCCGCTGCCAAGGCCGATACCGTCTGAAGCTGATGGTCGGGACGATCCAGATCAGAAGCGGAGACCTGTCTGCTGAAATCGTCCCATCGCTTGGGGCAGGTCTTGCGAGACTGGACCATGGACGCGTGCCGCTCTTCAGGCCTTGGCCGAACGGCGGGAGCAGCAACCCGTTCGACCTTGCCTGCAACCTGCTTTTGCCATGGTCAAATCGCATCTCGGGCGGCGGGTTCACATTCGACTCAAAATTCCACGAACTGCCTGCCAATGTTGCAGGCGAGCCATTTCCCATTCACGGCAATGGATTTTCGAGCGAGTGGGACGTCGACAGCGTAACGCAGGACAACGCAAAGCTGTCGCTCATCAGCAACGGGCCCGGCCCATACCGATATCGCGCCGAGGTGAGCTACGCCCTGGCCGGGCAGGGGCTCGACCTGAAGCTTCGCATCGTCAATCAGGCGCCGGTCAGGCTCCCGTTTGGGCTTGGCATCCATCCGTGTTTCCCAAGAACGGCACGGACCACGCTTCATGCGCCGGCCTCGCAGGTTTGTCTCGAACTGCCCAGCCATCTCCCTGAACGGTTTGTCGATATCAAAACTCGTCCCGATTGGGATTTCGGCGCCCCGGCCGTATTGCCGAACGGATGGATAAACAATCTGTTTGCCGGTTGGGACGCCGTCGCTACCATATCGTGGCCGGAGCACAGTTGCAGCCTGCGGATTGAAGCTTCATCGTCCTTGAACTTCTACCTGGTCTATTCGCCATCGGACGAGAGCGACTTCTTCTGTTTTGAACCGGTCAGTCATCCTGTCGATGCTCACAATCGTGGTTCGATCGACGAATGGAATGGACTGTCGGTGCTTGGGCCCGGCGAGAGCCTGGCAGCCCGTTGCAGCTTTGCCGTCAATTAGGCGGACCTCTGCGGCGCCCTCGAATTGGCGGATGTCGGCCAGCATGTCCGGTGAGAACGAAGCCGGCTTTTCGTCCAAACGGAGCTTGGGAAGAGGGAACTCCGGCGACCGGGAACCCGTGAGCCAGTTCGACGTTTGCCGGATGTCGCTGCGCCGCTCGTCTGCTTGACGGCCCACCAAATGTGCCTGGCAGGATTGGATCAATGACGGATGTTGAACCAAAAGAATTCGTGCTCGCAGGCATCGTCATGAAGCGACTGGTCTCCGGCGAACAGACGGGAGGCTTGTTGAGTCTCTTCGAAAACAGAAGCGACGGGCACACGAAAACGCCAATCCATGTTCATGCGAATGACGACGAGACGGTCTACGTCATCGAAGGGCACTTGACCGCAATTGTGGACGGTGTGGTCCGAACGCTCTCGCCGGGCGAGAGCATGTTTTTGAGGCGCGGCATCCCGCACCAGCTTATGAATCCCGGCAATCAGCTCGTTCGCTATATCCTGATAGACACGCCAAGTGTGTTCGAGCAGTTTCTCGCCGAAGGTGGCCATGAACTCGGCAAGGGAGAGGTGGTCGGGCCGCCGACGCCTGCCGATATCGAGCGGCTCAAAGCAGCGGCGCCGAAGTTTGGGATTACGCTTCTGCGAGACTGGCCGGCAAGAGAGTAGATGACTTCGTGATGGCGGCTCGGATCGCCGCCAAAGCCGGCCCTTGCCCGAGGAACGGTTTTGGCTAGCCGTCGGCAATCCAATCCGAGAGGCTGCGGGCAAAACTTCGCGGCACGATGAGTTCGCACGCGGTCTCGCCGGTGCGCAGGAAGAGCACGGGCACGTGATGGAAGGATGTTTGCACGGCGCGGCCCGGAGCGGCGGCCGGCGCGTGCCAGTCGACGGCAATGCAGCCGGACAGAAGCCTTGCAATACCAGGGCCGGCCATTCTCAAACGAACACGACCTTCGCCGAGGGGCACGGAACAGCCGAGGAGGGGCACGGAACAGCCGAGATCGGGGTCGACGACAAGGGCTGGCGCTTCTGTGCCTTCGTCGAGAGCCAGCCAGAGGCGGCGAGGTGCAATGCGGATGATTAGAAGCCCCTTGTGGCGAATCGTCTCTCCAACCGAGGTGGGAAGTTTCGTGCCGAGCGACGCCGAGACACTCTTTTCGAATTGTCTCAGTGTCGCGTCCCAGCCCTCGATCTGGACAAGCGGACAATCGGCCACGGACAGGCTGAAATCCCGAGAAGAGGTCAAGCTAGTCATGCAGCCGTTCTCCCTGCGGATCGATGAATATCGGCGAGACAACGCGGGCGCGAACCGTTTCGGCCTTCATCGGATAGACCGCCACGACCTCGCTTCCTTCTGCCGCGACATCACCGGCAAGCAGGGCCAACCCGACATAATGGCCGCGTTCGGGGCTGAAAGTGACGGAGGTGACACGACCGCGCCCATGGCCATGGGGTTTCTCATCCGGCAGGAACAGGATGGCGCCGCCGCGCAGGCGTTTTCCCTCTTCGATGCATTCCAGCCCGACCAGGCGCTGCCGGTCGGGAGCCTGGAAGGCGGGGCGCCGTCGCAGGACGTCGCCGACGAAGCCGCTGCGTTTGCCGGCCATGCGACCGAGGCCGAGATCGTCGAGCGTCGTGCGCCCATCGATCTCAGGTCCGGCGACATGGCCCTTTTCGACGCGCAGCGCGCCGAGCGCCTCGACGCCGTAAGGCTTCAGGTCGAATGATCTGCCGGCCTCGAGCAGACGGCTCCAAAGCTGTTCACCGGCAGTGGCGCCGATATAGACTTCGTAAGCGCGCTCGCCGGAATAACTGAGACGCAGGATGCGGAGCGCACGGCCCTCCCATTCGCTTTCGAGTAGTCCCATATGCGAAAGCGCCTCCTCGGAAACGTCGAGAGCGGGAAACGCTGCATTCAGGATCGCGCGGCTGTTAGGCCCGGCAACCGACATCGCCGCCCATTCATCGCTGACCGAGGTAACGGCCACGCGCAAATCCGGCCAGGCCGTGTCGAGCAGGAATTCGAGACGCGACAGCACATCGGCGGCCTTGGCGGTCGAAGTGGTCATGAAGAACCGGTTTTCCGCTAGCCGTGTCGTGGTGCCGTCGTCGAAGACGATGCCGTCGTCGCGCAGCATGACGCCGTAGCGGGCGCGGCCTATCGCCAGTTTGGCAAAGCCGTTGGCATAGACGCGGTCGAGGAAGATTGCCGCATCCGGGCCCTGGACATCGATCTTGCCCAGCGTGGAGATGTCCATCAGGCCCGCCGCCTGACGTACGGTCCGCATTTCGGCGACGTAGGCCTCGTTCACGTTACGCCCCGACTGCCGGTAGAAATAGGGCCGCATCCAGAGCCCGACCTCGAGCATCTCGGCGCCGTTTGCCATGTGCCAGTCGTGCATCGGCGTGCGGCGGATCGGCTTGAAATGATGGCCGATGGCGCGTCCAGCAAGCGCCCCGATCGCCACGGGCGTATAGGGCGGCCGAAAGGTCGTGGCGCCGGTCTCGGGGATTGTTGCCTTGCGCAGGGCGGCCATCGCGGCAAGTGCGGTAAAATTGCTGGTCTTGCCCTGGTCGGTGCCCATGCCGAGCGTGGTGTAGCGCTTCAGGTGCTCGACCGATTCATAGCCCTCACGATGGGCGAGCTCGATATCCCCGGTCGTCACGTCCATCTGGAAATCGACGAAGGCCTTTCCACGTCCAACGGAAGGGATTTCGCGAAGTGAACTCGTGGCGGTCTCGTCGAGATCGAGTTTCGACGGAGCGGGCACCGGCGCCGACTTGCCGCAGGAGGCTGCGGCCTCGCTACCGGCGCGATGACCGTCGTCGATGGCATCGGCCGTCGCATAGGTTCCCATCATCGCGCCGGCGCCGAACCGGCCGGCCGGAAACGAACCCGGCACGAAGCCGTCGATTTCGTCGCGGTAGGTGGGCTTGCTCCCCAGGTGCGAGGTGAGATGGACAGTTGGCGACCAGCCGCCGGAGATGCAGACCAGGTCACAGGCGGCCGAGGACTGGCCCTCCGGCCCGTTGAGCGTTACTTGCCTGACGGCACGGCCGCCGTGCAGGTCGACGATGCGCGTTGCGGCCCGCACCACCACGCCGAGCCGTGCGGCTTCCGCGGCAAGTGCTGCGGGCGGGACGGCGCGCAGATCGGCAACCGTCACCTCCGCGCCGGCTGCGGCATAGTCGAAGGCGGTGCGCCAGGCACCGTCATTGGTGGTGGCGACAATGATTTTCTTGCCCGGCAGGACGGCGAAACGGTTGAGATAGGTCCGGGCGGCCGAGGCAAGCATCACGCCGGGCCGGTCATTGTTCGAGAACACCATCGGCCGCTCGATGGCGCCGGTGGCGAAAACAATCGAGCGGGCGCGCAGCATAGTGACCGTTTGCCGGGCCTCGCCATTCGGCTTCTGATCGGTTGGATCGCGCTGTTTGACCAGTCCAAGGACATTGCCGTCATAGCTGCCGAAAGCGGTCGTCCGCTTCATCAGCGCGACGGTTTCGAAGCCCTCCAACTCGGCCTCGGCCTGCCTCAACCATCCAGCCGCTGCGCTGTCGGACGGTTCCGCCAGAAGCTGGCCGCCAAGCAGGAAATCCTGCTCGATCAGCGCAACCCGCGCCCCGGCCGCGGCCGCTGCCCGCGCCGCCGACAATCCCGCCGGGCCGCCGCCGACAATGGCGACATCGGCGAAGGCATGACGAACCTCATAGCGGTCGGGATCCGGGCCGGTGCCGGCTCTACCCAGGCCGGCCGCCTTGCGGATGAAATGTTCGTAGAACATCCAGGCGCGGCGCGTCGGGCCCATGAAGGTCTTGTAGTAGAAGCCGGCGGACAGAAACGGTGCCAACAGCCCGTTGACGCTTTGCACGTCGAAGGCAAGCGATGGCCAGCGGTTCTGACTCTCCACGACCATGCCGTCGGCGAGTTCCAGTGTCGCCGCCGGCAGGTTCGGCTCGCGCCTGCCGGCGCTCCCGAGCGTAACCAGCGCATTCGGCTCTTCGGGCCCGGCGGAAAAAATGCCGCGCGGGCGATGATATTTAAAGCTGCGACCGACCAGCGTGACGCCATTGGCGAGCAGCGCAGAGGCAAGCGTGTCACCGCGATATCCAGCCAGCTTGCGGGCGTCGAAGGTAAACTCGACCGGCTGCTCGCGGTCGATGCGGCCACCTAACGACAGCCGTTTGCGGTTCGAACTCATGCCGGGGATTTCCTTAGAGTTGATTTCCTGGCCCGCAATTTTCTGGCGAAGTCGACGGATGCGACGGCATGGTTGCGGGTGTCGCGTTCGACCACCAGCCATTGCCGGCAACCGGTCACGTGCTGCCAGAATTCACGGTGCGGGCCGGCCGGGTTTGTCCTGATATAGACGTAGCGGTACCAGGCCTCCGGATCGGGATCGTCATGGGCCGGACGCGTGACCGAGGCATCGCCGCCATAGCGGAACTCGTCATGGTCGCGCGGGCCGCAGCAGGGGCATTCGATGCGCAGCATTTTGTCCCGCCTCCTATTGCAGCCAGGCGGAAGGGCCGACACCGGCCTCATCGAGCGTGTGGCCGGTGCGGAAACGATCGAGTCCGTAGGCCGCGGTCAAAGGATGCGGCTTGCCGGTGGCGATCGTGTGGGCGAAGCACCAGCCGGAAGCCGGCGTCGCCTTGAAGCCCCCATAGCACCAGCCGCCGTTGAGATAGAGGCCGTCGATCGGCGTCGGGCAGATGATCGGGCTGGCATCGGGCGTCATGTCCATGACGCCGCCCCAGTGGCGCAGCAGCCGGACGCGCGAAATGCACGGCATCAATGCAATCGCCGCCTCCGCCACCTCGCGCACGACGCCGAGATTGCCGCGCTGGGCGTATGAATTGTAGCCGTCGAGATTGCCGCCGAAGACCAGTCCGCCCTTGTCGGACTGGCTGACGTAGAAATGGTCGGCGCCGTAAGCGACGACGTGATCTACCAACGGCTTCAGCGGCTCGGTGACGAATGCTTGCAGCACATGGCTTTCGATCGGCAGTTCAAGCCCGGCCTTGGCGCCGAGCACGGACGTGTGGCCAGCGACCGCGAGGCCGACCTTGCCGGCGCCGATCCGGCCTTTCGTCGTTTCGACGCCGACGATACTGTCGCCGTCGCGGACAAAGCCTGTCACTTCGCAGTTCTGGATGATGTCGACGCCATGGCCGTCGGCAGCGCGCGCATACCCCCAGGCGACGGCGTCGTGGCGCGCCGTGCCCGCCCGGCCCTGGAAGATGGCGCCATGGATCGGGAAGCGGGCGGTGTCGGAAAAGTCGAGATAAGGCACCAGCCGGCGCACGTCTTCCCGGTCGAGGATATCGGCATCGATGCCGTTCAGCCGCATGACATTGGCGCGGTGGCTGAAGCCGTCGAGCTGATCGGCCGAATGCGCCGTGACGAGCTGGCCGCGCTGCGAGAACATGACGTTGAAATTCAGCGCCCGCGACATGCCCTCCCAAAGCTTCATCGAGAATTCGTAGAACTGGGTGTTGCCATCGAGCAGGTAGTTGGAGCGGATGACGGTAGTGTTGCGGCCGACATTGCCGCCGCCGACATAGCCCTTTTCGAGCACCGCGACGTTGCGGATGCCGTGGTTCTCGGCAAGGTAGAAGGCGGTGGCGAGGCCATGTCCACCGCCGCCGATGACGATCACGTCATAGGACGGTTTTGGCTCCGCCGCACGCCAGGCGCGCTGCCAATTCTTCTGGCCGGACAGCGCGTTGCGTAAGATCGAAAATGCCGAGTAGCGCGCCATGCGTGCGGGCCTATCGAACGATCGGGCCGGCCGGCGTGCGGGTAAGCACTTCGGCGCCCGCATCGGTCAACAGCACCGTGTTGGAGACGAAGTCATCGCCGCGACCGGTTCCCATCAGCCACGACAGGATGTGGAAGCTCATCCCGGTCTCGATCTCGAGGTCGGAATCGTGCCTCAAGCCCGTCACCGAATTGCCGCCGGTCCATGATGGTGGTTGGCCGGCACCGACAAGGTAGCCGCAGTGATGGCGGCGATAGTGGGAAAGACCGGCCGCGTCGGCGACAGCCTGCCAGGCGGCGTAGACATCGCGCGCCTTGGCGCCGGGCCGCAGCGCCTCGACGACAGCGTTGAACGCCTTGGCGGTCACTTCCGCCATTGCAGCGTCTTCGTCGCTGATGTGGCCGATGCGAACGAGCCGGCCGAGCGGGGCGTGGTAGCGCGAGATGCAGCCGGACAGTTCGACGAAGACCGGCTCACCCTTGCGGTAGATACCGTCGCCCCAGGTCGTGTGTTCTTCACCCAGGCGCGCGGCCGGGCGGATGAACGGCCCGAAGCCCGGCGCATGACCGCCGGCGCGGATCATTGCCGCAACACATTGGGCGGCGACCTCCTGTTCGGAAGCGCCATCCGAGATCGCGGCGATCGCAGCACCGGCGGCGGCGTCCGTCACCTTTGCGGCGCGCCGCATCAGCACCTGTTCTTCGGCGCTCTTCACCCGCCGCATCTTGTCGATCAGACCGGAGACATCGCTCCACGTTGCATCGGCTTGCGTCTGGAGCGCCACGGCAAGCCCATGACTGAGGCCGGCCGTCCAGTATTCGAGGCCGATCCGCTTGCCCGACAGGCCGAGCTCCGCAAGCACCCGCGCGGCAAGGTCGGCCGCCGTTTCGCTGTCAGAGTGGCCACGGAATTCCGCTGCATGCACCTGCTTCTCGATCGTCACCTTCTCCATCGAGCGGGTGACCAGGACGGGGTTTCCCTGGAGCGGGACGATCAGCAGGTGAGGGGCAAAATACCCCCAGTGATCGAGCCCGGTGAGATAGAAGACGTTCTCCGGCGAGGCAAACACTGCCGCGTCGAGCTCGCGCTCAACCAGTGCAGTACGGACCTTTGCCAGGCGGCCGGCGATTTCGGCTTCGGAAAACGGATTGCGGTCCATCGGGCGTCCTCGTGCTTGTCGCCGGCTTGGTGGCGGGCATGGTTCTTTTCGGCAGCCGGTTTCCCGGCCGCCATGTCAGTCGATGACGATGAGTTCGCGCGCCACATCGCAGAGGCGTTCGCCGCCGCGTTCCGTGACGACGAACGATTCCGAGATGGCGATGCCGAAATCGTCGAGCCAGACGCCGGCCATGAAATGGAAGCACATCCCGGGCTGCATCTCGGTGGTGTCGCCGGGACGAAGGCTTGCGGTGCGTTCACCCCAATCGGGCGGATAGGCGAGCCCGACCGGATAGCCGACGCGGCTTTCCTTCTTCAGCCCGTTCTTCCTCAACACTGCCTGCCAGGCGGCTTCCACCTGTTCGGCGGTGTTGCCGGGGCGCGCTTTCTCGAGGCCAGCGTCGACGCCCTCGACGATCGCCTTGGCCATGTCGAGGATGGCTTGCGGCGGCTTTCCGAAATGTACCGTCCGGGTCAGCGCCGCATGATAGCGGCGGCGCACGCCGGCGATCTCCAGAATGGCGAGGCCGCTGTCCGGCAGCGGCGCGTCGGACCACGTCAGATGCGGCGTGCTGGTGCCCTCGCCGACGGGCATCAGCGGACAGATCGCGGCATAGTCGCCGCCCGCTCCGGGCACGCCCATGATCTGCGCGTGATAGATTTCGGCAATGACATGGTTCTGAGGCACACCGGGCCGCATTTTCTCGATGGCGCGGTTCATGGCATGCGTGCAGATCGCACCCGCCTCGCGGATCAGCACCAGCTCGGCCTCGGATTTGACCAGCCGCGCCCAGTTGACGAGATCGTGGTTGTTGGCGAAGTGCGCGTCGGGCAGCCCTTGGATCAGATGGGCGTGGCAGCGCGCCGTATAATAATGCGCGTCCATCTCGACGCCGATGCGGGCTTTTCCCCAACCACGCGACCGGATCAGTTGGGCGAGTTCGTCATAAGGGTGTTCGAGGGGCTGTTGCACCAACCGTTCCGAGAACGGCACGATGTTTTTCTCGGGCAGGCCGGTGGTCAGGCGTGCGCTCTTGGCATCCTGTGCCCTGCCGAACCAGATCGGCCGGTCTTCCTCCAGATGGACGAGCACGCACTGCGGAACGTAGAACGACCATCCATCATAGCCGGTCAGCCAGCACATGTTGGCGGGATCCTGACAAACGATGAGATCGAAGCCGGCTTTTTGCATGCGTGTCTTCACGCCGGCGAGGCGCTGCCCATACTCCGCTTGCGTGAATGTCCCGAAGCCGTTCGCGGTCGCCACCGAAATCCTGCCTTCCAGGTACGCCGTTTGCCTTTTGTAAATGGCAACTAGGCCAAATTGTGCACAACTCGACGTCAATTTGCTGGCTAACTGCGAATTATCGCCGAATTTTCATGGTTTCTATATCTCTGCTTGCGAAATGTCTAGGGCAGTTGTATACGTCTGATCTAGCAGGCGTCGACCTCGAAGAAGGCCGCGCCCTGGGAACCATCCACAGTTGTCCAATGGGAGAAAAGCATGTTCAATTCATCGATATCGCGCCGTATGGTCGTGAAGGCGGCTGCCTGCATCGCGCTCGCCGCGACGTCATTGACGTCGTTGTCCGCTCACGCGGAAACCACCCTCGAACGGGCCAAGAAGGACGGCTACATCCGCGTCGGTTTCGCCAACGAGGCGCCGTTCGGTTACGCCACGCCAGACGGCAAGCTGACCGGCGAGGCCCCTGAAGTCGCCAAGGCGGTGCTCGCCAAGATGGGCATACCGCAGGTCGACGGTGTTTTGACCGAATTCGGCTCGCTCATTCCGGGTCTCAAGGCCGGCCGCTTCGACATCATCGCCGCCGGCATGTTCATCACTCCGAAGCGCTGCGCCGAGATCAACTACTCCGAGCCGTCCTACGGCATCGGCGAGGCTATGCTGGTGGCAAAAGGCAATCCGAAAGGCATCAAGGATTTTTCCAGCATCAAGGACAATCCGGATCTCAAGCTTGCCGTGATGGCCGGCGCCGTCGAAGGCGGCTTCGCCAAGGAAGCGGGCGTTGCCGGTGGGCAGATCGTCTCCTTGCCCGACCAGTCAAGCCTGGTCGCCGCCGTCCAGTCGGGCCGCGCCGATGCAGCCGCGCTGACCGCTCTTTCGATCGCCGACATGGCCAAGAAAGCCGACGGCGTCGAATCGACCAAGCCCTTCGGCGAGGTCGCCGGCAAATCGGTAAAAGGTCATGGCGGCTTCGGCTTCCGCAAGGAAGACACCGACCTGCAGGAGGCTTTCAACGCCGAGCTGAAGAAGTTCCTCGGTTCGCCGGAGCATATCGCGCTGGTCGAGCCACTCGGCTTCGGCAAGGATTATCTCCCCAACAAGACCACCGCAGAGCTCTGCGCTGGCAAATAGGTTCCCAACTGCTGGCGGCGCGAAAGCGCCGCCCTTTTTCCTTGGGGGAATCGCATGGGTATCCGTACGCTCGTTGCCATGCTGGTCATCGCGCTTGTCGTGATCGGTGCCTTGGCAACACAGGAATCATATCAAGTGTTTATGCCGGGGCTGCTGCAAGGCGCGGTCCTGACAATCGAGATCGCCGTCCTCGGCAGCCTGCTGGCAATTGTCATGGGCGTGCTTGCGGCACTTGCAAGGATGTACGGCCCGACGCCGCTCAGATGGCTGGCCACGGTTTACGTCGAGATCTTCCGCGGAACGTCGGCACTGGTGCAATTGTTCTGGCTGTTTTTCGTGCTCCCGCAATTCGGCGTCACGATCAACGCATTCGTTGTGGCGGTGCTCGCGCTCGGCCTGAATGTCGGCGCCTACGGATCGGAGTGCGTGCGCGGCGCGATCCAGTCCGTCGCCCGCGGGCAGTGGGAAGCGTGTACGGCATTGAACATGAGCCGCCCACAGATGCTGCGCCGGATCATCCTGCCGCAGGCCTTTGTCGCGATGATCCCGCCCTGGGGCAATCTGTTCATCGAGCTTCTGAAATCGACGGCGCTGGTCTCGCTGATCACGCTTTCGGATCTCGCCTTCAAGGCGCAGCAAATGAACCAGAATACGTTCAAGACCATTCCGATCTTCACCCTCGTTCTTTTGATGTACCTGGCAATGTCGCTGGTTGTGACCATCGGCATGCGGCTTCTTGAAAGGCGGGCGTCGCTCGGACTGGCGCGGGGGAAGGCGGCATGATCTGGGATTGGGGATTTGCCCTGGAAATCCTGCCGGTGCTTGCCCGCGCCGCCGTCATTTCCATCGAGGCGACGCTGATCGGCTTTGCACTTGCCGCCTCGCTCGGTCTGGTGCTGGCGGTCGTCCGCATCGCCGTGCCGTGGACCAGCTGGACGATTTCGGTGCTGGTCGAGCTGATCCGCTCGACCCCGCTGCTCATCCAGATATTCTTTCTCTATTTCGTCTTTCCGAAATTCGGTGTCGTGCTCGACGCTTTCACCGCCGGGGTGCTGGCCATCGGCATCCACTACGCCGCCTATTGCTCCGAGGTCTATCGCGCCGGTTTCGACAACATCCATCGCGGCCAGTGGGAAGCTTCGATCGCGCTCAATCTCTCGTCCTGGACGACGTTCCGCGACATCATCATTCCGCAGGCGATCCCGCCGATCGTTCCGGCGCTCGGCAATTATCTGGTGGCCTTGTTCAAGGAAACGCCGTTGCTTTCCGCAATCGCCGTGATGGAACTGATGCAGACCGCCAAGATCATCGGCTCCGAAACGTTCCGCTACACCGAGCCGATCACGCTGGTCGGCCTGTTTTTCCTTGCCATGAGCCTGGTTTCGGCGGCGCTCATCCGCTCCCTCGAAGGGCTGCTCAACCGGAGGACCACGCGATGACTGAACAACCGATGGTCCGCTTCGACAATGTATCGAAACGCTACGGCACGTTAACCGTTCTCGACGGGCTCAATCTCGAAATA
Organism: Mesorhizobium sp. M0590; assembly: GCF_040320905.1. NCBI lineage: Bacteria > Pseudomonadati > Pseudomonadota > Alphaproteobacteria > Hyphomicrobiales > Phyllobacteriaceae > Mesorhizobium > Mesorhizobium sp. M0590. Next base: position 147,591 of record NZ_JAMYQN010000007.1, read on the forward strand.
GCGCGCGGCGAAAAAGTCTCGGTCATCGGTCCGTCGGGTTCGGGCAAGACGACGGTGCTGCGCATGCTGATGACGCTGGAGACGATCAATGACGGCGTCATCTGGGTCGAAGGCGAGCCGCTGACTCATATGGAGAGGAACGGCAAGCTTGTTCCCGCCGATCTCGCCCACATCCGCAAGATCCGCGCCAAGATCGGCATGGTGTTCCAGTCGTTCAACCTGTTTCCGCATATGACGGCGATGCAGAACTGCATCGAGGCGCCGATAACGGTGCTCGGAATGAAGCGGGCGGACGCCGAGGCAAGAGCGGCCGAGCTGCTGGAGCTGGTCGGTCTGGCCCAGAAGAAGGACCACTATCCGTCACAGCTTTCCGGCGGACAGCAGCAGCGCGTCGCCATCGCCAGGGCGCTGGCCATGCGACCCAAGATCATGCTGTTCGACGAGGTAACGTCGGCGCTCGACCCGGAGCTTGTCGGCGAAGTGCTACAGGTGATAAGGCAGATCGGGCGCGAGCATGATCTCACCATGCTGATGGTCACCCATCAGATGGGCTTCGCCAAGGAGTTTTCCGACCGCGTTTGTTTCTTCTATCAAGGCAAGATCTGCGAGCAGGGGCCGCCAAGCGAACTGTTTGGTGCTCCCAAGAACGAGCGGACACGGCAATTCCTGCACGCTGTCCTGGAGGCTGGGTGACGATCGAGACAGAGGCCAAGCCGCCCACGACGGTGACCGCCGCGCCGCCGCGCCCGCTCTCCGCGCGGGAGCGGTTCGAGCGCATCTACCGGATATTGCGCGACCGCATCTGCCTGCTCGATTATGCGCCGGGAAGCCACCTTTCCGAGGAAGAACTTGCCCAGGAATTCGAGATCAGCCGCACGCCGGTCCGGCGCGTGCTGGCGCGCCTTGAATCCGAGGGTCTGGTTCAATCCGTCCACGGCGTCGGCACGATCGTCACCGACGTCGACATCGAGGAATTGCAGCAGGTCTATCATCTGCGCCTGGAGCTGGCGCTCCTCGTCGGCAAGCTTTCGCCGATCCCGCGCACGGCGGACGACCTCGACCGGATACGGGCGCTCATCGCGCGCTGCGATTCCGATATACTCAATCCCGACCAGCGCGCTTTCCTGCGCCTCAACATGGATTTTTTCTACGAGCTCACGGCGATGACCGGCAACCAGCCACTGCGCGAGATCAGCGAGCGCCTGTATTTTCAGGTCGCGCGCGTCGTCCTGAAGCTGATGCCACAATTGGGCCTTGTCGAGGAATTCACCGCGTTCCGCCGCGAAATGGAAGAGGTCCTTGCCGCCGCTGAGATCGGCGACTGGGAGTCCATCGGGCACATAAGGCGGGCGCATATCTCAATGAGCTTCCGCCGCATGATGCGTCACGCAGGCGAGGCGAATCTGGATAGAGCTACATAATCAGCGCTTAAGATTGTGCCGGTGGCCTGCCGTCGAACTTGCCTAGTTGCCAGGGAAAGCATGGCCGCCCGCCCGGTGCCGACAGAATTTGCCAGCACCGGCGAGACTGCAGGCCCGCGCCGCCCTTAAAGAGGATTCTCATTCGGTATGCTGGCGGGATTCCAGACAACCTCCCATAGGTGTCCGTTCGGGTCGCGGAAGTATCCGGCATATCCGCCAAAGAACGTGTCCCGGGCAGGCTTGATGATCTCGGCTCCGGCGCGGGCGGCCTCATCCATCACTTGATCGACTTCTTCGGGGCGCACAACGTTGTGGCCGATTGTGAACGAGGTCGAGGTAATCGGCGCCTTGGGCAGGCCAGTGTCGTAGGCGAGGTAGTCCTGAGCCCAGATCGCGAGCTTCAACCCGCCGGACAGCGTGAAGAACGCGACGGCGCCATGCTCGAACTCGCGGCCGATGATCCCTTCCGTCGGCAAGCCGAGACCGTCGCGGTAGAATGCGAGAGAACTCTCGAGGTCGGCGACAGCGATAGTCAAAACCGAAATGCGCGGTTTCATGGCAGTCTCCTCTGGTTGTCGGAGACACCCGGATAAAGTCGGGCGACAATGAAGACTTGAACAAAACGGCCAACAGCGCGCCGCCAAGTCGAAGGACGCCCCGAGAGGTTTCACCCGTTCTGCAGCAGCCGATGAATCTGTCGCGGGGTGCTTCCTGTCAGGCGTCGGCTCTCGCGGACAAGATGCGCCTGGTCGGAATAGCCCGCCTCGGCTGCCAGGATGGCCGTAGCGCTGTTCGATTGGCTCCAAAGCCGCAGAAAGCGCTGGTAGCGGAGGATACGGTCAAGCGTCTTGGGGCCATAGCCGAAGCTCTCGTCGAAGCGCCGGCGCAACGTCCTTTCGCTCATCTCGAGTGCGCGCATCAACCAGGGGACGAGCGGCGCGTCGGGTGACGGCCCGCGCTCGATCAAGCGATATGCCGCCTGCATGGGAACGTCTGTCGCGTGGGAGGCCATTTCCTCGGCGAGGACCTGTTCGAGCGAACAGGCCAGATCCTCGAGATTGTCGCTGGCGCGCACGCGGCTGGCGAGGCGGCGAGCTCGCGCGCCCCACAAATCGTCGAGCGACAGCCTCTGGCCGACAAGCTCGATTTGCGGCACACCGAGCCATGCCGCCGCCGTGGCAGGATGAAATCGGAAACCGATCACGACCCTCGTCTGCCGCCAGAACCTCGGTCTGCGGCTCCTTGTCGGGGCCGGCAACTCGGAAGCTGCCTCCGATCCATTGCAGATCGATCGTTGCGTCGGGCATGATGACGATTGGCGGTGCGCCCGCCGGGTCCATTCGATGCACCCACACCGAAGCAAAGCTCCCGTGAAGCCGCGCCGACGCTGGACGTTGCTGAAATGAACCCGTTGCCTGTGCTGGGACGGGATCGCTCATCTCGCTCCTCTTCGGACTAGCGGCGGTGAACCTACGGCCCAGCGGCTGCGCCCGGCCGTCGCTCGAGGCAACAATCTGCACGACCGTCAACGTCTTCCAATCGAGAACGGTTGCAAGAATCGGTCGTTTTCTTCCGGCCGGAATGAAGAGGGCAGGTGAGGGGTGATGCCACGCGCATCGCCATCGGTAGCGCCGTGTGCGGGGCATACGTCGATGGCCGTTTTGTTCAATCCGGCAGGCGAGATGCGTGCTTATCTGTCGGCGTCGTACATCACACGAGAGGTTTGCGTCATGAGCAACAACAACGACCAACGGATCGACTACGTCGAATTCAACGTGAAAGACATTCAGCGGTCACGCGACTTCTACGGAAAGGCATTCGGCTGGACCTTCGACTACGGCCCGCAATATTGCGAGTTCAACGACGGGCGCTTGTCAGGTGGCTTCGCCGCTGGCCCAGCGAGGTCGGGAGGAGGCCCGCTGGTCATTCTCTATGCCGATGATTTGCCGGGAACGGTCAAGCGTGTCGAGCAGGCGGGAGGCAAGATCGTCAGACCGATCTATGGCTTCCCCGGTGGCCGGCGCTTCCATTTCGCGGATCCGGATGGTTACGAGCTTGCGGTTTACACCGAGGACGGCAGCAAGGAATGATCGCGTTCTTCCACCACCTCGGATTGGTTTTGCTCGGCGGCGTCTTTATCTGGGCGGGCGCCGAGCATTTCCTCAGATTCCGGGCGATTGCAGCGTCCCTGGCCGAGCGGGGCTTTCCTGCTCCCAGGCCTCTTCTCGCGGCCGGATCGGTGCTGGAGATCGCAGGCGGATTTTGCCTCGCAACGGGCCTTGGTGGACCCTTTCCCGGCGCGGCCTTGGCCGTATTCACCATTGCGGCGTCTTTCATGGCGCTCAACTTCTGGCGCTACGGCGGTGATGAACGCGAAGCGCTTCGTACCGGCTTCACCATCAATGTTGCCGTCTTGGGCGGGTTGATTGTCGCCGCGACCACTAGCCTGTGATCATCGTTTCGAGGCGGCGGGCCACTGGACCACGTCAGAGCCATTCTATGACGCTGCGCTGCTTGAGCAGTTCATTGATGGCTTCCGCAAGGCCGGTCTTCCGGCGTGACCTCCCAAACGGCCAGCATTGAACGCGGTGCTCTGTACAAAGCCTACTTCAAGATCGCGGCGACGATGAATCCCATCCCCTGCGGTCCTCCTCTAAGGTAACGGCGCCTTGGCTGTCACGGGTCGCCTTAGGCGCTCACGAATGCCTTGGGCAATGTGGATGAAGGCAGCGCACCTCGTAAACATGCAAGTTCACATTTTTAGCGGCGTGAGCAGGCGGTCCCTGAAAATCCGTGTTCTGATGTCGTTGCCTCCTCGGCACCGTTCGTGCGACCTATTCGTCAAAGCGACCCGTGGCGTCACGATCGCGCTCGTATCGTCTGGTGAGCGGAAACGGCGGCAACCAGGACTCGCGTCGGATGATCCAGCTTTCGTAGGTTGGCATCAGTTGGTCAGGCGCATCAAGCGACCCTAGGTTTACTTCGATTTCGTCTGCGGTGCGTCCGAAAATGGAGGAGCCGCAGCGGGGACAGAAAAACCGCCCGGCGTAGTCGCGTGTTTCGCCGTCGATCGTCACCGCATCCTCAGGAAAAATCGCGGAAGCGTGAAAAAGGGCGCCATGATGCTTGCGGCAGTCAAGACAGTGACAAAGGCCGACCCGGTATGGGCGCCCCGACGCGATAATTCGGACGTTGCCGCACAGGCAACCGCCGGTGAATCGGTCCATGCTGCGTCTCCTCCAAAATCAAGCGGCCGGAATGGTTACAACGACCGGCACTGTTGTTGCAATCGCCGCGCCGCGGGCGGGGACACGTCGTTCTTCCGTGGCGATGACATTGCAGCCGCCTCTCTATGCCTTGCGCGAGCTTGCCGCCGAAAATAGGCTTTGGTTTGTCATATGGAACGAAACGGCGCGTTCCATTGAGCCGCCAACTCGGCGGCCGAGGCGATCTTGACGCCGCAGTCGGCGAGTATGCGTGCGACGGTCGCTACCAGTTCGGCGTTGGACGAGGCTATGCTGCCGTCCGGAAGGAAAAGATTGTTTTCGAAGCCGACCCGGACATGGCCGCCAAGCAACGCGGCGGCGGTCACGCACGCCGCTTCGTTGCGGCCGAAGGCGCAGACGCTCCAATGGTCGAAGCGCGGCATGTTCGCCGCAAGGAATGGCAAGAGATCGGCAGGAACGGACGTCTGTCCCGGCGTGTAGCGGCCCAGCACGTAGAGAACCGGTATGCTTGCCCAGGGGATCAGTCCGCGCTGCTGCATGTCCGAAAGCCTGACGGCCTCCTCGGGCGAATAGAGGATGATCTGCGGCGCAACCCCCTCGGTGTGCAGCCAGGCCATGAAGCGCACAAAGGCGAGTTCCGATCCGGCATCAGGAACGATTTCGCGAAGCGCCAGCGAGACAGCTTGCGGCTTTACATCTTGTACGACGGCCATCTGTTGGGCCGGCGAATAGATACCGAGCGCTTCGGAGGTGATCTGGATTACCAAGCGGTCGCCGGCAGCACCGCGGATGGCGGCGATCGCCTGGCGGTAGGCGTCGGCGTCGAGCAGATGATTGCCGCTTCTGTCGCGGACATGGACGTGGATCATAGCCGCACCGGCATCGGCGCATTCCGCGGCCGTCCTCGCAAGTTCGGCTGGTGTCAGTGGAATCGCCGGATGGTCGGCCTTGCTGCGACGTCCCCCGTTCGGGGCGACGGCTATAGCGATGCGGTCGAGACTATGGGCCGGCTTCATGGGGACGTTCTGTGAGTGACAAGATTCATATGAATCAATCTTTGATCACACTGAAACAGACGTTGCAATCGCTGGTCTGGCGAGCTAGCAATATCCATGGACCAGGGAGAGCTTGCTGGACAGATCGTCAGTGCCTTCGACGGCATGTCGGCACAGCTTCGGTCCGCCGCGCGCTATGTCCTTGATAAACCGTATGACGTCGCGCTGTTGTCCATGCGCGAGCAGGCCCGGCACGCAGGCGTGCAGCCGGCGACGATGACGCGGCTGGCCCAGCATCTCGGCCTTGATGGCTACGAGACCGTACGCGATATCTACGCCGCCGCGATCCGGGACGGCGAAATCGGTTTCGCCGGCAAGGCGGGCCTTCAGGTGGCCAGCCAAAAGCTCAAGGGCGACCACGCGCTGGCGGCCGATATTCTGGATTCGATTTCCAGCCAGCTTTCCCATCTCGCCGAAAGCAGGTCGATCGACCGTCTGGTCGAGACGGCCAGGGCGCTGAGTGCGGCAAGGCGCGTCTATTGCCTCGGCCTGCGCTCGAGCCACGCAGTCGCCTGGCATCTGCATTACATCCTGTCGCTGATCGGCGAGAAGTCGGTGCTGCTGCACGGCATCGGCGGAACCGATGGCGACGCTCTGGCCCATGCGACCAAGGACGACGTGCTGATCGCCGCCAGCGTCCTGCCCTACACGCGCTTCACCATCGAGCTTGTCGAGTACGCTGCCGGCCGCGGCGTACCGGTCATTGCGATCACCGACAGCGGGGTAGCGCCCTTGGCGCTGCTTGCCGATCACCTAGTCGTCGTGCCGACCGGCAGCCCGTCCTTTTTCCACACCATGACGCCAGCTTTCATCGTTGCTGAGGTCCTCGGTGCTCTTGTCGCAGGGCAGGCAGGCGAGGGCGCTGTTGAGTCGCTGCGACGTTTCGATGAGCAGGGCGCCGCTCTCAAGACCCATCTGAACCAACGTGCGCCGAAGAAAATGCCCATGAGGGACCGTCGATGACACACATTCTTCATCGAACCATCCACTCGACGCTGCCGTTCGCCATTCGCGGCCAAGGCATCGAACTGTTCGATGCCGAGGGCAAGTCCTATATCGACGCGTCGGGCGGCGCGGCCGTGTCCTGTCTCGGCCACGGCCATCCCGACGTGATCGCTGCACTGCACACCCAGCTTGACCGCATCGCCTACGCCCACACCAGCTTCTTCACCACCGAGGTGGCGGAGCGCTTGGCGGATCGGCTGGTCGAGGACGCGCCGAAAGGCTTGGACCACGTCTATCTAGTCAGCGGCGGCTCGGAGGCGGTCGAGGCCGCGCTCAAGATGGCCAGGCAATATTTTGTCGAGAAAGGCGAGCCGCAACGGCGCCATCTCATCGCACGCCGGCAGAGCTATCACGGCAATACGCTCGGCGCTCTCGCCACCGGCGGCAACGAATGGCGGCGCGCCCAGTTCAGGCCGTTGCTGATCGAGACCCACCATATCGACCCCTGTTACGCCTATCGCTATCAAAAGCATGGCGAAAGCGACGAAGCCTATGCGGCGCGCGCCGCCCAGCAGCTCGAAGACAAGATCCTTGAACTCGGCCCGGACGAGGTCATCGCCTTTGTCGCCGAGCCGGTGGTGGGTGCCACGCTCGGCGCGGTGCCGCCGGTCGCGGATTACTTCAAGCACATTCGCGCGATTTGCGACCGCTACGGCGTGCTGCTCATTCTCGACGAGGTGATGTGCGGCATGGGCCGTACCGGCACGCTGCATGCGTGCGAGCAGGACGGCATCGCTCCCGACCTGCTGACCATCGCCAAGGGACTCGGCGGTGGCTACCAGCCGATTGGCGCGGTGCTGCTCGGCCGGCATATCTTCGATGCCTTTGCCCAAGGCTCGGGCTTCTTCCAGCATGGGCATACCTATATGGGCCATCCAATGGCAGCGGCGGCCGGCCTTGCCGTGCAGGAGGTCATCCGGCGTGACGGTCTGCTCGACAACGTCAGCGCAATGGGCGCGCAGCTGGACGAACGCCTGCACCAACGCTTCGATAACCACCATCACGTCGGCGACATTCGCGGGCGGGGTCTATTTAGGGGAATCGAGCTGGTGGTTGATCGCGCCAGCAAGGAACCATTCGACCAGAGGCTTGAACTCAACGCCCGCATCAAGCGCGAAGCAATGGCCCGCGGCCTGATGATTTATCCGATGGCCGGGACGATTGATGGTGTGCGGGGCGTTCATGTGCTTGTGGCGCCGCCATTCATCATTTCCAAACAGGATATCGATCGGATCGTCGAACGGCTCGGTGAGGCGATCGACGCTGCGATCGCTTCAGCGGCCTGACCCGCACGACGCGGACCGCCTCAACCAGTTCCAACGCGTCATCGGCGACGGGCCGGGACACCCACCAGAGAGGTAGCAACCATGTACAGTTCAATGAAAACCCTGATCGGCGCGGCGGCCTGCATGCTGCTGGCGCTGCCATCCGTCGGAGCCGAGCAGCGCTTCGTCACGGTCGGCACCGGCGGGGTCACCGGCGTCTACTATGCCGTCGGCGGCGCCATTTGCCGGCTGATGAACAAGGACCGGCAGAAAACCGGCATCCGATGCTCGACGGAGTCGACCGGCGGTTCGGTCTTCAACGTCAACTCCATCCAGACCGGCGACCTCGATTTCGGCTTGACCCAATCGGACGTCCAGTACCAGGCCTATGAGGGGACCGGAAATTTCGACGGCAAGCCGTTCAAGGATCTGCGGGCCGTGTTCTCCGTCCATCCCGAGCCGTTTACCGTGCTGGCGCGGCCGGACGCCGGCGTCACCAAATTCGAGGATTTCAAAGGCAAACGCTTCAACGTCGGCAATCCCGGGTCAGGCACCCGCTCGTCCATGGAGGAGTTGCTCAAGCAGATGGGCTGGACGCTCGGCGATTTCTCGCTTGCGGCGGAGCTGAAGGCGGACGAGCAGGGCAGCGCGCTGTGCGACAACAAGATCGACGGTTTCTTCTACGGCGTCGGTCATCCTTCCGCCGCGATCCAGGATCCGACCACGGCCTGTGGCGCCAAACTCATCCCGCTGACCGGTCCGGCAGTGGACGCGCTGTTGGCAGCTCATCCGTACTATTCAGTCGCCACCATCAAGGGCAGCATGTACGCCAACAATCCGGACGACGTGACGACATTCGGCGTCCGCGCGACAGTGGTGACGAATGCCAGCACGCCCGATGAGGTGGTCTACGAACTGGTGAAGTCGGTCTTCGAAAATTTCGACGACTTCAAGAAACTGCATCCGGCTTTCGCCAATCTCGATCCCAAGGAGATGATCAAGACCGGTCTGTCGGCGCCAATGCATCCGGGCGCGGAGCGCTATTACAAGGAGAAGGGCTGGCTCTGAGGCCTTCAATGCGAGGCGCCACAGGCGCCTCGCATCGCAAATAATTGTGGGGAACGATGACAGATCAAAGCCAGCGGGCGGCAGGGCCTGACCAACCCGTTATCGACATTGACAAGCTTAGCGAGATCGTCGCCGAGGCCGACACCGGTGGGCGCAAGCCGACCGGCCGCACCGCGAAGCTGATCCTCGGCGTATCGCTGGCATGGTCGCTGTTCCAGCTCTGGTATGCCTCGCCCCTTCCGTTCATGCTCAATTTTGGTGTCGTCAGCGACGGCATCGCCCGCTCCATCCATCTGGCCTTCGCCCTGTTTCTGGCGATGCTGACGTTTCCGGCCTTCAAGACCTCGTCGCGCAGCCGGGTGCCGCTGCCCGACTGGGTGCTAGGCATCGCCGGGGCGGCGTCCGCCCTGTATCTGTTGGTCTTTTACAGCGATATCGCCCATCGGCCGGGCCTTCCTACTACGGCTGACCTGGTCGTCTCGATCGCCGGCGTCCTCATCCTGCTCGAGGCCGCCCGTCGCGCCGTCGGGCCTGCCATCACCGTCATCGCGGCGATCATGCTGATCTATATCTTCGCCGGGCCTCACCTTCCTGGCCTGCTCGGCCACAAGGGCGCGACGTTATCGCGCGCAGCCTCGCAGATGTGGCTGACGTCGGAGGGGGTCTTCGGTGTTGCCCTCGGTGTGTCCACCAATGTCGTCTTCATGTTCGTTCTGTTCGGAACATTGCTGGAGCGCGCCGGTGCCGGCGGCTTTTTCATCCAGCTTGCCTTCTCGCTGCTCGGCAAATACCGCGGCGGTCCGGCCAAGGCCGGTGTCGTCGCCTCCGGCCTGACCGGCATGATTTCCGGCTCGTCGATCGCCAATGTCGTGACCACCGGAACCTTCACCATCCCGCTGATGCGTCGCGTCGGATATTCTGCGGTGAAAGCCGGCGCCATCGAATGCGCGGCCGGCGTCAATGGTCAGTTGATGCCCCCGGTGATGGGCGCGGCCGCGTTCCTGATCGCGGAATATGTCGGCATCTCCTATGCCGAGGTGGTCAAGCACGCCTTCTATCCGGCGCTGCTGACCTACGGCTCGTTGTTCTACATCGTCGATATCGAAGCGATGAAGACGGGGATGAAGGGCCTGCCGTCACGCAGCACGCACTCCGCATTTCAGGGTGCGCTGCGCGGGCTGATGGGCATATGCGGTTTCATCATCCTCGCAGGGCTTGTCTATTACGGCATTGGCTGGACGAAGATCGTTTTCGGCGCGGCCGCGACCTGGATGATCACTGCCGCGCTGATCGCCGTTTACATCGGCCTTGTCGCCTACCGGGCGCGTTATCCCGACCTGCCGCTGGAGGATCTGGAGGGCGAGATCGTCAGGATTCCCCACTTCGGCGAGACGGCGCGCACCGGCCTACATTTTCTGCTGCCTGTGATCCTGCTGATCTGGTGCCTAATGGTGGAGGAGTTGTCGCCCGGCCTGTCGGCATTCTGGGGCGCTGTCGCCCTTATGGCGCTGATCGTCACGCAGCGGCCGCTCACCGCCTTTTTCCGCAAGGACCGCGCGCTGGCGCAGCATTGGCTTCACGGTTTCGACGATCTGGTCGGTGGGCTGTCCGCCGCCGCACGCAACATGACGACGGTCGGCATTGCCACTGCGACGGCCGGCATCATCGTCGGCACGGTTCTGCTCACGGGCATCGGGCTGGTAATGACCGAGCTGGTCGAATTCATCTCGGGCGGCAGCTTCATCGTCATGCTTTTGTTCACCGCGGTGATCTGCATCATTCTCGGCATGGGCATGCCGACCACTGCAAGCTATGTCGTGGTCGCCACCTTGATGGCGCCGGTCATCGTCGATTTGGCGGCGCAGAACGATCTTGCCGTGCCGCTGGTCGCCGTCCACATGTTCGTTTTCTATTTCGGGCTGATGGCGGACGTGACGCCGCCAGTGGGCCTGGCGGCTTATGCTGCTGCGGCAATTTCCGGCGCCGATCCGGTGAAGACCGGCATTCAGGGCTTCAAGTACGAGATCCGTACCGGCCTGCTGCCGTTCATCTTCATCTTCAACACCGGACTGCTGATGATCGATCTCGAAGGTCCGTTCGATTTCGTCGCGATGGTGGTGACATCGACGCTGGCCATGGTCTCGTTTGTAGCAGCGACGCAGAATTGGATGCTCGTGCGCAACCGCTGGTACGAGACGATTGCGTTGCTTGCGGCCTGTTTCATCTTGTTCAGGCCGGGATTGTTGCTCGATCAGGTGAGTGAACCGTATCGGGCAGTACCCGCCACCGAACTCAGCCGTATCGTCGACGAGACCGCCGAGGGAGGCGCGGTTCGCTTGCGCCTGACGACACTGAACCTCAACGGCGATGAGATATCGAAGCTGGTTCGACTGCAGCTCGGGCCTGCAAATTCATCGGCCGAACGCCTGAAGGCGGCGGGCCTGGACGTCAGTGCGCTTGGCGATAGCGTGACGGTCGGCGTCGTGCGACTGGGCAGCCAGGCGGCCAAATTCGGCCTGCAGCCCGGCGACGAAATCAACCAGGTGCTAGTCCCTGCGGAACGGACGTCGCGCTATTGGTTCGCCATTCCGGCTCTGCTGTTGCTCGGTCTCGTCGTCTGGGGTCAGAAGCGGCGAAGGCGGGCGGTTGGTCTGTAAACGTCTTGTGAGCGGAAGCGTCTTGGCCAGCATGTCGGTAACCAGAGAACCAAACGACGCCCCGGAGCCGGCTAACGCGGAAATGCGCATGGCGACGCGCGACCGCCCCTTCGAACCCGTCGACTACGGGCTTTACGCGCTGACGGTCATTGCCTGGAGCGCATCGTGGTTCGCGATCGAGCTTCAGGTCGGCAGCGGCGTGTCGAACGAGGTCAATCTGGTTTGGCGCTTCGCCATCGCCACGCTGCTGATGTTTGCCTGGGCAGGTTTTTCCGGCCGGCGGCTCCGCTTTTCGATCACCGATCATTTGCGCTTTGCTGTGCTTGGCATCCTCATCTTCTCGTCGAACTTCCTGTTTTTTTATTATGGCGCCGGCTATCTCGTCAGCGGCTTGCTCTCGGTCGTCTTCTCGCTCGCCTCGGTCATCAACATGCTGCTCGGTGCCTTGGTCATCGGCGAGCGCCCGGCGCCGCGCATTCTCGCCGGCGGCATCATCGGCTTCGCCGGAATAGCGCTGATGTTCTTTCCCGAAATCGCTGCCAACGGGCTTTCCGGCGGTACGTTGGTGGGCCTTCTTCTGTGCCTCTGCGGCACGCTGAGCTTCTGCGCCGGCAATCTCGTCTCCGTCGCAAACCAGCGCCGCGGCTTGCCGCTCGTTTCAACGAGCGCCTGGGGCATGCTTTATGGCACTCTTTGGTCGGCGTTCCTGGCCTTCCTGCTCGGTGAGCCGTTCGTGTTCGCGACGACTGCCTCTTATATCGGCTCGCTGGTCTTCCTCGCCGTCATATCGACGGTCATGGCTTTCGCCGCCTACCTGACGCTGCTCGGACGCATTGGCGGCGCCCGCGCCGGCTATGCGACTGTCATATTTCCCGTCTTTGCGCTTTTGATCTCCACGGCGCTGGAAGGCTATGCCTGGACTGCGTACGCGATCATCGGGCTCGTCCTCGTCGCCGCCGGAAACGTACTGGTCATTCGCGGGGGACGGCGCTGACGCATGGAATGCTTGCGCAATGCCGCCGCGTTCCGGTTGTGCGGGCCGCGGTTCTATCGAGCTTGACTCTCCGCATCCTCTGTCTAAGCTGCGGTCAATGGGTCAGACCAATGTACCAGGGTTGGCCCGGGAGGGAACTAAACGCGCATGCCGATCCAGGCCGTTGAACCACGCCGGCTTTACCGACAGGTCGCCGATCAGCTCAGGCAACTGATCGATGCCGGCGAGTTTTCCGTCGGCGACCGCCTGCCGACCGAGCGGGATCTGGCCGACCAGCTCGGAATTTCCCGCCCGACAGTCCGTGAAGCGCTGATAGCGCTGGAGGTCGAAGGCCGCATACGCATCCGCGTCGGCTCGGGTATCTACGTCACCGATCCGCCGAGCGCCGCCGCCTCCGAACCCGAAGTCGAGGAAGGCCCGTTCGAGCTGTTGCGCGCGCGCGAATTCGTCGAAGGCGCGATCGCCGCCGAAGCGGCCCTCCATGTCCGGCCTGCAGATATCGAACGGCTCGACGACGTGCTGCGCCGGATGGAGGCCATGCGTCACCCCAACAAGATGACCATTGCGCTCGACCGGGAATTCCACACCGCTGTCGCCGGCATTCTCGAGAACGCGGTGCTGGTGCGCTTCATCGGCGAGCTTTTCGACCAGCGCATGAACCCGTACTTCGAACGCCTGTCGATCTATTTCGAGACCAGCGATTCCTGGCAGGTCGCGGCAAAGGAACATCGTGCCGTGCGCGATGCAATTGCCGCGCGCGACCCCGAGCGGGCCAAGGCCGCCATGCAGCAGCATCTGCGCCAGTCGCAAATCAGATTCTCACGCAATTTCGATGAGAGAGCCGCAGCCAAGGAGGTTGCGGAATAGCAGTTGGCCGGGGGGAGATCCGGCCGTCAAGTTCAACCAGGGAGGAATTAGATGCTGAGAAAATACGCAGTTCTGCTCGGTGCGATCGCCGCAATTGCCATACCCATGGCGTCGGCCTCGGCGGAAACGGTCCTGAAATGGGCACATGTCTACGAGACGACGGAGCCCTTCCACACCGAATCCGTGTGGGCGGCCGACGAAATCAAGAAGCGCACCCAGGGCCGCTACGCCATCGACGTCTATCCGGCCTCGCAGCTTGGCAAGGAAGCGGACATCAACCAGGGCCTGATGCTCGGCACCGTCGATATCATCATTTCCGGATCGAGCTTCGCGGCGCGCGAATATCCACCGATCGGCGTCACCTATTTCCCATACACTTTCCGCGATGCCGACCATCTGCTGAAATACACCAAGAGCGACGTCTACAAGGCCCTGACCAAGGGCTATGAGGACAAGACCGGCAATCATATCGCCGCCACCACCTATTACGGGACGCGGCAGACCACCTCGAACCGGCCGATCGCCAAGTGCTCCGACATGCAGGGCTTGAAGATGCGCGTTCCCGACGTGCCGGCCTATCTGGCCATGCCGCGTGCCTGCGGCGCCAACACCGCGCCGATTGCCTTCGCCGAGGTCTATCTGGCCCTGCAGAACGGCACGGTGGAGGCCCAGGAGAACCCGCTGACCACCATCGAGGCGAAGAAATTCTACGAGGTGCAGAAGAACATCGTGCTCACTGGCCATATCGTCGATCATCTCAACACCATCATATCGGCGTCGCGCTGGGCCTCGCTTTCCGACGAGGACAAGAAGATCTTCACCGAGGTGATGCAGGAGGCTGCCGCCCGCGCCACGGCAAAGATCGTCGCCCGCGAAAAGGAACTGGTGCAGGTATTCAAGGACCGCGGCATCACCGTAACCGATGTCGACCGTGCCGATTTCGAGAAGAATGTCCTGGAGAAGGTCACCTTCGAGGAGTTCGGCTACAACAAGTCCGATTGGGAAGCGATCCGCGCCATCAAATAGGCTATCCGGAAATCGGATGCTTAATCAAGAGGATAGAGCGGCAATCGGATTTGCTGCTTTGACCTGCCCTTCCGTCCGGCTCCAAATTGCGCCGGACGGCCTTTTCAATCCTTGACGACCCACCAGCTTCGGGAGCCCGCGCCGATGGCCGAGGAACACCACACCGAGATCACCGTCGAAGAGATCGCGCACGCCTTCGAGGAGGTGCCGGTACACGTCGACCTGTCGGACCACGGCGTCGAGGACTGGATTACGCTTGCCGTTTTCTGGGGCATGGTCGTCTGTGTCTTCCTGCAGTTCTTCACCCGCTATGCGCTGAACAACAGCCTTGCCTGGACCGAGGAGATCGCCATCAACGCGCTCGTCGTCGTCGTTTTTCTGGGCGCCGCCATGTGCGTGCGCCTTTCGCGCCATATCCACGTCGACGTGCTTTACCACTATCTGCCGGAGCGTGTCGGCCGCTGGCTGGCGCTCGCCGTCGATATTATCCGCATCGCATTCTTCGCCTACGGATCCTGGCTGATGTGGCGCTACGTCACGATCGTGGCGCATGAGCGCATGGTCACCGTCAACCTGCCGCGGCGCTGGTTCTTCTACGCCGTACTGGCGGGCTTCGTGCTGATGCTTCTGCGCTCGATCCAGGTCTTTATCGGCAATTACCGGCGCGGCTATTCGGTGCTCGAGCGTCCCGGTGCGTTCGAGACAGCGGGGGTCTGAGCGATGCTGCTTCTGGTCGGGGGCTTTCTTGTCCTGATGCTCATCGGCGTGCCGGTCGCCGTTTCGATGGCGGCCGCGTCGATCCTTTACCTCGTCATCTACGGCGTCGCGCCCGATATCATCGCGGCCCAGCGCATGATCGCCGGGGTGGAGAGCTTTCCGCTACTCGCCGTTCCGTTCTTCATCCTGGCCGGCAACCTCATGAACATCGCCGGCGTCACCGGGCGCATCTATTCCTTCGCCCTTGCCCTGGTCGGCTGGATGAAAGGCGGCCTGGCGCAGGTCAACATCATCGGATCGGTGATCTTTTCCGGCATGTCGGGCACCGCGCTCGCCGACGCCGCTGGCATCGGCACCATCGAGATCAAGGCGATGAAGGATCACGGCTATCCTATCGACGCCGCGGTTGGCGTCACCGCCGCTTCCGCCACGCTCGGGCCGATCTTTCCGCCCTCGCTGCCCTTCGTCATCTACGGCATGATGGCCAATGTCTCGATCGGTGCGCTGTTCATGGCCGGCATCCTGCCCGGCGTGGTCATGACCGTGCTGATGATGATTACGGTTGCCATCTTTGCCTACAATCGCGGCTGGGGTTCCGACACGCCTTTCGAGCTTCGGCGGCTCGCCGAAGCGGCGGGCGAGGTGCTGGTGGTGGCTGCCTTTCCGATTGGCTGTTACGTGCTTGTGCAGCTTGGCCTGTCGATCAACATCGCGGTCGGCATCGCGCTGCTGCTGCTGATCGCCGCGGACTGGTATTTCGATTTCTCCGCGGTCATGGCGCTGATGACGCCGGTCATCCTGATCGGCGGCATGACGATGGGCTGGTTCACGCCGACCGAAGCGGCGATGGCGGCTGTGATCTGGTCGCTTTTCCTCGGGCTGGTGCGCTACCGCACAATGACGCTGCGTTTGCTTGCCAAGGCCAGCTTCGACACGATCGAAACGACCGCGTCGGTGCTGTTCATCGTTACCGCCGCATCGATCTTCGCCTGGCTGCTCACCGTCAGCCAGGCGGCACAGCTGTTTTCGAACTTCATTTTCGCGCTCACCGAAAACAAATGGGTCTTCCTGATCCTGGTCAACATCCTGATGCTGGTGGTCGGCTGCTTCCTCGATACGATCGCCGCGATCACGATTCTGGTGCCGATCCTGCTGCCGGTCGCCGCCGTCTACGGCATCAACCCGGTGCATTTCGGCCTGATCATGACGCTCAACCTGATGATCGGGCTTTTGCACCCGCCGCTCGGCATGGTGCTGTTCGTGCTGTCGCGCGTCGCCAAGCTTTCGGTCGAGCGCACCACCATGGCGATCCTGCCGTGGCTGGTGCCGCTTATCGTGGCGCTGCTTCTGATCACCTTCATACCCGCCATCACGCTTTGGCTGCCGACCGAGATGGGCTTGATCCGGTGAGCGGCCAGGTGATTGCCGCAACGCTGTTCGGCCCGCAGGACCTGCGCGTCGTGGAGCGTCCGCTTGAACCGCTGGCACCAGGTATGGTGCGGGTGCGCTTTGGGGCAGGGGGCATCTGCGGCTCCGACCTGCATTATTTCCGCCATGCCCGTACCGGCGACTTCGTCGTCACTTCGCCGCTTGTCCTCGGCCACGAAATCTCAGGCGAAATCGTCGAGATCAACGGCGCCGCGCCCGGCCTTGGCGTCGGCGACCATGTCGCGGTCAATCCATCGCGCTGGTGCGGGCGTTGCGCGCGATGCCTGGAAGGCCGCGCCAATCTCTGCGAAAACATCTACTTCATGGGCTCGGCATCGAAGACACCGCATATGCAGGGCGGCTTCGTCAGTCTGTTCGACGCCACGCCCGCGCAATGTTTCAAGGTTCCACTTGATGTGGCCTACCAGGCGGCGGCACTTGCCGAGCCGCTAGCGGTGAGCCTGCACGCCGCCACGCGGGCGGGCGACATCAGGGGCCGCAATGTCATCCTGTTCGGTGCCGGCCCCATCGGTCTCTTGACCATGCTCGCGGCCAGGCTTGCCGGCTGCGCTGAACTGACCGTCGCCGACATCGCCGCCGCGCCGCTCGCCTTCGCCCGCAGTTTGGGCGCCGACAGGACGATCGACCTTTCCGGCGGCGACGCCGAACTCCAGGCGCTCGCGGCCGGCGGTTCGCTTGATGTGGCGTTCGAGATTTCAGGCACTGCCGCAGGCCTTGCCGCGGCGATCGCCAGCGTCCGGCGCGGCGGCACGGTGGTCCAGGTCGGCAATCTTCCCGGCGGCCAGATCCCGCTGCCTGCCAATGCAGTGATGGCCAAGGAGATCGACCTCAAAGGCACCTTCCGCTTCGGTACGGAGTTCGGCCGGGCGGTCGATCTCATCGTTTCGGGGGAGGTGGATGTCCTCAAGCTGGTGACCGCCGAGCGCACGCTTTCTTCCGCGCCCGACGCCTTCCGACTTGCCGTCGACCGTTCACAGAGTGTCAAGGTCGTGCTGACCGCGGACTGAATCATGGTTTTGCCAGATCGTTAGCAGCCATAACTCATTGCGAACGGACGAAACTCAGAACGTGCTCGACGTATATGCTCCCACCCAGGTCTCCGGTTAAACTCGGGAGCAATACCGGCAGCTTGCTGTCAAAATTGTTGGCAGCAAATCCGCTCGCGATTAAAGCCCCTTCGTCGCGAGATTTTGCTTAGTTCGGCCATTCCTCGTCCTGCCAACCGCGCGCTGCGTGGATCACCCGCAAAATTGAAATGCTTTCCCGGCCGCCCTTGGCGGTCACGGCATAAGCGATGATGTAGGGCAGGCGACTCACAGGCTTTTCATAGGTGCCGGATAGACGGCCGGGTCGCCCGGTTGCCATTTCCCCAAGCGCGGCCCCTGCGTCCAGAATCCGGTCTGCGACCAGGCGCGCAGCGCGCGGATTATCCTGCGAGATATAGGCGATCTGTTCCTTGATGTCGTCCAGCGCACCGCGAGACCACTGAACGGCTCGCGTCACACCTTGCGGCCCATGCCGGCATCAATCGCGGCATAAATTTCTGCCATGGCCTTATCATGAGACACGATGCGCCCAGCTTCGACATCAGCAAGGCCGCGCTTGATACCTTCAATGATTTCAAGCTCGCGATCGACATACGCTGCGACGGCTTCACCTGCGAGGAACGACTTGCTACGCCGGGTGTCGGTTGCGATCCGGTCGAGCTTTTCCTTTACATCGGGACTGACGCGAATTGTCATAGTGGTGCTAGCGGCCATAGCGGTGTCCTGTGTTGATCTGTGTACACCTTAGCACAGAGCGCCGCGCTGGTCCATTATCCCTTGACCGCCGAGCCGACGATCGAATCCACGAAGAAGCGCTGCAGGAAGGCGAAGAGCATCAATGGCGGCAGCACGGCGAGCGTGGCGCCGGCCATGACCAGTCCTGTATTGAGGGCGCCTCTGTTGTAGCTGAGCAGGCGGCTGAGGCTAATGACGATCGGATAATCCTCTGCATTGCCCTGCAAAACTGTCAGCGGCCACAGATAGCTGTTCCAATGATAGACGAAGGCAAACAGCGCCAGTGCCGCGATCGCGGGCGCCAGACTGAATCGAGGATGCGCAAAGTCCCTATTTTGCGAGGCAATCGGCGCTTCACTGTGCGGGTACAAATAGAATGTGCGACCGTGCTGGCTTCCCAGCATCAGGATAGAGCATACGCCTGTAACCTTCATAGCCCGATGCCGCGCTTCTTTCCCAGGTTCCAATCCACGCCCCCCGTATCCGAGCACACGACCCCGATGACTTGATTACCCAATCGCTTTTCGAGCGACGGCGACCAGGGCACGAGCTTGAATTCGAGCCCATTGTCGATCATCGCGAGCCGGCCTGAAGCCAGCGAGAAACGCCGCCGGTAAATCCCAGCCACATGATCGCCGTTGGCAGCCTTCGTGAATGAGAGGCCCGTCTCGGCGGCGAGGCGGGCACCGAGCGATTCCACCTCATGATCGTGTAGAGTATCGATCAGATTGCGCACAAGAATGACGCGCTGTCCCTCGCGCCTGGCCAGATCGCGGCTGACAAGGTGGTCGACCCGATCTTGCAGTGCCTGTCTTACGTCCCTGCCAAAGCCGCCGTCACCGAATTCGGCAGGCTCGCGTGCAACGAGTTGGCGATCGAGCCAAGTCGCGCCGGAAGCATGGACCTGCTGTTCGATTGAGAGGTCGGAGCGGACCGCGAGCGTGACCCGGCCACCGCCATTTGCACTCGCATCGCGGCACAACTCCACGACCGAGCCCGGGTCGGAGTCTCCGGCCGCATCAGGGTCATGGAAGCGAATGTGGTGCGTGCGTCCATCAATGCCATCGACGATGGCATAGGCCGCGCCGCGCCGTTCGTCATCAAGGCCGCGTTCGAGCAGTCGGCCGATCACGGGCGCATCAATCTTTTCGGCGGCCAGCACATAGTCGGCCGTCCCTTTTTCTAGCCCATGCACAGTGAGGCTGCGGTGCATGCGCTTGATGGTGTCGCCGCGTTCACCGAGGGCGCGCAAAGTGGCCTCGGCCTCTTCGACCACCATCCACTGGCCGGGACCGATCTCGTTCGCGAGGCCCAGGCTTTCCAGTTGCCGCAGCCGGCCGACTTTGAGCCCCAGGAACTCGTCGGGCCGGCGATCAGGGTGTGGCGCGAGATCAATGATACCATGACGGTCGGCGTCACGAACAAGCTGGCGATCGAGCTGCGTCCAGCGCTCAGTGTCGACCTGGTGCTCGATGGCCTGGCGGATGTCGAGGTCCGTGCGGAGCCCAAGCGTCTGGGTGAGAATGTCGCTCGCCCGATCGCGCATGCCCTGGCGGATGTAGTCGCGCGAGATGACAAGGCTCTCGCCATCGTCGGCAACGCCGCGAACGAGGATGTGAACGTGCGGATGTTCGGTGTTCCAGTGATCGACGGCTATCCAGTCGAGCCTCGTGCCGAGGTCGCGCTCCATGTCGACCATCAGGTCACAAGCGAAGTTCTTGAGGTCGCCGAGCTCCATTGCATCCTCCGGCGAAACGATGAAACGGAAGTGATGCCGATCATCCTTGCAGCGGTCGCAGAAGGCGTCATGATCTGCATCTTTGGTGTCGGGACCGAACATCCTCGCCTTCTCACCATCACGTGTAACACCTTCGCGGCGAAGATATTTGAGATGGGTGGCGAGTGGCGCAGACCCTCTGAACTGCCGTACCACACGGGTCTTGACGACGGCGCCGCGTGAGCTGTCAGAGATGAGGCGACTGGCGCGGATGCTCGCTGACCTGCCGCGGCCAAACGTTGAAGCTCGCGGGGAGGTGATCCGACCCTCGCGTGTAAGGTGCCCGCCGGCGCGCTGTGTGGCCGCAAGAGCCTGGAAGATGAAGGGTCGTGCGCGCTGGCCGGCGCGGGAGCGGATGCGACCGGGGCGGACGCGAAAGCTATCGTCACGCTTCATGCTAGACGGCCACGAGGTGCGGTTTCCATTGAAAGACTGAAAAATTGGGAATAGCGCACATCGCTGATTGTGCCAGCACATTGCGAAATGAGACGAAAATCGTAAGGAAAACAATCGGCCGAACCGAGCCGCACCTCGCGGCCCTTTATCCTGCCAATCTCTCTGTTCTCATCCACAGCCAACCCTTCCGCCGCAATTTCCGCGACGGAACAGGCCGGAATGCAATTGAGGAGGAACGTGGCGATCATCGCGATATGGCTAAAGAGGGCTGAGCGAATAGGCCGGAAACAGCGTGGTTCGATTGGAAATCGGTTTCACCCGGCCGTGGCTCGATCGCGGTCAGGTCCGCAACAGGATTGCCCATTGGCGACCGCATTGCGGACGAATGAATCGCCGCAAAGATCGTCTCGCCATAACCATTGCCATCCGATGCAGTGGCGTTCCGAATGTCATGGGGATGCGCAAAGATCGTTGCACGGAGCGAGCTGGCTCTGCCCCTTCCCTGCCGCGCGCGCCGCGGACTGAGAACTGCACCATCGAGCAGCGGCGCGAGTTTCCTGACGTAGTCGACCGTCTCGCGTGGCAGCGGACGGCCGGTTATGAGATGTTCCGTGTACCGACCAGGACCGGCATTGTAAGCGGCAAGAAAGCCGCTGCGCCCGAAGCTGTCGAGCATTTCGCGAAGATATGCTGCACCTGCAAGAATGTTGTCACGCGGTTGATAGGGATCGTCACCGAGACGGTATTTGATGCGCAGTTCTTCCCACGTCGCCGGCATGATCTGCATCAAGCCCATTGCGCCCTTGCTTGAA
The DNA here is from genome assembly GCF_040320905.1 of Mesorhizobium sp. M0590. Lineage (NCBI taxonomy): Bacteria > Pseudomonadati > Pseudomonadota > Alphaproteobacteria > Hyphomicrobiales > Phyllobacteriaceae > Mesorhizobium > Mesorhizobium sp. M0590. Next base: position 169,108 of record NZ_JAMYQN010000007.1, read on the forward strand.
AGCGCACGAACATCGCCGACGCTCTCAACATGCATGACGCCGCGCAGCAACCGCTCTGGAATGGCGAAGCGTTTTGACGCTTCCCGGATATGCCGCGACCACGGGCCAGCCGACAAGATCGTCGACTCGGAGTGCGCCGGCCGTTCACCATGAGAGGAAGCCGCTGCACCAGTTTCGGGCGCCACGAAGCCGAGCATGACACATGCGGCAAACGTCGTCATGCCTCTGTGGGCTGCATCCCGCAGACCGCAGAACCGATGCGCTGCCAGCCTGCGACGGTGTTCGCTTCCGTTAAGGGCAGGGGCTCGCCGATCGAACCGGCTTTGCCAAAACTGTGATGAAATCGGCGTCCGCAGCCACAAGCAAGTGTCCGGCCCCCTCTGGGCTGCCTCGCGGGCGGTCGGATCGAAGGGTTTGACCGGCGCGCAATGGATCAAAAGGGTTGGCGAGAAAGATTCGTCGAAGGGCTCCAGAAGCATCTGTTCAGCCTCGCCCGTCGCGCTTCGATGATCGGTTCCAGTGCAGGCTCCAGACGCTGTTCTCTGCATCGGACCGAAACAGCTTGGCGCGGATCGGCTGCGTAAAGGACGGGTCGTCAATTGAGACGGAGAGGTAATCCCCAGCCTTGTCTCCGGCGCGGTCCCAAGCGGCACCGACCGCCATCCCTTCGCAATAGATCAGATGGTCGGGCGCGTTTTCGGTTTTGGATTTCTCGGCAGGCAGGATGGCAATCTTCGCCTCGATTGTTAGCGTGGAGAGATTGCCGAAGAAGCCGTCATCATTGCGCGTGAAGGTTCCGATCTGGGTCATTGCAGTGCTCCTTTCTGAGTGTTAGTGCGCGTCGAGCCGAGCCGTCACGGCTCGCTAGCGAGGGGATCGTTGGTGATATCCAGCACCGGAGTGGTGCGCTCCGTGGTCCAGACGGGAACCGCACGGCCAACGATCGATGAGAGCGGGAGCGGGCCGAAATAGCGGCTGTCAAAACTGTCGGCTGCACCCGGGTTCATAAGGAAGACGTCGGCCTCGGCAATGTCGCGGCAGCCCTGCCAGATGGGCAGGGGTCGACCGCGACTGTCACGCTCGCGCGCATGTCCATACGTCTTGCCGTTGACGATGATCGTTGTGCCTTGGCGACAGACGGTTGCGCCCCCGAGTGCCAAAATACGCTTCAGGAGCGGCACATTTTTCGGCAGATACCCGCGTCTTGCCATGAAGGCCGCCAATGGCTCGGGCGGCATGATGACGGCGATATTGGCAATACCGATTTTGTCGGCCGGCTGGACGCGATAGAGCCCGACGGGGATGCTCGCCGATGCGTTCCAGATGGATATCGGCGGATGGCTAATCGATGCCGGCGCCGCGGCGAGCACTGCGCCGCCAACCATGGTGGCGATGATCTTTGTGCGCTTGCTCATGACTTGATCCCGGGGCGCAGCAGGCAAGCTTTAAGACGCTTGCCCGTGTATGGACTCGGCTGCTCGCGTGCGGCTATCCGGCTGTGGACGTGCCGCCGTTGACGCGGCGACCTGAAGGTCAGGGTTTGCTGCTGTTTCGCCGCTACCAGGCGGCGCGGTTGCAATCTCCTGGCTTGCGCGTGGATGTTTTGCGACACAGCCCAGACCAGGATGGCAGCGTTCCAAATCGTTGCCATGCCGTGCACACTTGCCGCCTCTACGCAGGTCGATTCTTCGCGCGCATGAGAGTGGATCGGTGTCAGGCGGCGGGATTTCACCAATAAGACGAGCTGCCACGCCACGACGTCCCGCGTGCTGCGTGGAGGGAAGTCGGATGAGGGGACATGAGGCAGCGCAAATTGCTGCTGAACGGTCTCGCGATACTGCATTTTCGGTGCGCCACAGATCAGGAGCTGCGGTCGCGCCTGCCGACATAGGCGGGCGCGCGGGCTGCATGGGGTTTTGCCGGCGGAACATAGGTCGCGTTGGCATCGCTGGTGGAAGTGCGTGCGCCCAACTCTATCCAGGCGTGCAGGTCGTTGATGTCGTAGAGAACGCGCCCGCCGACCTTTCGGTATTTTGGGCCGGTGCCGTAGGTCCGGTGCTTTTCGAGTGTGCGGGCGCAGAGCCCGACGATGGGTGCTGCCTCCTTCGTGCGCAAATACTTTTGGGGCGCGTCCGCGGGACCCTTCGACATCGCTCGATCTCCATTCGGTTCTGCTGTCGTCCTGGCCTGCCGGGACGCGCGAAGTGGACCATGATCGAAATGAGGAAAGGCGAGGGAGGGCAAAGATTGGGGGGCGCGTTTTTGCTACCCCGAAGAAGGACTTCGGCGGCCGGACTTTTCGCTGCGGTTGTGGGGGTAGAAGAGAAGATCGCGATAGCCGCCGGCGACTAAAAAAGCTGCACGGCGTAAGATAGCTCGGACCTTGTGGCGGAGATGATGATCACGCCAATCTCGCGGCACAATCGGCTCCTGCGAAAACAGCACCTCCGCGAGCTGACGATAGGTTGCACCCGTGCGGTGACCATCATGTGCGCGTAAATTGAGGATATGCCTGATCTTGGTCTGTTGCGGCAGCGCGCCGTAAGATGGACTGGCTGCCCGGCCGTTCAGTGCGCGCCAGAACCGGCGCGCTGCATCGAGCCGCGTCTCGAATGCAGCGTCGAGCGGCAGAAGGATAGCGTTGAATTCACCGGCGCGGTCGTCAGCGACGAGATAACTTTTCCCAATTAAGGTAGACCAAATAATGTGAAGGCCTTCGTCCTGCGGCCAAACGCTGGCTCCGCCAAGGCTGGAAGGTCGAACTGTCTGATGGGATGCAGATACCCGCATGACCCTGAGCACGCGCGGCGAGGCCTGTTCTGTCCAGATGATATTGTCAACTTTCGGAAGTCCGGCACCGGCAGTTTTGAAATCGCGCGCCCCAACGGGCGGCGAGATCGGGCTGACCGGCAGGTTCTCCAGAACCAGCGAATTGCGATGCAAGCTGGCTGCACTCTGCCACGAATTCGTCATTCCGGATCAGATACTCGGCAGCGAACTCCGTAGCCTGGTAGCTGCACATGTGTGAATACGCCGCCGGATCGGTCCAATCGCCTTGCACTGTTCCTGTCCTCTCCGCGTACCCGGATGTGAGGCGTCGGCGTCAACATTCCAGGGGGATAAGGAAGTTGGATAGTTTGAGAGTCGGCAAACCATTATGCCGATTCAGCAAAATGGAGCGCCGGCCGCGTCAGTGCGGAGCGCCGCCAGCGAGAAGATATCGGTAGCCGCTGGTCGTCATCCATCGCGCGCGGGCAAGATGGGTCTCCCAGGACCGGAACGCTCGTTCCGGCTCCTGCTCCGGGTCTATATGCAAGACGATCCTGGCCACCTCTCGCCAATCGGCATCTTCCGCTGCCGCGTCAAGCAGGCGAATGTAGGTGAGCAGACGCTCCTCGTCATAGCCGGTCAGGACCGGGGCATCCGGCGCAATGTCGGCGACATCAGGATCGAGCAGCGGTTTAAGCATGGTATTTGACCGTTCATATTTCGATCGCGATCTCGAAGGAGCCGTCCTTTAGATCGAGCACCAATCATAGCGAATAGGAACGATCATTCCTAGAACGATAGTTCCCTTTCTGGTCCCTAATCCGTCATGAATCTCAAGGAGATCATGGCGGCCAACATGCGTCGTCTGCGCCATGACCAGAACGTGACGCAGGAGGAACTGGCCGCCCGCTCTGGACTGAGCATGCGTTACGTCGGATCGATCGAGCGCGCTCGGGTCTCGGCCAGCATCAGTGTTCTTGGGAGGATCGCAACTGCGCTGAATGTGGACCCATGCGAGTTGATCAGAAAATCGGCACCGTGAGTTGACGCGGGAAGCACCGCGAATTTTCGATTATCGGCGAGGCAACATGCAGGAATGAAGTCTCCAGCCGGGAACACGACAGGTAGTCGCCCCAAAGTCCGACGGAGCTCGTTGCGCAGCGACTGCGCTCATCTTGTCGTGAAAAGGAGGACGGCCCCGCCCTGTTCGTCCGGGCGGAGCCTTGGTCGGGGCCTTACTCCGCGTTGCGGCGGCCGTTGGGGCGCGACCAGATGAGGCTGTAGCCTTCGCCTTCCTCATCGTTGAAGAGGTTGGCGTAGATCGGAGCAGTGAAGCTCGGATCGTCCAGCTTCACGCCGAGATAGTCGCGGCCGTCATTGGAGCGCTTGGACCATGCGGCGCCGATCTCGACCCGCCCGACGAAGACACGGTGGCTGGGGGCGCTGTCGCCAGAGCGGTTGGTCTCGGGCACGACGCGGACGTTCTTGGTCTGGAGCGAGAGAGTGACGATTTCGCCGGTGAACTCGTTGTTGCCGGTCCTCTTGAAGGTTCCGATTATCGCCATGAGTTTTCTCCTTGAACTCTGTTTCGAGCCCGCACCATTGCGGCCTCGATGGCGATCGGCGGGCCGGAGGCGATCGACGCCGCATCGCTTGCGACCGCAGCGCCAGCGGAGGATGGCAGCCAAGCGACTTTGTTGTTTGGCGAGGAATGACGGCGCAGCCGGCAGGGGAAGAAAGTCGATCGGCGCCATTGCGGCTTAGGCGATCGAGGCGCAGCCGACCTTCGGCCAGATCAGCCCATTAAAGAGGCCGTTTGGAGCGGCCCACCAGATAGAGACATCAACGGAGAACCTGGCGATACCGTCGCTGGCGAAATCCCGGCTACGACGATCACCGGCGTCGATGCTCCTCTGTACAGGCATCGCGAAGTCGCAAGCTGTTGTCAGCAACGCGCATAAGACACGCACGTGATGGTTCAAGTCACGGCTGACGTGCACCACCGGATATGCGCTATCTTTGGAACGAGACGGCACGCCGTGGTGGATTCGAACTGTGCGTCGCGCGATGCCGAGTCAGCGACGACGCTAACAATGCGACGGCCGAAAAAAGCATCCTGCCCACGCCGGTTGTTCGGTGAGTTCGCCCAGATCCAGGCCCTGTTCGGTTAAACAGGCGTCGTTATTCGCAGCTGTGATGCCAGCTGCGACGCAGCTGAAACGTTGACGGCAAGCGTGACGGCGTCGCGCGCCTTTGCTAGGGCGCGGACTTGAGTATCGCAAAAAGACGGGCGGCGCTGGGAGCCTGAGATCCGGCATCCCGGGCCAAGCACTCCAGCGAGCTGCAAATACAGTACGCGCTGCCCGATCGCGGCCGTATCGTACAATCGAAAAAAGGGTAGGGGCGGGCAGCGCTTACGCGCCGCCTCCCTTGGGGCGGAAGTCGAGGACTGGGATGCCGAGCTTCTTTGCCTTGTCTGCAAGATTGTCCTGAATTCCGGTCCCGGGAAAGACGATGACGCCTATCGGCAGTACCTCCAGCATTGCGTCATTGCGCTTGAACGGGGCGGCTTTGGCATGCTTTGTCCAATCAGGGGCAAAGCCGATTTGGGGTACCTTGCGACGGTCTGCCCAACAGGAGGCGATCTTTTCGCCACCCTTCGGCGATTTCCCATGCATCAAGACCATGTCGGGATGCCTGGCGTGGACCTGGTCGAGCTTGGCCCAGATCAGCTGGTGGTCATTGAAGTCGAGCCCAGCGGTGAAGGCGATTTTCGGGCCAGGTGGCAGAAGGACTTCCTGCGAGGCGCGTTTCTTGGCGCTGAGAAAGTCGCGGCTGTCGATCAGCGCAGAGGTCATGTTGCGGTGGTTGACCATCGATCCGCTGCGCGGTCGCCAACTCGATCCGGTGTGGCGCTCGTAGTGCTCCGCGGCCTGATCACGCATCAGTTCGAAGGCGCTTTGGCGTTCGATCAGCGTCTGCCCTTCGGCCGTCAGGCGTTCCAGCTCGACGGATTTCACTTCGCTGCCGTCCTGCTCACGCTGGCTGCGGCGTTGCGCCTGCTCGTTGTGATCGAGTTCGCGCTCGATCCGATCTGCGGCGCGGTGAAAGATGTTGACGGTCGACCACAGAAGATCGTCGAGATCGGGCTCGAGGCGAGTGTCTTGCAGTGCCACGATGAGGGCGTCGAAGATGTCGGCGATCGCGCCGGCGACGCAGTGGCCCTCTGGAAGCGGTCGAGGATCAGGCTCATCCGCGAAGGGTCGGTAGCCATAGAGCTGGAGTTCTGTGAGGACGAGGTCGATGGGTGAAGACGAGTGCTGTGGTTCGTAGTCGTCATGCTCGCTCATTGGATGCTCCGCCGGTTGGACCGCGACCCTCGCGGCCTTCATGGCGACGGAAGCCGGCGGACGGGACGGACCTGCACCCGCAGCGAAGCGAAGGGCCGGAGTGTCAGCGGAGGAGGGTGAAGGCCGGCTATTTTGCTTCGCGATGGAAAGCGCTCCCTTGGGGAGCGCGCCGGAAAATAGTCGGCCGGAGACATTGCGGGTCCGGGTCGTTTGCTGGCCGATCGCCCTCTCGAAGGCCCGCAGGCGCGGTTCTCTCCGACTTCAGGAGCATCCAAGCGATGCAAGCGACAGCGGACAGGCTGTTCGTTCCGAGTTATTCCGCCACTGCCATGAAACGGGCGATGTCCTGCGGGGCGAGCTGAACACGGACTGCTGCTCGAACGGCATCCACGCCTAGCGTACAGAGATCTTCGTTGAGGTCACCAAGTGCCGGCGAGAGCACGACCGCCTCGATCCCGGCAGCATTCGCTCTTTCGATCAAGGTGTCACGCGCGCCGTTACCGGCTGGATCGGCGTCGCGCACGATGTAGAGCCGTCTCAGCGTGAGGGGGAACAGCATGGCAGCAAGATGGGCGGCCGAAAGTGCCGCTGCCATAGCCATATCGGGCAGGATGCACCGAAGCGACAAGACGGTCTCGATGCCTTCGCCGCCCGCCATGACGTCGCCCGGCAGGCCAAAGCGAACCGCGTGACCGAGAAGATCGCCCATCGCGCGCCTCGGCGTACCGACCGATGCCTTGCCTCTGCCGGAAGGATCAAGCCAGGTGCGATGTGCGCCAGTCAAATGGCCGTCGAGATCGGTGACGGAAGCGATCATCGCCGGCCAGGTCTCAGTCGGCGCGTGTTCGTCGGGCCGGTAGTAGCAGCGCGGGTGAAAACGCAGGCTTTCGGTCCCGTGCAAAGCGGTAATACTGCGGTTGCGCAGATACGCCTCTACGACCGTACCCGCAATCGGCTGCGACATCGTAAACAGCCGACGCGCTGCTTCAGATGATCCGGATGGCGTGTCTACCGATTTCGGCCGGGGAGAAATCTGCTCTGGTTCGGGATGCGGCAAGCCGAGAAACGTCATTGCTTCATTCGCAACGTCCTTGAAGTTGCTGAAGCCGCGGCTTTCGCGGATGACGTCTAGAAGGTCCCCATGCTCGCCAGTCGCCGCATCGGCCCACTTGCCGGCGGCTCCTTTTCCGTTCGCTGACCCGACGAGACGCACGAACATTGAGCGGCCCGGCGTGTTTTGCACATCGCCGACAAGCCAGTAGCGACCCTCGCGATGCCCGTTTGAGAGATAGTAGCGACAAACCGCCTCAGCCTGCTGGCCGAGGCGGTGCGCCAGTTCTGACGCATCGTGGCGGGCCATCACGCATCCTCCCGCGTGTCGATGCGCTGGACTGGATAGCCCTTCAGCAACTTGCCCAGAATTGCGGGTCCAGATGCGTCGGCGGGCACGAACATGCGCAGCTTCCAGGAGATGATCTCTCGGAAGAGGCCGTAAGCCGAAAGACGGTCACGCATTGTGTCGTTGAAGCCCGTCAGCTCGATTCGGCTGACGCCCATGAGGCGGCTGCGCCGAAGCTGCAGACCATCGGCGAGGTCGAGGATCGTTCGACCGCCCAGTAGCGCAACGAAAGCATCACTGGCTGTGATCGAAGGCGAGCTTGTTGCCAGTGCGCCTGCGATCCATGCTGGCGGGACCTGACGACCGATGATGCGCTCGCCATCGTCAGTCTGGAGCCGGTACACACGTGAGAATTCCCTGGGCAGACGCTTCCAGATCGGCAGCAGCATGCCGGCAACGACATGGATAGTGCTGTCCGTGAATTCGGGCACGTCAGCCGTCTCGACACTCCAGGCGTCAGCGAATGCAGCCTGCTCAGCCTCAACCCAGTGGCTCTCCGCCATCATCTTCAATGAGGCCTGATGGTGCTCCATCGGCCGGATCAGCCGGACGCGCCATTCGATCTCGCCATTGTCGAGCATCAGCTCTGGCGCTGGCACCTGTACGGCGGCGCGGCCGGATCGGTTGTTGACCAGGAGCTTCGCGCGGGGATCGTGAAGCTGAGCAAGGGCATCGGCAAGTGAAACGGGTCGATTGCGCTTGCGCTGGGCGATGGTCAGCAGTCGCGTTTCCGCACCGGTGGCGGCATGGACATGGATGACGCGTCGCTCGGTGACGACGAAGCTCTCCGCACGCAGTGTTTCCAAGCCGATGTCGTAGGCACAGGAGGCGATGGCGCCCTCGATTTTCGCATTTAGCAATTGCTCGAAGGCCGTAAACAGAACGGTTTGAAGCGCGATGGTGAGCGCCAGCAGCCGATTGAGGAAGGTCGTGATCGGCGGCAGCTCGTCCTTGATGCCGGTGGAGTCCGTCAGCGTGAGGCCGGTCGCCTCCTCGAACATCTGGAGTGAGCAGCCGTCCACCTTGTCGCGAACCAGCAGCAGGTAAAGCTGCCGCAGCGCGTCGCGGGCATAGTGCGACTCCAGATTGTCCTCAGGGCGAAATAGGCCCTGGCCGCCGGTCTGGCGCTGGCCGCGCGTAATGGCGCCCAATGTGTCGAGCCGCCGGGCTATCGTCGAGAGAAAGCGCTTCTCAGCCTTCACATCGGTCGCAACCGGCCGGAACAGCGGCGGCTGCGCCTGGTTCGTGCGGTTGGTGCGCCCCAAGCCCTGGATGGCGGCATCGGCCCTCCAGCCCGGCTCAAGCAGATAGTGAACTCGAAGGCGGCGGTTCTTCGCAGTGAGATCAGCGTGATAGCTGCGGCCAGTGCCACCGGCGTCGGAAAACACCAATATGCGCTTACAGTCATCCATGAATGCCTGTGCCTCGGCGAGATTGGCCGATCCGGCGCGGTTTTCGACGACAAGGCGATCGATGCCTCGAGTGCTGGTCTTGCGAACGACGCGGCGCGACCGGCCTGTCACTTCCGCTACGAGGTCGGTGCCGAAGCGCTGTACGATCTGATCGAGTGCCCCCGGGACGGGGGCCAGTGAAGCGAGTTGCTCGATAAGGCGATCGCGGCGGGCGACCGCTTCGCGGCTCTCGACGGGCTGGCCGTCGCGATAGACCGGACGTGACGACAAATTGCCTTCGCTGTCGGTGAACGGCTCGTAGAGTTGCACGGGGAAGGAAATGCTGCAGATACGAGAGGACATATTCGCGCGGCGTGATGTCGACGCGAACGTCGTTCCATTCCTCGGTTGGAATTTCCGCGAGGCGCCGTTCCATCAGTGCCTCGCCGGTCGAGACGATCTGGATGACGGCGGCATGGCCTTGATGGAGATCGCGCTCGATCGAGCGTATCAGGGTCGGCGTCTTCATGCCGGTGAGCAAATGCCCGAAGAAGCGCTGTTTCGTGCTCTCGAATGCCGAACGTGCAGCCGACTTTGCCTGACGGTTCAGTGTCCCGGTCTCGCCTGTGACGTTGGCGGCCCGCATTGCGGCGTCGAGATTGTTATGAATGACGCTGAACGCTCCGGCATAGGCGTCGTAGATGCGGGTCTGCTCGGAGGTAAGCTGGTGCTCGACCAGCTCGTATTCGACACCATCGTACGAGAGCGATCGTGCCGTATAGAGACCGAGTGCGCGAAGGTCTCGAGCCAGCACTTCCATGGCGGCAACGCCGCCGGCCTCGATCGTCTCAACGAATTCGGCCCTGGTCGCGAAGGGCAAATCCTCACCACCCCATAGGCCCAAACGCTGCGCGTAAGCGAGGTTGTGGACGGTGGTTGCGCCCGTCGCCGAGACGTAGACGACACGGGCGTTCGGCAGGGCGTTTTGGAGGCGGAGCCCGGCGCGTCCCTGCTGTGAGGCGGCGACGTCGCCGCGTTCTCCCTTGCCGCCTGCGGCGTTCTGCATGGCGTGGCTCTCGTCGAAAATGATCACTCCGTCGAAGTCGGTGCCCAACCATTCGACGATCTGCCGCACGCGCGAGACCTTCTCACCGCGTTCGTCGGAGCGCAGCGTGGCGTAGGTGGTGAATAGGACCCCTTGATCGAGGCGGATGGCCTTGCCCTGCGGGAACCGCGACAGCGGCGTGACCAGCAGGCGCTCCATGCCGAGAGCAGACCAGTCGCGCTGGGCGTCTTCGATCAGCTTGTCGGATTTGGAGATCCACACCGCCTTGCGGCGGCCCTGCATCCAACTATCCAGGATGATGCCGGCCGACTGGCGGCCCTTGCCGGCGCCCGTCCCGTCGCCGAGCATGAAGCCCCGGCGGAATCGCACGGCGTGCGCAGCATCGTCGCGCGCGGCAGAGACAAGATCGAAGGTGTCGTCCACCGTCCAGGAACTGGCGAGGAACTCCGAATGGGCCTCGCCGGCATAGATGACTGTTTCTAGCTGCGCGTCGGACAAGACGCCGTCGCTGACAACCTTGGTAGGAAGAATCGGCCGGTAGCTCGGCTTCGGCGGAGCAACGGATGCCATCGCCGCCGATTGAACCAGCTTGGTCGGATGCGGATGGGCGCCCGGAATGCGGATCGCCTGCAACCCGTATTCCTCATAGATGCCATCGGTGATGTGCCTACTTTCGGCAGGCCTCCAGTCCAAAGTCTCGTAAGCAAGCTCGGCGCCTTCCGCCTCGGCGAGGCTGCGCACCGGAGAGGAAGCCGCGGATCTGGCGAGATCACCGCGCACGGTGCGCGCTGTGGGCCCCAGTGCCTTGACGACGGGCGCAAAAGCCGAAGCGCTGACCGGCAGCCGTGCGGGAACGTGCTCGCCAATCCAAGCGATCAGTGTGGCGACATCGGGCGCCGTGCCGGCTGATGCTGGAAAGGTGCCTGGATTGTCGGCCGGCAGTTTGTCGATGACGGTCAGCCGGGTCTCGACGGTGGTGCCATGCCTGGCGTAGACGGCGCCGTCGATTGCGGCGGTGAACACCACGCGACCGCGCTCCTGGAGCCTGACGAAGGACTCGCGCCAGATGGGCAGCTCTGGGGAAAAATTTGCGCCAGTGATTGCGACAAGCCGCCCGCCCTCGGCGAGCCGGGCCAGCGCAGAGGCGACGTGACGATAGGCAGCGTCGGACACGCGACCCGAGACATTGGCCAGAACCGAGAACGGCGGGTTCATCAGCACGACGCTCGGCACAATGCCGGGATCGAGATAATCATCGATCTGCGCTGCGTCGAAGCGGGTGACGGGGATACCCGGAAAGAGCAATGAGAGAAGCCCGGCGCGGGCTTCGGCCAGTTCGTTGAGCAGCAACGTGCTGCCGCTGATCTCGGCCAGAATAGCAAGTAACCCGGTGCCGGCGGAGGGCTCAAGCACGCGGTCGGCAGCCGTGATTGCCGCGGCAGTCACGACCGCCAGACCGAGCGGAATGGGGGTGCTGAACTGCTGAAGCGCTTCGGTCTCTTCGGAGCGACGCGTGTGAGTTGGGAACAGGCCGGCGATCTTGCCCAGCATCGGAAGTGCGGCGGCCGGAGAACCGGCTTTGCGGAAAAGCGACTTTCCGTATTTGCGCAGGAACAGCACCGTCGCGACTTCGCAAGCGTCATAGGCTGATTTCCAGTCCCATGCGCCGGACGCATCGGAGGCACCGAAGGCAGCTACCATGGCGGAGCGAAGGTGCGAGGCGTCGACGCGCTGACCGCGTTCGAGATGGGGCAGAAGAAACTGCGCCGCGCTGTGGATGGCGGCAGCTGGTTCGACAGCCGGGGATGAGACAAGCGGAAGCGGCACTGCCGGAGCGGCAGTCTTCGAAGAAACATCAAGCATGGAGAAAACCTCGAGGAGAGCGGAACGGGATGAACCGGGCGGCCTCTCTCTCGACCAATCCGGCTCAAATCCGCCCTGGCCGGCCTCTCCCCTCTGGACTGCGGTCTTGCCGATAACGATCCTTCTTCGATCCGGGCGCTGCGCCGCTACCCGCCGTCAGCCCAATGATGACAGCGGCAACGCGGTTGGCAGCCCGGGGGCGATATCTTGGCACGCAGTGGGGACGGCGAGGCAGCAGCCGCCGAGCGAGAAGGACGCGGCAGAAGCGGCCAATTGGCTTTGCCCGTGGGTGAGAAACTGAGCATCCGGTAGGGGTAGGAAAGGGCGCGGAGCGGCCGAAGCCGCTCCGCGCGAGGCGATCTATTCAGCGGCCATGTGCGGTTCGCTGTCTTCAATCTGCGCATCGTCGTCTGAGAGGAATTCGGGCAGCTCTTCCCCATACGCGTCGGCGCCGGCGCCGCTATCAGCGCCAGCACTGTCGTCGGGGTCGACCAGGCGCAGCGGCTCGGGCAGCCAACCACTATCGGTCAGCAAGCGCTCGGCTTCCTTCGCCATTTCCCCCTTTTTCAGGTGCTCGATCAGCTGCGCGGCCTGTTCGCCCCTCGCCTCCCGCACCGCCTCGAGAATGCGAGACTTGATGATGCGGCCGAGATAGTTTTCGACTGTCGGTGTCCAGCCGGCGTCGACCATATCGAGACCGACCGCGCGTGCCAGTCGATCAGCTTGCGCGATCCGCTGCCGAACGCCGTGTGCCGAGATATCGCCGCCATAGCGGTCGGCTTTCTCGTGGAGCGCGTTCACGCCGTAGCTGACGCAATGGGCGAGCAACGCCGCCCGGCTGGTCTCATCCAGTGAGGCGATCCAGTCCCAAAGTGCATCGTCCTCGGTCGGCAGGTCCGATTTCCAGGCCTCATGGCGTTCGGCCACCGATTTCGCCGCGGGGCTGTCCTTCAGGTCACCTGCCTGCAGAGGGAAGAAGACATGACGGATCGAGGCCTCCAGGCACCCGTTCGTGGTGCGGTGCTGGAACGTGTCAGTGACCAGCTTGTGCAAGAGCGCTGTCATGGCGACATGAGGGTTGCCGGCAACCGCATCGCGCAACGCCAGTGTCCGGTGTGCGGTCAACTCTGTCACCAGTCGGTCCGGCAGGGGCTTGACCGCATCGTCCCCGTCTTCCTCGCACTCGACTGCCTGGCCGCCAATGGTGACAACGGCACGGTGCACCGACGAGCTGTCGGCAGCCCCGGACCCGCCGTCCCTTTTCGATTCATTCGCGCCGTCAAATGACATCGGCGGCACGTCCTCAGGCCGGAGAAAGCCGCGGTCGACCGAGCGCGCGCCGTCGGCGTCGATGCTGACGAACGCGCCGGCGATGGCGATGTCGGCCGGATCGAACTGCTTTGGGCGCTTGTCGAAATTGGCGAGCGCGGTCTCGATTTCACCGAGTCGCTGATCGACGTCTTCGGGCAGCTCGTCAGCACCCTCATATTCGGTTTCAAGCTTGGCATGCTCGGCGTAGAGGGCATCGATGGTAGCCTGCTCCTCGGCAGAGAGATCGAGCGGATCACTCTGCAGCTGATACAGCCCACGCGTTGCGTCGTAGGGGAAGCTGACAGCGACCTCGACCCACTTCCAACCCTCGGCTGCAACTTCCTGGGCAACCGCCTTTAGCTTCTCGGCGACCAGGCGGTCCAGCAGCGCTGCATCCTGCAGCCAGCCGCCGTCATCCGACTGGAACAGGTCGTGCATGACGATACCACCCGCGGCCTCATAGGCGTCGATCCCCACGAAGACGGCGCGCTTGTCGGAGGCGCGCACCGTCGTTTCGGTCAGCATGCGCCGGATTTGATAGGGCTCTTTCGACCAGGCATCCCTGATTGCCTCCCAGATATGCTCCTGGCGAGCGCGGTCTTCAGAGACCGTGAAAGCCATGAGTTGCTCCAGCGTCATCCCGTCATCGGCATACACATCGAGCAGCACTGGGGAGACAGAAGCCAGCCTAAGCCGTTGCTTAACGACGTTGACCGGCACGAAGAAGGCTGCGGCAATCTCCTCCTCGCTCATGCCTTTTTGGCGCATGTCCTGGAAGGCGCGAAACTGATCGAGCGGGTGCAGCGGCGCTCGCTCAATGTTCTCGGCGAGCGACACCTCCTCGGCAACGATCGCGCTGTGACGGGCGCGCACGACACAGGGCACGAGGGCGGTCTTGGCGAGGCGCTTTTGCTTCACCAGCAGCTCAAGCGCGCGGAAGCGCCGGCCTCCGGCAGGTACCTCAAACATGCCAGTCTCGTTGCCGTCGCTGTCGACGACGGACAAGACGCTGAGGCTCTGGATCAAGCCGCGGCGGGCGATCGAGGCCGCAAGATCCTCGATCGAGACGCCGACCTTGACGCGCCGGACATTGGACTGGGAGAGCACCAGCTTGTTGAAGGGAATGTCGCGCGAGGACGACAGGGTGATCTTCTGAACGGCAGTAGCCATCGGGATGTACTCCGCGACGGGCGGCCGAGAGCCTCTCTCTCGACCTCCAAACCCGTCATGAGAATTCCGTCACTCCTCGCCCTCTGATGTGCTCTGCAGCCAAGCGACACTTGTCGCGGAGCAGCCGGTCGGTCCTGGCGCTCTGCAACGACTTCGCCGCAGCGGGGTCCGGCATCCAGGCAGACTTCGGTCATGAACGCATCCGCAGGAAGACGCCGAACTGGAAGCGGGCGGCCATTACGCTGCCTCCCGCCGATCGTCGTCAGCGGCGACTTTGTCGGGCAAGAACCCCAAGAGATAATCCGCAGCCCTGCTTGCCAGAGAGGCGGCGCGAACGATCGCACGGTTATCCTCGCGCAGCACCTCCAGCCACGAGCCGATATAGTCGGCGTGACGCACGGTCGGCGTGATGCCCAGCGAGGCGCAGCAGAAAGCCGCACTTATCTCGGCAACCAGCTCTTCGAAGGCATACTTCTTGGTGCCGAAGGAACCAGACAAATCCCGGTTGAGGCGTGAGGCATGACCGGTGGCGTGCCCGAGTTCATGCAGGGCGGTCCGGTGCCAATTGATCGGCTCGAAGTAGGCTTGGGGTGGCGGGACCCGCACATAATCGTGGGCCGGAGCGTAGAAGGCGCGGCTGCCACCAACCCGGAAATCGATCCCCGTCTGCTTGATCAGCCTCTCGACCTTGGGCTCGATCAGGCCGAGTAGGGGCGGGGGCGTGGCCATTGCAACACCGTCGGGCAGCCCGTCGCACTGCGCGGCGTTGAACACCGTGAAGCGTTTGAGGAATGGGATCGAACGGGCTTGCTCGCCGGTTTCGCGGGCGCGTTTTTTCTCGTCGTCGGGCACGAACCGATCGGCGTAGACGACCGTCGTTCCATGCTCACCCTTGCGGACGCTGCCGCCAAGCGCGAGCGCCTGGCGGAAGGTCAGCCAGCTCTGTCCTGAAAAACCCTGCTCGATCACCGAACCCCAGAGGATCAGGATATTGATTCCAGAGTATCGCCGGTCGGTGGCGGCGTTCTTCGGCATGGCGAGCGGCGCCTTCGCAGCCGCCATTCCCCATGGCTGAACCCAGGGCAGCCGACCGGCCTCCAGCTCGCCGATGATCTTGTTGGTGATATCGTCATATACGCTGGCCCGGGTCGGGGCAGCCTGGTGCTGATGCTTGGTCATTGCGAGTCTCCGCGCCGGGCGCCGGGAGCCTCTCTCCCAGTCTTCAACCCGTCAGTGCGCCAAGCGCGGCCCTCTAACTCTATGGACTCGAACGAAGATTGCGGTTGCTGACCAACTCCGAGGTGAAAGACACCGTTCGAAACCGCAGCGTGAGGCGATCAGCAGAACCCACTAAAGCCGGGCGCGCGGGAGTAGGCCCAAGAGACCCGGCAGTGAGTCCATGGAAACGGAAGCCGCACAGATAGCCGAAGCCAGTCAGGAGCGGTTTCACCGGCCACGGAAGTGGGGAGCCAGCCGAAAGGCTCGTGGAGTGCGCGTCAGCGCAACCGTTCCGATTAGCAGGTCAAAGGAGCATCTTTGCCGCAGGCGCTCCAGTCGGCGCTTTTCGCAGCCGTATATTCAGAGAAAAGATCGTGCGGCAGGGCATCCGGAATGGCGAGACAGAAAAGTGTGCTCAATGCGACCCGCGATCCGTCTGTTTCCGAGCGAAACTATCGGACCATAGAGATTGGCTGAGGGCTCCGTTTTGAAAATCCCCGAACAATTCGACGAGACCGCGCCCCTGCGCGTCGCGATTGCAGCACGAATTGCCTTTCCCGATGGCTCGATGTGCGCAGCAGGCCTACGCAAGGAACGTGACGCCGGCCGACTTGAAACCGAGCTAATCGCAGGAAAGGAGTACGTCACCTTGCTGGCGATCACCAGAATGAGGGAACTATGCCGCGGGCGTCGAAAGGGCCACGCCTCGTCTGGCGCGGCGAAAGCTGGAAAAAGGACGGAACACTCCGAAACAAAGCTGGATGGTTTATCCGCGATCGAACAACGTTCATCAGCGCTGGCAGCGGCGAAAAAGGCCATCCAGGACCTGAAGCTGAAAAGGCGCTCGCGGTCTACATCGCCGGCAAGTACCATCGAGCGCGCGGTGCCGAAGATGTCTTGATAGCCGATGTCGTCAGCGTCTACCTGAGAGAGGTTGCACCGAAGCATGCCGCGCCGGAAGAGACGGCGGCTCGGCTGGACAACATCCTCGATTTCTTCGGTGAAAAGACGCTCGCCGCTATCAACGGCAAGCTTTGCCGCGACTACGTCGCGTTCTGTCCCACCGAAGCCGTTGCGCGCCGCCAACTCGAGGATCTTCGTGCGGCCATCAACTACTACCGCAGGGAAGGCCACACGACTGCCGCACCGACGATTGTCCTGCCTGACAAGGCCGGTGCGCGCGAGCGCTGGTTGACGCGCAGTGAGGCGGCCGCCCTTATCTGGGCCGCGTGGCGTATGAAGCAGAAATGGAAGGGCCAGGAGAGCGACCGGCGTACCGGGCGACACCTCGCCCGCTTCATGCTTGTCGCGCTTTATACAGGAACGCGCTCTGCCGCAGTTTGCGGTGCCGCCATCCGTCCCACCAAAGGGCGTGGTTATGTGGACCTCGACCGCGGCATCTTTTACCGCCGCGCCGATAGCGCAAAGAAGACCAAAAAACGCCAGCCGCCTGTGCGCTTGCCGGACAGGCTGTTGGCGCATCTCCGCCGCTGGGCGTGCACAGATCTCGATATCAGGACCAAGGCGCGCGGCAAGAGCGCAAATATTGGTCGCAAGATATCGCAAGACTTTGTGGTGGAGTGGAATGGAAAGCCGGTGGGGTCGGTCAAGAAGAGCTTTAGGAGAGCTCGCGACGCTGCCGGCCTCGGTCCCGACGTCACTTCGCACACGCTTCGCCACACCGCTGCGACCTGGCTGATGCGGGCCGGCGCCGACATGTGGCAGGCCGCGGGCTTTCTCGGCATCACCGTGGATGTTCTGATCGATACTTATGGTCACCATCATCCCGACTTCCAGGCAGACGCCGCCGAGAAGATCGCCAAGAAGCACGTCGCCGCCAAGGCGACGAAAACCTCGCTCAGGATAGGTGGCGATGAAAACGTGAACTTGGCCCGATCGCACCACAGGTTCCCCACACAAAGCCCGAAAGGAAATGCAATCATTGCGGAGCGAGCGTGACGAAGGAACCCGGGAACCTGCGGCTTTGCCTGGTAGCGCACATCGTTCGGGACGATGGGGTCGCAGGTTCAAATCCTGAGCGCGCTCAGGTCCCTCCTGTCTGAGCGACCACGGGGCGAGCGGTTGAGCGAACAACAGAACCGCTTGTGAACGCGCCGTGTCAGATCGAGCTTTAGACCCAAGGCTTTTCTGTAACGAACGCTGGCTATCGACCTGAACGTTACCTTGGTGGCGATCGATGGTGTGATATCACTTCGGAACATACCCTAAAATGACCGCTTTGCGCCGTATGCACGAACCCGCTTCGCGGGAGGGTCGCCTGGTTCTGAGGTGACGCGTATTCATAGGCCTTGAGCAGGTAAAGCCTGCGATTTGACCATGGAGTTCCCTTCAACGAGAGGAACTTGCCACGGCTACCTTGTCGACCGATGCTCCGATCACGCCGCTTCGCAGCGCATGCAGCAAGACATGCTGATGCGGGCTTGGGACCCCATAGGCAGCAGGATGCCGGGCGGCGGCATCGCGCCGGACGGATCACGCTGGATATCGTCGCGGCCGGCCTTCGTTCTTCCAGTCAGAGTACTGGCCAACCTGTTCCGCCGTCTGTTCCTGACCCGGCTGGTCGCGCTGCACGACGCCGGTCGGCTCGCCTTCTTCGGATCGGCGGCGCACCTGGCCGACCATCAGGCCTTCCTGCGTCATCTGAAGCGCCGGTCAACAGGATGCTATGTGCACGTTGCCGTGGCGCCGGTCGTCACGCACACCATTCCCGTCGGAAGCAACGCTACAGGCTCTGCGACCTGGCCCGGAAGCCGCTTCCACGACATGCCCAATGCGGGGTTCGCGACAAGCGCTGGCACCCCCGAGGCACAAATCCCCATAGGCAATCGTCCGCGGCCCGCGGGTTCCTGCATGAGAGACTTTCGTACGCCTGAGGCCACCAGAAACGCTTCACCAAGTCAGTCATTGCTGCGGACTTCGCCATCGCCGAAAAGCGGACATTGCCGAGGACTACGCTGCAGGTCGAGGTTGCTCCATCTCCTGCTATTCACAGCTCTCGATGATCTAAGCTAACCGGACGCGGTCTGGCCGTCTCTCAATGACGGGCTGGAAAGCGTGTCAGCTTGTTTTGCTTGGTTCTTTCGATTTAGGATACAATTTCGGAAGCAATTCTGCATTTCCTTGAAGGACCTAAAGCCGAGGCGCGGTGCGAGGCGGGATAAGGTTGTCGGGGACACTCCGCATCGGCGCGCGATCGCGGCGGCATTCTCGAAAGCCACGTAGTCCGGCTGCGCAAACATCACCCGGGCGACAGTTTCCAACTTCGTGGGAAGTACGAGCTCCTTTTTCGCAATCAGCATTTTGAGTTCGGCGAGCGTTGGCACCGGACTGTCGCGAGATACGACTTGTCTACCGCCCGCTCGTGAGGAATCAGATAGCCCCACACGCATGGTTCTCACTGTTTGGCTGCTTGCATGAACATGTCGAACTCGGCATCCCCAATCGGAACAGTATGCTCGTCACCGGGATACCTACCGGAATCGACGTCTGCCTTGTATTCCCTGAAGGCGACAAGGCGCTCGTCCTGGATCTTCTGCAGTTCAGGGCCAAGGTGTCGGTAAACCTTTCCGTGTCGCGGCGTGTGGTTCTTGCCGTAACCACACACATCTTCCGTGAAGAGGTACTGCGCATCCGCATACTTGCCAGCGCCCATGCCAAGCATGACAAGCGATGAGTTTTCAGCCAAGAATTTCGCGACCCGATCGGGCACGACTTCCAGTTCCGCTCCGAAGACGCCGATCTCCGCAAGTTTCTGGGTGTGTCGCCAGAGGCGCATCGCTTCGTCCGCGGTCTTGCCGACTGCGCGCCAGCCCGTCCAGGTGATGTATGACGGGATTAAGCCGATATGGCCAACGACAGGGATGTAGTTGTCGCAAAGTGCCTTCTGGATGTCGTAAGACGCCGCACAATAAAAGGCGTCACCACCAATGCCAGCGAAGTGGAAGGCTGCACGCAGATAATCCTCTGCTGTCGCCAGCGGGCGGCCAGCAAAGCTGCCCCAGCTGCCATATGGCAGGCCGACCTGTACGAAACAGTCGCCCGCTGCCTGCCGCATTTCCGAATCGAAAAATCGACCCTCGATGGAAAGCATATGAATGCCTGCTGCGGCAGCGGCAGCTGCCTCGTCGGGCGTGCTGACGAAGAGCATGGAGATTTTCTGTCCATTCTTCTTCATCTTTCGGATGTCCTCGACATGAGGACGGTTGTGATACATGCCCATAATCAGCCTCCGCTGCAGTTCAGGCGACCTTGAAAATGAGTCTGCGAGCGGTGTTCGGATCGGAAAGCATAGTCGGATAGCTTGCCGCGCTTGATCATAACGCCCAAACCCGCATCGCACCTATGATGACCGTTCCCGGCATAGCTCACACCGTAAAAGCCCGCCGAAAAGCGTCCAACGCCGCTTCCGGATCGTTTTGGGCAAACGCCTCCAAACCCACCGGCCCGCGGTATCCCATGTCGAATAGAGCTCTCGCGATGTACCGCCAGTTCATCTCGCCCGTTCCCGGCTCGCGACGACCCGGGTTGTCAGCCACCTGCACCTCGCCGATGAACGGCAGGCACTTCTCGCACCAGCGCACAATATCGCCCTCGCCGATTTGAGTGTGATAGAGGTCGAGATTGATACGCAATTGCGGTCTGTTGATCGACGACACCAATGCCAGCACTGCTGCCGTCGAGCCGAATGGGCAGCCGGGGTGGTCAAGCCGGTTCAGATTCTCGAGCGTGAAGGTTACATCTTCGGCCTCGGCCATGTCACAGATGCGGTTTAACGTGTCCCGCGCCTTGAGCCACATCGGGCCAGTCTCGACGTCAGTTTTTACAATAGGAATGCCGCCCTCGCCGAGACCGGTGCCATGCAGGTTCAACCGAGCAACTCCGAGGCGCTTTCCGACCTTCGCGGTCTCGAGCGCCGATTTTAAGAGAATGTCGGCCCCCTCATCATCGGCGAGCCTTCCGTCGAGATAGCCGTTCATGATTGTGAAAGTCGCGCCCGTCTTCTCGAGCTCCTCGAGGTCATGGTCCGGCCAATTCCACAATCCGATGCCGAAACCCATCTCATGCAAGCGCGCGACGCGCCAAGCAATTGGGCGATCAAGCCAAAGCATCTCGGCGCAGGCGGCCAGCTGGAAGGGTTGGCCCATGATGGCTCAAGCCTCGATCATGACGCGGCCATTCTCGACCTTCGTCTTGTAAGTCTTGAGGTTCTCGCAGGCCGGTGGCGTCTCTACTTCGCCGGTCGTGAAGTCGAAAACGGAAGCGTGCTTGGGGCATTCCACCGTATTGGCCATGACGAGGCCGTCAGCGAGGTGAATCTTCTCGTGCGTGCAAAGCCCGTCTGTGCAGTAGTATTCATTCGCGTCGTTGCGGAAAATCGCGAAGGTGCGGCCGCCATGATCGAAGCGTTTGGCTTCTTCGGCTTCTATTTCGTTGGCGGCACAGGCGTTGATCCAGGGCATGGTGTCTTCCTTCAGATGGCTTGCGGTTTGAAGTCGGCAGGGGCGGACGGCATGACGCCTTGGAGTAGCGCAACGGACTTTTCGAGCCCGTCGAGCGAGTTCAAAAGGACATCCTCATGCTCGATCGAGAGCCAACCATCGTAGCCAGCCATCTTCAGGCGATAGCAGAATTGCCGCCACCACTCCTCGCCGTGGCCGAAGCCCAGCGTGATGTAGCTCCAGGATCGCGCCGGAATATTCATCAGGCTGCCGTTTTCCAATAGAGAGGTCGTCGCCTGCACCGGGCCGTTCAGCATCGTATCCTTGGCATGAACGTGGTAGACCGCCTCGCCCAACGACTGAGCCGCCGCCAGGGGATCAGCGCCCATCCAAAAGAGGTGCGAGGGATCTAGGTTGGCGCCTACGACCGGGCCGACCGCCTGCCGCAATTTCAAGAGCGAGGGCACGTTGTAGACGCACTGGTTGCCGTGGAGTTCCAGCGCAATGCGCTCCACGCCATTCTCCTGAGCCAGCGCCACGATGTCGGTCCAGAACGGGATTATCTTCTCTTCCCATTGATATTTCAGGATGGTCTGCGTTTCCGGGGGCCACGACGAGACGACCCAGTTAGGCATGGCGTCGGAAGCTTTGCCGCCAGGAAGGCCACTCATGGTGCACACGGTCCGGATGCCCATTTCCCCGGCCACGCGAATCGTATCTTTCAACCCCTGACCCTGGGCTGGGTCGGTTGGATGCAGCGGATTGCCGTTTGCATTGAGGCTGATGATTTCCAACCCGCGCTCCTCAAACGCATTGATGAAGCGCTTCTGGCCTTCCTTATCGCCCAGTAGGGACGAGAGCGGGAAATGCGGTGCGGTGGACCAGCCGCAGGTGTTCACCTCGACGCCATCGACGCCCATGCGCTTGGCATGGTCCAGCATCGTCTCGAAGGGAAGGTCGCCTAGACTGTCGGAAACGAAACCCAATTTCATGCATAAAACTCCGGCTTTTCGATCATTTGCACGGACACGTTGCGCCCTTCGTTCAGCGCCTTCACGCCCGCCTCGGCAACGGTGGCAGCGCAGTAGCCGTCCCAGCAATCGGCGGCGGTGCCGGGGAACTCGCCGGTAGTTACGAAACGAAGGAAGTCGCGATTCTGCCTGCGGTAGGCGTCGGCGTAGCGGGTCCGCCAGTCTGCATCGTAGCCCGTGCTCTGGGCGAGCGCCGAATCTAAGCGGGTGTAGGAGACATTGTTCATCGCCACAGCACCCTGCTCGCCAATAAGCTCGGCGCGCACGTCGTAGCCATATGCGGCATTGTTGTTGATCTCGATGTTGACGAGTTGGCCGTCAACTGTCTGGAGCACCATGAAGACTGGCGCGACAAGTGCATCGGAGCGCTTCGGCTGGAAGGCCGAGATTGAAGCGTATTCAGTGTCGAGTACGTAGCGCACCACGTCGAATTCGTGCGGGGCGGAATTGGTGATGGCCATGGCGCCGGTGAAATCGGCCGCTGGCGTTTCAACGTTGCGGTGGAAATTGTGCATCATCAGCGGCCGTCCAAGCCGGCCACCTGATAGAGCACGTTTCATTTCCTGGTAGGAGCGGTCGTAGCGGCGCATGAAGCCGATCTGGACGAACTTCGCACCCGCCTTCTGTTCAGCCTCCATCACTGCGACACATTGGGCGGACGATGGAGAAAGAGGCTTTTCGCACAGCACGCGTTTGCCGGCCGCGATACAAGCCTGCGACAACGGCGCATGCGTGAAATCGGGGCTCGCGATGATCACCGCATCCACGTCGTGCCGTGCGATGACGCCTTCGGGGTTGGTGGAGATGTCGGAGGCGCCAAGGGCATTGGCGACCGCTCGGGCACGCGCCTCGTCCCTGTCGCACACCAGCTGGAGCGTGGCGCCGGGGAGGTCCTCGGCGACTATTTTAGCATGGTCTGCGCCCATTAGGCCGGCGCCAATCACGGCAATGCGGGTTGTCATGTATTCTTCTGCCTTTTTTCTGAGTTAACGGCCGCCGACCCTGGCAATCCTAAGGCGTCGGTTGATGTGGAGGCGGCGGATGCCGCGCTTGCTGAGGGAAGCCTATCGACTCGTTCGCTCCTCAACTACTTCCAGAGGCGGCGGATGGCCTTCGTGCTCATCCATATAATTTTCGATCTCGGCTTCGAGGTCGGCCATGGTCTCGCCGCCGGCCATCAGGTCGGTGATCTCCTCTCGTGTCTTTTCGTGCTTGCGGAAATCCGCGGCGATGGCACCGCGGATGAGCACGGCGAAATGGTCGCCCACAGCCATCGCGTGCATCACCTGGTGGGTAATGAAGATGACCGCGAGTCCGCGGCGCTTGGCTTCGTTGACGATGCGAAGCACGTGTGCCGCCTGCTTGACGCCGAGCGCCGCGGTTGGCTCATCGAGGATGAGGACGCGGGCCCCGAAATGAACGGCGCGTGCAATAGCCAGGGACTGACGTTCGCCGCCCGACAGGCCGCCGACCAGCCGGTCGCCATCGTCGATGCGCGTGATGCCGAAATCTTGCACCGCTTTGACCGCGATTTCGTTGGCGCGCTTACGGTCGTAGAACTTGAACGGGCCCCAGCCCTTCGTTGGCTCCAATCCCACGAAGAAAGACCGGCCTATGCTCATTAGCGGGAAAGTGCCCCCGAATTGGTGCACCGTGGCAATGCCGCGCTCTTGCGCATCACTTGGCCCGTTGAAGCTAATCGGCTGGCCGTCCATCAAGATTTGGCCGCTGGTGGGCATGAAGACGCCCGCTAGCGTCTTGATCAGGGTGGATTTGCCGGCACCGTTATCGCCCAACAGGCACAACACCTCACCTTGGCGCACTTCCAATGAAATGTCGTGCAGCACGTCGATCGCGCCGAAGGACTTGTTGATGTTCTTCAGTTCGAGAATGGCAGGTTTGTCGCTCATGACGCGTTCAGCCCTTTTTCGCGGGATTGGCCTTCAATTTCATAAACTTCTCTCAGTGCTTGGCGGCACCTCCGGCGGGCTTCGCGCCCCTCCGGGGTCTGTACGACAGGGCTAACTCGCGGAAGGACTGGTTCATCAGCACAGCCACCAGGAGCATCACACCGATGATCAAGTTCGACCAGTTGCGGTCAATCTGGGTAAAATAGATTCCCTGACTCACAATGGCGAACGTGACTGTACCGACGAAGATGCCGATCACCGAGCCGAAGCCGCCGGTGAGAAGCACGCCGCCCACCACCACAGACACGATCGCATTGAAGATGAAGCTCATTCCGCCGGAGACTTGGGCCGAATTGAACTGGATGGCTTGGCACATACCGACGAATGTGGCGCTGACGGCGGACAGCACGAACAGCGCGATGGTCATGCGGCCCGTCGGAATGCCTGCATTGCGGGCGCTTATGCGGTCGCCGCCCATGGCGAATAGCCAGTTGCCGTATCGAGTCTGATGCACGACGAAGCCGACGATCACAGCGATAATTATCCACCAGACTATGATGACCTGGTGGCTGCCGCCGATCAGTTGGCCGAACAGAAATTTGGCCCAGCCTGGCGCGGTGACCGCCACGCTGGCATTGCCGGTCAACAACACCGAGGCGCTGAGCACCACGCCCTGCATGGCGACCAGCGTGCCGAGCGTAATGATAAGCGAGGGCACGGAAGTGCGGACGGTCAGCAGGCCGTTGACGAGGCCGACCATCACGCCAACCGCGAGCGCGCCCACGATGCCGACCATCATGGGCATGCCGTAATAGCCGGTGAGGATGGCGGTGGTCATTGAGCCCGCTGGGATCAACGCACCGATGGAGATATCGAGTTCACCCGAGATCATCAGGAGGCCGAGAGGAATGGCGACAATGCCGAGATTGGCGGCGAAGTTGACCCAGCTGGCCGCACCGACGAGGGTCCGAAGGTCGACACCGCCAAAAATGACGAAGAACAGTACGACACCGACCAGGCTGAGGATCGAGCCCGCATCGGGGCGGCGCAGAAAAGCCTTGATTGCATCAGTCATGGCTGTCCCTCACGCCTTCTTCGCCGAATAGCTGAGAGCCAGCTGCCGGAAGGTGTCGTTGGTGAGCACCGCGATCAGCAAAAGTGCGCCGATGATGATGCTTCCCATGTTAGGATCGATACCGGTGAAGTAGATTCCCTGGTTGACGACTGAGAAGGTGATCGTGCCGAACACGATGCCGACGATTGAGCCGAAGCCGCCGGTAAGCAGCACGCCCCCTATAACCACGCACATAATGGAATTGAAGATGAAGGACCCGCCTGCCAGAACCTGCGCGCTTTGGTAGACCATCACCTGGCTGACCCCGACGAAAGCGGCGCTAAAGCCGCTGAACATGAACAGGCCGATTGTAAGCCGGTTGGTAGGAATACCGACGTTGCGCGCGCTTACCTTGTCACCGCCGAGTGCATAGATCCAGTTGCCAACCGGCGAGACGTGCAGCATCCAGAATGCGCTGACGATGAAGGCCAGCCACCAGAGAATTGTGACTTGGAACATGCCGCCGAGATACTGGCCAAGGATCGCCTTGGTGAGAGCGTCCGGCACCAACGATACACCGGTGCTGCCGGCGATCATGACGGTGAGGCCAAGCGTGAGGCCCATCGTGCCGAACATGGTCCCTATGGTAATGATGAGGGACGGGATGATGGTTCGCGTCACAAACAAGCCATTGATGAATCCGACGGCGAGGCCCATCCCGAGCGCAGCCAAGATGCCGAGCCAATCTGGTAGGCCATAGTGGCCGGAGATGATGGCGGCGGTCAGAGAGGCGGCGGGAATGATAGCGCCAACCGATATGTCCAGTTCGCCGGCAATCATCAGCAATCCTATCGGAAGGGCGATAATGCCGATCTCAGCCGCGACGTTGAGCCAGCTGGCCGTACCGGCTGCTGACAGAAAGCCACTGCCACCGAAAAGTCCGAAGAAGAGGAAGACTGCGGCCATGCCGAGGAACGAGCCCGCCTCGGGCCGGCGCGCCAGACGGCCGAGCGCCGGTGCATGACGAGCGGGCTCTGACGTTGGGGCTGCGGGAGATATCACTGGATGCGCCGTCATAATGGATCCGCTAGCAAGCGGGCGGCCGAACGCGGTCGCCACATTACAGGGATGGAAGGGCCGCTCGCTTCTTCGCGAGCGGCCTTGGTTGAGGACTTAGCGCGTCCCAGCCTTCACGCCCGCAATGGTGGCCTCGACAGTGCTCTTGTCGATTATGCCGGGGCCGGTGAGAATTTCGCGGGTCGGCACGGTCAGGCCGTAGTTCACCTTGCCATTCAGAATCGCGACGGCGAGGTAGCCCTGCAGGTATCCCTGCTGGTCGATGGCGCAGGCCTGTTTTCCCTCCTTCACGTTATTCAGGATGGTCTCGTCGAAGTTTATGCCGCAGAGCTGAACCTTGCCGTCTTTCCCGGACTGCGTGATGCCGTTCATGGCGGAGTTGGCGTCAACGTTGCCGATGGTGAACACGGCGTTCACGTCCTGATGTTGCAGCAGATAGGCCTTTACCGCCTGGGCCACAGCTGTAGCCGAGCCGAAGGACGTGGCGGGCAAGGGCAGGACGTCGGCTTCGCCGCCGCCATTCTTCATCCCTTCTTTGAAGCCACCACAGTAAGCCTCGATATTGGCCGCACCCGGGAGGGTGTTAATGCAGACGCCTTTCTTGCTGCCGGCCTTGGCGAGATACTCGCCGCCGGCGACGCCGCCTTTGTAGTCGTCAGAGCCAACATAGTTCATGGCGCCGAGGCGATCGGCCGCTTTCAACCCGCCGGCATTGTAAATCACTAGGGGAATGCCAGCATCCACGACTGCCTTGAACGCAGGGTCCATCGCTTCCGGCACCCAGTCTGGACCGACAATGGCGTCGGCCTTCTGGTCGATTGCCTGGCGGATCAGTTCGGCGGCGTCCACGCCCAGATTGTCGTAGTTCTGGGGCCCGAGCCAGGTGACCTTGCCACCCTGGGCTTCGACCACCTTGCCCGCGTCTTCGGCGCCGCGTTTGACGATTGACCAGAACGGGTCGTCCGGCTTGCCGCCGATGACGAAGATGTTGGCGGCAAGCGTCGCGCCAGTGCTAAATGCTGTCAGCACCGTTGCCGACACGAGTGTCTTGAATAACGTCACAGTCGTCCTCCCAGGTTTCACCCGCCTCGCGGGTGTTGAAATTAAGTTCTACTGTCCCGCCCGCCCGCTCCTCTCAGGCACATGCGGGACGGTGTCGTTCCGTCACTCTGCCGGCATGTCAGAGGCCGCGCCGCGGGCTTCCTGCTTGGCGCGCCGCCTTTCCTTCTTTTTGAGGAAGCGCGTCTTCATCGCGTCGTCGGCTTCCTTGCTACCGTCGTGCCAAGTACCGAACAGCTTATCGAGGGGCACGAGGCCATCACCGCCGTAGTTCACCTCGAAGTACTTATGGTGCAGGTAATGCACGTAGGAATGGCTATCGAGATTCATCTTGTCGGTGAGTTCGAATGTCTCGAAGCCAAGATGGCCGTTGACTGCGCCGAAACCGGCGCCGTGCAGCGTGAAATAGGCACAGACCGGGTTGGATGGGATCAATAAGTGCAGCCAAGCCTCGGCATGGTACAGGAAACCCTCGACCGGATGCATGGACAGAGACGACCACGGGCTCGGGTTGATCGAGTTGTGGTGGACCGAATGCACCCATTTATAAAGGGGTGGCCAATGGATCGCGCGATGCAGCAGAAAGAAATAAACCTCGTGCACAAACGGTCCGATCAACACCAGGAAGGACAAGTAGAGCCAATTGGTTGTCCAGGGCAGCCAGGCCGCCCAGCTGTTGGCATAGACCCACAGCATCATGATCTCGACCACGGTCCACAGCGGGATGGTCACAAAGAAAGACCGCAGGAAATTGTCTAGGTTCTGGCGCTGGAACCAGAAAACGTCGGACGGCACATCAGACGGAAATTTCGCATTGTATTTGAAGCGCGTCCCCTGCCGGCGATGAACGTAGTAGCGCAGCTCGAAGAAACCATAAAACAGGAAAATGCCGGCGGCGTTCAGACCGTATAGCCAGAAATAGTTGAGTAGCGACAAGCTTGCGAGGCTCTGCCAGCTCGGGATGAGCAGGTTGACCCAAAGGATCGCTGTGGCGATGTGGAAAGCGTTCCATGGCCAAAAAAAATCGGGAATCCAGGCAACCACCTTTTTTGCATTGAACGGACAATGCCACAACGGCGCCGGCTCTGCACGGCGGTGCGGTGCCCAATTGCCGCGTTTGTCGCGTGTTCCATACTGAAGGTCATCCATCGTAACAGCACCTCCTTGCCCGGATCAGTCGTGTGCTTGCGGGTCCAGTCGCCCCGGGGCTCATCATCAAATTGAGCCCTTGCTCGGCACGTTTTATATCGGAGGGTTGATATTTGTAGAAGTCGAAAATAATATCAAAATGACATTTGTATCATTTAGCTTCAATCATGATGATACAAAAGAGGGTTAACATTCATGAAACGGCCGACAATTCGCGATCTCGCTACCGCGGCAGGCGTATCTACAGCGACTGTAAACAGAATTCTGAGTGGGACCGTTTCCGTACGCCCGAAAACCGTTCAACGCGTCCAAAGCGCGGCGGAAGAAATAGGGTTTTACGCTATCGGAGCGATTGATAACCGGGCCCGTCAGCTATCGCCCCAGTACCGATTAGGTTTCCTGCTCCAGCAGTCCACCCGCGACCTCTACCAGCTGTTCGGGAAGAAAATCGTCGGCGCCTGTCGCGATCGTCGGGACGAGGTGATTGAACCTGTCGTCGACTTTGTGGATCTGCTGACGCCAGAGACTATCTCGAGCCGCCTCATCGCACTCGGCGACGCATGCGATGCCGTCGCGGTGGTCGCCGCAGATCACCCGATCATTGGTCAGGCCATCCGTTCATTGAAGGAGATGGGGAAACCAGTCGTTTCTTACATTACGGACCAATCAGCGCCGGAACGGGCGGCGTATGTGGGCACCGACAACTGGAAACTGGGGCGCACTGCAGCCTTCCTGATTACCCAAACGACCCATGGTCCTGGTCGCATTGCGGTTTTCATAGGGAATCATCGGTATCAATGCCAAGACGTCGCAGACGCTAGCTTTCGCTCCTACTTGCGCGAGCACGCTCCAAGGCTCACGGTGGAGGAAAGTCGCCCCACCCACGAGGAATCGAGCGAGGCTTACCGAATGGTGGCCGAGTTGCTGAAGGCGACTGACGATCTTGTGGGAATTCTGATCGTCGGCGGCGGAATAACCGGTGTACTTCGCGCACTGAGGGAGGTTCCTTCCGAAAGGCGGTCGGGGATCAAGTTGGTTTGCCGTGACATTGGCCCCGAGACCCGAAAGGGATTATCTGAAGGGTTGATCACCGCAGCCCTTTGTCATCCGCTGGAGGCGATCTCTGCACTTCTTGTGCAGACAATGATTGATGTCATGGGACCACAAGCACCGTTCGCTACGCTTCAGCGGTCCATACCTTTCGAAATAGTCACGCCGGAGAATATTTGAGACAAATATCTCGGCGGATGAATCAGGAGATCCCTCGGGATAGCTCAACCGGTGCAAGCTTCAGACTGCCAATTCGCGCTTCCAGCAGTGAACGCGCAAATGCGCATCCCGACCCCGACCGTATCGATCCGTCAAGCGGTCGACCGCAATGCTTCGCCGCCGAGGTCGCGGTAAAGAATGATGGGCCCAGCAACTGTCAGATCGCCAACGTTGGCAAAGCATCGTCAGCTAGCGGTCAGCGTCAGCCATCAACTTTGTGATCTGAACGGCACCAAAGGCTCCTTTTCGACGAGCCGCCGTCGTACGACATACCTTGCCTAGACACAGGTTGTGAAAACGCGTGATAAGGTCGGCCCGCGCTAGACTCAAAGATGGCCCGGGGCACCAGAAGATGGCACACCGCATGTGCAACGCAATGCTTGGCTTCGCGGCGCTTGCTTTAGCCGCGTGCCAATCGGCTCCTGAAACGCCGTAACCCGCCACTCTCGAACCTGCGTTAGAACCTGATAGTATTCCTTCACAACCTGCCTTGGATCCTGGCGCTGTTCCTTCCGGCTCAGCGATCTTAGATCAATCCGTGGCGGTCACTCCCCCTGGCAAGGGCGTTCCAACAAAGTATGCTGCTTTTTCGGGTCTATGGGCCGGACAATTGGACGGGATCTATGACGCCAAACTTGCCGTTCAGACGATTTCTTCCAATGGAAAGGTGACGGTCACCTATGCGTGGGGAAATCTGGGCGACAACTATCCGGGAGAGGCCGCCGGCGCTGGAAGAATTGTAGGGAGCACGTTGAAGCTTGAGCGCTTACCGAATGGCGCGGACGTCAGTTTTGTCATGCGGCCCGACGGGGCCCTGGCCGGAACCGTTACGCTTGCCGGCCAGACCTACACGGGCGCGTTCCTCAAGCAATAATCAAAGACGCATCTGAAGGGCTATGCAGAGGGCCAGGCGACTGTTCCATATTGCAGTTGCCTGTTGTTACCGGAGTGGAGGGCCGTTCAAGGCCCAAACTGGTCGTCTACGACACTGGCGGACATCTTCTGGTTGGACAGCAGCAGGATGTTCGCATCGCAGTTCGCAGGTTCCTAGCTGGCGCCGGCCTCATCTCGTCATCCGACAGACCAAGACGGTGATACAACATCCGCTTGGGGCAGTACCGCTTCACAGCTCGTTCGTTGCTGTCGCCGATCGAAGGAACAATCGCACGGGGAGGGGCAGCGCATCATGCCGGCGCTCGCCTTCGTAGCCGGTTGTGAGCTAAAAGATTGATATGATCCGGGACTAACCGTTTCATAGCCTAGGCGCGGCTCCGATTTGTCTTTCGGGACCGCGCTGGAGACAGTTCCGGTTGAACGGCAATCCAAATCTGTTCCCCTCTTTTTCTTGACCGTGCCTGACAAGTCGGGGCAGGCTGACGTGACTTCTGTTCTGACCACCATCTTCTTCTCGTGCGCAACGGTGGCGGTGGATCCGGCAATCACAATTGCCGCACAAATAATCGTCAATCTCATTGAATTTCCCCCTTAGAGCGCACCGCAAAAAATGTCGTCGGCTGTCTTGAGACAGTGGCGGAGACGGTACTCGCGCTTGGCCGGTCGATGCGGCTTCCGGCTTGATAAGATTGTAATTACATTAGCTACAGCGCAAGTAATCATTTCGGACTAGGAACGGGCTCACGCGCCTACCACCTTGAAAGCCCTTCGATGGAAAGCGGCTGAGCTGCGGCGAAAAGGGGGGCGTTTCAGCCTTTTCCGTCATGCTCCGCTAAGGGCCGACGGTGCCAAGACCTATAACGCCATAGAGGGCTCGGAAGGCCCATCGGCTTCGCCGTCGATCTGCCGCGCTGAGGTCGAGCCGTGCATGAATGCGCCGAAGATGCTGCGCCCCATGCCGGCAATGCCGTGGCCGAGGAACCAGAGCCGGTAAAGAAGGAAGGCATGCCCATCGTCACCACGACGCGAGAGGTGCGGCCGCGAAGCAGCGTCTTGGTAAATCCGCCACCCTTGCCCGGATAGGCCACCGCGGCAACGCCGACGACAAAATCGACGGTGATTGTCAATCTAACCCGCCGCGATCAAGACCGTGCTTTCTGGCGACCAGCTCAGCACGACGTCCTGACCTTCCGCCAGCCTGCCAGCGCCGGTGTTCTGCACAATCACCTTGAGTGTCTGGCCGGCACGCTCGACAAAGTAAGTGCTGCTATTTCCGGCGAAGATGCGTTTGGACACTTGCCCTCGCAGCACATTCGCATTGGCCGCATCCGGAGCCTCGGCATCAATGAAGATGCGGAGGCGTTCGGGCCGCACGGCGCAGCTTGCCTTGGCACCAGCGGCAAGCTTGGCACCCGCGCCAGCGGCAATCGCTGTGCCGTCCGGCAGTCGGATGCCGTTGCCCGTGCTGTCGCCGCGAAGGATGTTGGCGTCGCCCAGGAAAGTGGCGGCAAACTCGCTCTTCGGCCGATCGTAGATCTCCTCGGGCGAGCCTTCCTGCACCAGCTTGCCATCGCGCAGAATGCCGATGCGGTCGCTCATCGTCAGCGCTTCTTCCTGGTCGTGGGTGACGAAGATGGTGGTGATGCCGATCTCGCGCTGGATGCGCTTGAGCTCGATCTGCATGTCGACGCGCAGCGCCTTGTCCAGCGCGCCGAGTGGCTCGTCAAGCAACAGCACGCGCGGCCGGATGACGATCGCGCGAGCGAGCGCAACCCGTTGGCGCTGGCCGCCGGACAGCTGGTGCGGCCGGCGGCCGCCGAGCCTGCCGAGTTGCACGAGGTCGAGTGCGCGCTGTACCTCGCTGGCAATCACTGCCTTGGGCTCGCCGCGTACCGACAGGCCGAAGGCGACATTGCCGGCAACACTCATGTTGGGAAACAGGGCGTAGTTCTGGAACACCATGCCGATGCGCCGTTTTTCGACCGGCACCCGCTCGACGCTCTCACCACCTATGGTGATGCGGCCGGAATCGGGAAAGTCGAAGCCCGCGATTTGTCGCAGCAGCGTGGTCTTGCCGCTGCCTGACGGCCCGAGCAGGGCATAGAAGCCGCCATCGGCGAAATCGATGGAGACATCGTCCAGCGCCTTATGGGCACCGAAAGCGCGCGACACGTTCGCTACTTGGACGCCAGCCATTATTTCTCTCCGCCGAATTTGAAGAAGCGCGCCGTCAGCAGCATCAGTGCCATCGACACGACAATGATGATCGTCGAGACCGCATTGATCTCGGGTGTGAATCCCTTGCGGATCGCGGCGTAGATTTCGACCGGCAGCGTCGTCTGGCCGGGCGTCGACAGGAAGTAGGATACGACGAACTGGTCGAAGGACACGGCGAAGGCGAACAGCCCGCCGGCAATGACGCCCGGCATGATCCAGGGCAGCGTGACGCGGTTCGTCACCTGCCATTGATTGGCGCCGAGCGAGCGCGCCGCCTCTTCCAACTCGGGCGCGAAGGTCTGCAGTCGGGCCGACACGACGACAATGACGTAGGGCAGCGCAAGCGCGACGTGCCCGAGCAGGATGGCGAACAGGCCGCGCCCAATGCCGACGCCGAAGAAGAAGATCAACATCGCCGTGCCGGTTATCAGCCACGGAATGGCGATTGGCGGAAACAGCAGCGCCTGCAGGAATTTCTTGCCGCGAAACTCATAGCGGTAGAGCGCAAGTGACGCGGCCGAGCCAAGCACGACGCAGATGATGGTGCTGATGACTGCGATTTCGACGCTGTTCCAGGTGGCTGAGATAAGCTGGGCGTTCTGCCACAGCGAGACATACCATTCCGTCGTCCACTCGAACGGCAGCTGGTAGAAGGGCGAAACGTTGAAAGACATCAGGGCCATGATGACGATGGGCACATAGAGGAAGGCGAGCAATAGCCAGATGTAGAGGCGGCCGAGCCATTCGAGAACACGTGTCGTCGCCATCACGTAGCCCTCCGCAGCACCGGCGAGGCAACCGCCAGGATGACCAGCACGACGGCCAACAGGATAAAGGAGAGCGCAGCACCCAGCGGCCAGTTGAACACTGCGACGAACTGGTCCTCGATGACAGTGCCGTAAAAGGTGCCGGTACGGCCGCCGAGGATGCGCGGTTCCATGAACGAACCAACAACCGGGACGAAGATGAGCGCTGCGCCCGCCACCAGCCCCGGCAACGACAGCGGAATGATGACCCGATTCAGCACCTGCAGCCGCGAGGCACCGAGCGAGCGCCCGGCCTCTATCAGCGAGTCATCGATGGCCTGCAGGGTCAAGTAGCAGGTCAGCACCATGTAAGGCACGTAGGAGTGCACCAGCCCGATGATGACCGCCGGATAAGAATACATCAGGTCGATGTTGATCTTGAACGGCAGCACGGCGTTGAGCGCGGTGTCGAGAATGCCTCCTTCACGCAGCACCATCGCCCAGGAGAAGATGCGCACAAGCCCATTCGACCAGAACGGCAGGATGACGAGAAGGAAAATCGCCTCTCGGCTGCGGCCTTTCAGCACCTTGGCCAGCACATAAGCGGCGGGATAACCGATGACGATGCACCACAGCGTCACCTCGAGGCCGAGGCGCAGCGAGGCCAAAAGCAATGTCAGATAAAGGCTTTGTGAAAAGAAGGCGGCATAGTTTTCGAGCGTGAACGCCCACGGCTTTCCCGACAGCGGCAGGTCGGTCATGAAGGAGAAGAAGACCATGGCTGAGAGCGGCAGGAAGATCGCAACCGTCAGCCAGAGATAGGCAGGCGCCAGCAGTGGCAAGGCCGATCTCAATCCGCTGCGCGACGCGGCCGCAACCTGTGCTGCCATGACATCCACCTCCCAGGATGGGAAAGCATCAGCCGACATGGATGGTCGGCTGATCCCGGCTTCTGCTGTTACTTCACGTCGACCTTGAGCTGCTGCCAGAGCGACAGATAGGTTTCGCGCTGGGCGTCTGTGATCGGCGCCTGGAACTGAATGCGCTTGGCGACTGCCGGGTCACCCATCACCTTGCGGTTGAACGCATCCCCGGGAAGTGCTTCTACAGCCTTGGTGTTGGCGGATACCGGGGCTCCGACCTTGGTGACCCATTCGACATAGAACTTCGGGTCGATCATGTAGTTGATGAAGGCCTCGGCGCCGGCGACATTCTTGGAACCGACCGGAATGGAGAAGGCGTCGAGCCAGGCGACAGCGCCCTCCTGCGGGATCACGAGCGCGACCGGCAGCTTGAAATGGGTCTTGGCGCGGTCGGCCGAGCCGCTCCAATAGGTGCCGATGTCGATCTGGTTAGAGGCAGCCATCTGGTTCCAGTCGTTCTCCGAGCTCCAGAACGTCTTGATCTGCGGCATCAGCGAGGTGAGCTTCGCCTTGACCGCCTCGATATCCTTGATGTCGTTGATGTTCTGGCCGGTGGCAATGGCGCCGAACTGAACCGCCTCGACGGCATCATCACGGATGGTGACGCGGCCTTTGTGAGCGGGATCCCACATTTCGGCGATGCTCGTCGGCGGCTTATCGAAGGATTTTTCATTGATGGCGAGCGCCGTCAGCCCCCAGACCCACGGCACGCCATAGACCTTGCCGTCATGGACGAGCATCGGCGATCCGGCCTTGTCCTTGCTGATGTCGGGAAAGTTCGGCAGCTTGGACGTGTCGATCGGCTGGATCAGCTTTTCCGCCATCGCCTGGTCGTTGAAGGCGGCGTTGATCATGACGACATCGTAAAGGCCGGGATTGGTCCTGAGCTTGGTCAGCATCTCCTGTTCGGAATTGAAAAAATCGTTGACGACCTTGTTGCCGGTCGCCTTCTCGAAGGCTTCGATGGCCCACGGCTCGTCGGCGCCGTAGCCCTTCCAGTTGAGTACGTGCACCTCGTCGGCCTTGGCGGCAAATGCGAGTGCGGAGGTGAAGACGGCGGTCGCCGTCAGCAGGGCAGTCAAGTCGGGCATGCGCATGTTCGTTCCTCTCTGTGTTTGCCCGCTTCCCGGGCTTTGTCAGGCTGTCGGGCGTTTGGCCTCTTGCTTCCGGCCATGGAGGCCGATCGGCGGACCGCCGGCATGGCTTAGGAATGTCTGGATCTCGTGGTCGGTCGGCGCTGATGAACCACCGTGGCGGGTGACGGAAATGGCCGCCGCCGCATTGGCGTAGCGCGCTGCTTCAAAAGGCGGCACGCCGCGCGCCAGCGCACTCACGAAAGCGCCGATATGGGTGTCGCCGGCGCCATTGGTGTCGATGGCGTCGACCTTGAAGCCGGCACTCGTTTGCGCCGAGCCATCGGCCAGCCGTATGTGGCAGCCTTTCGCTCCGGCGCGAATAACGACGCCGACGGCCTTCGGGGAGTGGTCGCTAAGAAGCCGTGACGCGAGTGTCTCGACGCCGCCCGGACCGGCAATCGCGGCCGCTTCCGTCGTGTTGCAGCTCAACCAGTTGGTGCGGGCGAGTATCCGCGACAGGATAGGGCGGGGAATGTCGACGACGACAGGTGTCGGGTCGAGGACAAGCGGTGTGTCGGCCGGAAGTGCCTCGATCCAGTCGACAAGCGCGTCTCGGCTTCCCGGATAGCTAAGCGTATAGCCGGAGGTGAACACCCAATCCCCCGGTGCGACCGAGACGGGCGCCATCATGTCAAGGCTGAGCAAGCTCTCCGCACCAGGCCACGAGACGAAGGTGCGCTCGGCATCGCTGCTGATCATGGCGACGCAATTGCCGCTGTCCATGACGGGCGATGGCGGCGTCAGTGTCTCGATCCCCTCACTGGCTAAGGCCGTGCGCAGGAAGTCGCCATTGGGTCCGCTGCCGAGCTGGCCGCCGAACACCACCTTCATGCCGGTGCGGCTGGCCGCGGCCATCATGTTGAAGCCGCCGCCGGCGACTTGCGTGTAGCTCGACGCCGTCTTCTCCGTACCCGGCGCCGGCAAGGCGTCGATGCGATAGACATAGTCGACCACCGTGCTGCCGACATGGACGAGACGCCCACTCATGCCGCCGCATCCTTGCCGGGACCGGTCCTGTCCGCACGGCGCTTGGATATACGGGCCGCAACAAGGTCGGCGGTGAGCGCGCCAACCGCCGCTATGTCGATGCCCTTGAGGTCAGCAATGCGGTTCTGAGGCAATCGGGAAAAGCCGGTGCAGGCGCCGGCCATGCCGGTCGCGATGGCGCCGATCGTATCGGTGTCGCCACCGAGATTGGCACTAATCACCGCCGCTTGCCAGGGATCACCGCCGGCGATTTCCAGCACCGCGAATGCAGCCGGAATGGACTCCTGACTGGCGACGCCGGTGCCGACCAGATCGGTGATCAGCCGGATCGCGTCCTTCGTCGCCTTGCCGCGCACAAGCTCCTGCGCCCACCCAATGCGCGCGGCAATGTCACCGCCGGTCACCCAATGGCCGAGCGTTGCTCCGCCCCTCGCCGCGGCGATGGCGCTGTCGGAAGCGGCGCGCCAGTCGCCGCCGGCGACGCCGCGGCTGACGGCCGCCGCAACGGCGGCTGCGGCCGCAATGGCAATCGAGGTGTTGTGCGTGGCCCGGCAGGTCTCGGCAACTTTGGCGACCAGCGCGTCCAGCGGCTCTGGCGGCATCATGATGCCGACCGGCGCAATGCGCATGGCCGCACCATTTGTGTCGCCGCTGCGCCCCGCTTCCTCGGCCGGCACGCCATTGTTGATGGCGTCGATGGCGCGTTTGGTCGATGGTCCCAGCAGATCGTAGCTGCCGCGCGCTTTGACGTCGCGCTCCCAGTCGAGCAGCGCGTTGACCCACCGCGTATGATCGAAGCGGTTACCGGATTCGACCAGGATACGGCCAAGCAGAAGCGCCTGTTCGGTGTCGTCGGTGATCGTTCCAGCGGGAAGCCCCTTCGACACCGGATGGTCGGCGAAAGGAGCAATGAAGCCCTCTACATGGGCGTAGAGTTCGGCAATCCGGGCCGGCGACAAAAGCTGCGTCGGCATGCCCAGCGCATCCCCCAGTGCCCCGCCGACAAGCGCCCCCATGGCCCGATCAGTCATATTCCCGGTGTTGTCGTCCGGCATCACTCAGAACCTCATATGCAGCGCAAAATGCGCCGGGTTGAGCAGGCTGGTCACATATTCGATCGGCCGGTCATCGGCGGCGCGGGTCAACCGGCGACCGCGAAGGAACGGCGTGCCTTGCGGGCAACCGAGGATTGCAGAGTCCTCGGCGTTGAGCATTTCGATGCCGACCCATTCCTCGCCATGGTCGGGAATGAGGCCCGCGCCGCGCAGCGTCTGGTGCAGCGAGCCTTCGCGCAGGCCGCGCAACGGCACATCCTCCAGTTCCGGCGATAATGGCAGGCGGCTGCGCTCGATGGAGATGGCGTGGCCGTCGCTGGCATTGGTGCGCACCCGGTCGACAGCGATGAAAAACGGGTTTTCTATACCAAGCAGTGCGGCAAGACCGGGGTCCTCGATCACCTCGAGCCGCAGCGTCCGCGTCTCGGCGTTGGCGCCGGCGTTGGCGAGCGCCCGCGACCAACCGATGGAGTCATCAACGGGCTTGCCATCGAAGGTGACGAAAGAGCCGATGCCGACTTTGGTGGTGATCAGCCCGCGGTTGGACAGTTCCTCGAGGCCTTTGCGGACGGTGTTGCGGCTGACGGAGAAACGCTGGACGAGCTTGTTCTCGCTTTGCAGCCGGTCGCCGAAGCCGAGAACACCGGAGCGGATTTCATGTTCGAGAACGGTGGCGATCTGTTCGGGTTTGCCCGTGCCGGGAGACAGTTGAACCGAGCGCCGCTTCATATGGTACCTGTTCAGTGAGCCTGTATAATCCTGTTCATATCACGGCAGGCTTGTCAACGAGTGCCGCATGGAGCAGTTCGTGATCCCGAGTCCGGTTCAACAGGACGGCATAAGGAGCGTCAGCCTAGCGCCGCCGCAGCCGAGACGCGGGATCGACCGCTCCCGTCGAGGGGCGTCGTTTAGCAGGAGCTCGCGACCAAGGTGAATTCCAGGATCGCAGTCGGATGTGGGGAAAGGATGCCACACAACGCACTAGATACGGCGCACGACGGCCGCCTCGCCATCGTTGATCTCGCGGTCGCCGCCTGGCGAGGCCGTCAAACTACTCCTGTCGAGTGAGGTGAATTACGAAGGGAAATTACCAGCCCGGACCCGCGAGAGGCAGGCGTGTCTTTCGAGAGTTGGAAAATCTTACAAGTTTCGTCGGTCTGCTGCATTCTTCTTAAACATGGCCAAGACAAGCCGCTTGCCTTCGCGCACACTGTCTTCGAGCGGCTTCGCCTTCGCCAGATGCGCCGCAATCGCGCTAGCCAGCATGCAACCCGTCCCGCGCATTGATGCGACAAGACGAGGTGCGTCGAAGCGGATTGGTTCTTGATCCGAACGCAACAGAATATCGGTTGATCGAGGTCCTGATGCGTGGCCCCCTTTGATCAGCAGGCCCGGCACGCCGGCTGCCAGCAATTTCCGTCCCAGTCTCACCGCGTCGCTCTCGTCGGCTGGCGGTTCCGCACCAACAAGGAGCGCCAGCTCGAGGAGATTGGGGGTCACAAGGCAGCAAAGCGGCATCAGATCGCGCCTCATGGCAGCGATGGCACCTGCTTCCAGAAGCCCCCGGCCGGAGCTCGAGGCCAGCACCGGATCGAGCACTGCCGGCACCTGCGGATTTTCGCGCAGCACGCCGGCAATGGCAACGACGATCTCAGCCGTTGCGAGCATGCCGATCTTAATTGCCGCCACCTTGTTGGCCTGCAGCGCGGCGCACATCTGATCGGCCACAAGATCGGGCTGCGAAGGATGGATTTCCATCACGGCTTCGTGCGTCTGCACCGTCAGCGCTGTGACAGCCAGGCAGGTGCGCACGCCAATGGAAGAGATCGTCTCGATATCACGTGCAATTCCAGCCCCACCGCTGGAGTCTGATCCGCCGACCACGAGCACATGCGGTTCTCGCCTCAGCGCCATGGCTTTGTCTTTTCGATCCATTCTCGCGTGCGCGCTTCGGGATCGGCATTCAACGTGATGTCGGTGACCACCGCCGCGCTGTCCGCACCAGCCTCGAAGACACCGTCGAGCCGGTCGGGGTTGAGGCCGCCGATGGAGACCAATGGGATCGGCGCCACCCGATACTTCCACTCGCTCATCCGCTCGAGCCCTTGCGGCGCCCATTTCATCTGCTTCAGGATGGTGGGATAGATAGGGCCGAGCGCGATATAGTCGGGCTCGGCAGCGATCGCCGTTTCCAGTTCGAGATGATCGTGCGTGCTGAGCCCGAGCTTCAATCCGGCGTACTTAATCGCCAGCAGGTCGGCCGCGGCCAAATCCTCTTGGCCGAGATGGACGAAGTCGCAGCCTTCCTCAATGGCGAGCCGCCAATAGTCGTTGACGATCAGTTGGCAACCATGGACCGCGCAGACGTCGTTCGCGCGGCGGATTTCCGTCCGCAGCGTGGTCTCGTCCCTATCCTTGATGCGCAACTGAACCAGCTTGACGCCAAGTGGCACCAGCCGTTCGATCCAGGCGGCGCTGTCGACGATCAGGTAGAAGGGATCGAGCTTCATGAGAAAACCGCCCTGCCGAATGTTGGTGTCGATGGCACCGCGACGTCGCGGGGTTCGAGCATCCCCGAGCTGAAAGCTTCTCGACCGGCCTCGACCGCCTTGCCGAACGCACACGCCATGCCGACCGGATCGGCCGCCTTGGCGACCGCTGTGTTCAGGAGCACAGCATCAAAGCCGAACTCCATGACTGTTGCCGCGTGCGATGGCCGTCCGAGACCAGCATCCACGATCAGCGGGACATCAGGGAAATGTCCGCGCATCGAGCGCAGCGCCATGATGTTGACCGGCCCGAGGGCGGAACCGATCGGTGCGCACCAGGGCATCAAGACCTTGCAGCCCGCCGCAAGCAGCCGCTCGGCGACGACAAGGTCGTCGGTAGTATACGGGAACACCGCAAAACCGTCCTCGCACAGGATGCGGGCGGCTTCGAGCAGACCGAACACGTCCGGCTGCAGCGTGTCGTGATTGCCGATCACTTCGAGCTTGATCCAGGGCGTGCCGAAGACTTCGCGCGCCATTTGTGCGGTCGTGACCGCTTCCTTGACGGAGTGGCAGCCAGCAGTGTTGGGCAGGATTCTGACACCAAGCGAGCGGATCAACGACCAGAATTTTTCGCCAGCCCTGCCGCCTGCCATTTCACGGCGCAACGAGACGGTCACCACCGAGGTGCCCGACACCTTGACCGCGTCGGCAAGGATGGCCGGCGAAGGGTATTGAGCCGTGCCCAGAAGCAGGCGAGAAGGAAGCGTCGTCCCGAGAAGGTCGAACATGCTAGCCTCCCTGCATGGGCGAGAGGATTTCAATCCGGTCGCCATCGCTCAACCGGAATTCTGCCCGGTTGGCCTTATGTACGAGGTCGCTGTTGACGGCGGTCGCCAGCCAATCGCCCTCATAGTCAAGCGCGGCAAGCAGCTCGGCCAGCGTGGTGGCGGCAACCTCATGCGCTTCGCCGTTGACCATCAGTTTCATGAGCAAGCTCCTTGGTTCTGTCTTGATTGAAAACCAGGTCGGCAGCCTGGCGCGCCATGGCGGGGGCGAGAAGAAAACCGTGACGATAGAGCCCATTGATCGCGATGATCTCACCGTTCGTTTCGACGCGCGGCAAATTGTCGGGAAAGGCTGGACGGACGCCGACACCGGCTTCAACGATCTCGGCCTCGCCAAAGGCCGGATGAAGGGCATAGGCGGCACCCAGAAGCTCCATCATCGAACGCGCCGTGACTGGTCGGGCGGACTGGCTTTCAATCATCGTCGCGCCGATCATGAAACGGTGGTCGGTGCGCGGCACTGCATAGAGTGGAAAGCGCGGATGCAGCATCCTGACGGGGCGCGACAGCGAGAAGTCTGGCGTGTTTAGGATCAGCATTTCGCCGCGAACGCCGCGAAGCCTGTCATCGACGGCGGCCATCCCCGGGCAGTCGATCTGACGATCGAAACCGGAAACATGCCGGGCGTCGGTGCCGAAGTGGAATTTGACACCCATGGCTGCGAGCTTGTCATGAAGTGCTGCCATCGCCTGGCGCGGGTCGAGATGAGCCTCATCTGGGAAGAGCAGTCCGCGCCGGAAGCGGCCGGCGAGGTCGGGTTCCAGGAGCGCAATTTCGTCTTCATCGACACGCCGATGGCCCGACGTGCGGCTGGCGAAGCGGTCGAGCTCGCCGGCATCACGCGGGGGGGCCACGACAAGTGTTCCGCCCCGTGTCACCTGACCCGGCAGCACCGCATCCCACCAGTCGGCAGCGTCACGTCCAAGGTCCAGCACCGGCTGCTCGGCGCTTTCACGCTCGCACCATGGCGCCAGCATGCCGCCGGCGAACCACGACGCATTGCCTCCAAGGCCATGCCGGATCTCGGCGACAGTGACCGTCGCGCCGCGGGCGGCGAGTTCGAAGGCGGCGGTGAGGCCGGCGACGCCGGCCCCCTTTATCAGCACCTTCATGATGGCTTACCTGGCTGAGGCGTGAGCGGTGCGCCGGTCTCGTCCGCTGGCACGTAGAGATCGCCGCCCTCGCGGTATTTCGCCGCCATCGCCGCCATGCCCTCTTTCTGTGCCTCGGCGCGGATGTCGTGAGAGATGCGCATCGAGCAGAATTTCGGTCCGCACATCGAGCAGAAATGCGCCAGCTTGTGCGCCTCCTTGGGCAAGGTCTGGTCGTGGAAGGACCGTGCGGTTTCGGGGTCGAGCGACAGGTTGAACTGGTCCTCCCAGCGGAACTCGAAGCGCGCGCGGGAAAGGGCGTCATCCCTGACTTTCGCCGCCGGGTGGCCCTTCGCCAGGTCGGCCGCGTGCGCTGCGATCTTGTAGGTGATCACGCCGGTCTTGACGTCATCGCGGTCGGGAAGGCCGAGATGCTCCTTGGGCGTGACGTAGCAGAGCATGGCCGTTCCGAACCAGCCGATCATCGCCGCGCCGATGCCGGAAGTGATGTGGTCGTAGCCCGGCGCGATGTCGGTCGTCAGCGGTCCAAGCGTATAGAACGGCGCCTCGCCACAGACGGCGAGCTGCTTGTCCATGTTCGCCTTGATCTTGTGCATCGGCACGTGGCCGGGCCCCTCGATCATCACCTGGCAATCTTTCGCCCAGGCGATCTGCGTCAGCTCGCCGAGCGTTTCCAGCTCGGCGAATTGCGCCGCGTCGTTGGCATCGGCAATCGAGCCGGGACGAAGGCCGTCGCCGAGCGAAAAGGACACATCATAGGCGCGGCAGATGTCGCAGATTTCAGCGAAACGCTCGTAGAGGAAGCTCTCCCGGTGATGGTGCAGGCACCATTTGGCCATGATGGAGCCGCCGCGCGAGACGATACCC
This sequence comes from Mesorhizobium sp. M0590, assembly GCF_040320905.1. Lineage (NCBI taxonomy): Bacteria > Pseudomonadati > Pseudomonadota > Alphaproteobacteria > Hyphomicrobiales > Phyllobacteriaceae > Mesorhizobium > Mesorhizobium sp. M0590. Next base: position 211,927 of record NZ_JAMYQN010000007.1, read on the forward strand.
GTGACCCGGTCAACGGTCAGCGGGATGTAGTGCAGCCGCACGCCGGCATGGATGGTGAAATAGTCGACGCCCTGTTCGGCCTGCTCGACCAGCGTGTCGCGATACACTTCCCAGGTCAGGTCCTCGGCAATGCCGCCGACCTTTTCGAGCGCCTGGTAGAGCGGCACAGTGCCGATCGGCACCGGCGCATTGCGCACGATCCATTCGCGGATGTTGTGGATGTTGCGGCCGGTCGATAGGTCCATCACTGTGTCGGCGCCCCAGCGGATCGCCCACACCATTTTTTCGACCTCTTCCGCCATCGAGGAGGTGACGGCGGAATTACCGATATTGGCGTTGATCTTCACCAGGAAATTGCGGCCGATGATCATCGGCTCGCTCTCGGGATGATTGATGTTGGCGGGAATGATCGCGCGTCCGCGCGCTACCTCTTCGCGCACGAATTCAGGCGTGACGAAGTCGGGGATCGCCGCGCCGAAGGCCTCGCCGTCGCGCTCAAGCTTGCCGTGCAGGATCTCGCGACCAAGGTTCTCGCGGATGGCGACGAACTCCATTTCGGGCGTGATGATGCCAGCGCGCGCATAGGCAAGCTGTGTCACCGCCTTGCCGGTCTGGGCCCGGAGTGGCCGGTTGCGGACTGGAAATTCCGGTGTTAGGCGCTCGCCCGCCGCAAACCCATTGTCTTCTGGCCGGACGTGGCGGCCGTCATAGGCTTCGACATCGCCGCGCGCGGTGACCCATTCATGGCGAAGCCGTGCAAGGCCGTTTTCGATGCTGGTTTCGACAGTCGGGTCGGTATAGGGGCCGGACGGATCGTAAGCGGTCACCGGCGGCTCGCCTGCCGTCGGATGGACGGAGATTTCGCGCATCGGCACCCTGAGCTGCGGGTGGATGGTACCGGATTTGTGGATTTTGCGTGAGGCAGGCAGCGGTCCCGTCGAGACGGCGGGGGTGAGGGCATTCATCTTGAGGCTCCTTTGCTCGTTGCATTGGAGACCCAGTTCTGTGCCGGAAGGATGAAAAGACGCTTCTAGCGACCTGCTGAAACAGGACCTCGGGCGTAAACTCCCGCAAAGCGCTTGCACCGTCCCTACGCCAGTATGAACTGGATCAGGTTCAACGGGTCACTGCGCCGCGAATGCCAGCAGTATCTCAGCCCCTTGCCGGGACTCCCCTGGTGAATGCGTGAGGTTGGACGGGACGGCTCCGGTTTGTCAAGCGCGTTCTGGCCGCGGCTGATCGGCGGCCGGTCAGACCGTGCGGAAAAAATCGTGCATGTCTCGGCGACAAGTCAAGCGTCGGAGATGAAGGCAGGGACAAGGGAATCGCAAACCGTCGGACTAAAAATCAATCCTGATGATCACACCTTCAATGGGCACCAAAGGTTTGCGCGTAGATCGCCTCGATTCTTCCTGCCTCGTCACTGGTCAGCGCGGCGAATTCCTTTTCGCGCGCGCGGTTCGATAGATGTCCATCATTCTGGTGAAGAAAACGGAAGAGCAGATCGGTCAACCGCTCGGGCATGTCGATAAAGGCGTCCACCTGCTGCCGGAACTGATCGTAGCGCTGCAGAAATGCGGTTTCCTCGGGAAGGTCCCGTTCGATCGTCCGCTGAACGCAAGCATAGAGGAATTCGGCGTGCGGGGTTGCATCGAAGAACCGGTAGAAATCACCGGTGTCATTCAGCACCCGGACGTTGAATTGCGGCGTCGGTTCCCATTCCACCAACGGCAGAAGGCGCTGCGAATAGCTCTCGAGCACGCCCCTGTACTCGTTGATCTGGTCCAGGATCGCGGCCGAGACGGGAAAGACCACTCCCGGCGGATTGAAGCCGCGCATGGCAAGGACGTGGTGGATTAGGTAGCGGTGAATGCGGCCGTTTCCGTCCTCGAACGGGTGAATGTAGACAAAACCGAAGGCGAGGATTGCGGCGGCTACGACTGCATCAAGCTTTTGCGCGGGGCCCTGATCGAACGCCGCCATTCCATCGATTAGCCGCGGCAGGTCCTCGGGCCGAGCGCTGATGTGATCGGGCAAGGGCGTGCCGTTGTCTCGGTCATGCTCACCGACGAAACCTCCTTCTTTTCGGAAGCCAAGTCTTACGAAACGAGCGTCACCAAGTACAATTCTTTGCAGACGCAGCAGCTCATCGCGATCGATCGGCCAGCGGCCGGCTTCGCCGATGGCGCGGCCCCAGCGCTGGATGCGATCTTGCGGCGGGTGCTCGCCCTCGATCGCATAGCTTGATCGCGAGTCTTTGAGCAAAAGAAAGGCGGCGGTCCGAGCAAGGAGGTCGCGCGGCACGTCCGCTACGATTGCCTCCGCGCGCCGCGGTAGTTCAAGGCCGATGAATTTTTCGAGAATCTTGGTGCGGAACACCAGAGGGCAGAACTCACGCGTGCCGGGGAGATTGTCCCTTACGCGATAGCGCGAAGCGGTCTTGTCGGGTCCGGGCCACTGCAGCTCGGGATCGACAACCGGAATGTATCGTCCGGCCTCCGCGTCCGGCAGATCGATACGCGCGCCCCTCAGCCATTCATATAAAAACCAGATGCGGCGGGCATAACTGCCGGTCGGGCTTTCACGTACCAGCGCCTCGATCGGCGCGGGACCGGTCACTTGGAACAGCCGCTTGAGGACGGCAAGGTCCAGTCCCTCGTACTTGAGCGCAAAGGTCAGGTGGCCTTCGAGGGTAGGATTTGGGGCATGGCGGGGGGTCATGATCCGCCAGCCTTCCCGTTCGGTAATGCGATGATGCTCGCCAGTGGCGAACAACCTACGGGGCAAGGGCGCGGCGAGCCTGTAGGCTCCGATCAGGGCGCTGTACCCGGCCGGGGTCGCCGTTTCAGGAAGGCGGATTTCCTGAAAAACGGTAACAGGACCTGAAAATTGGTGCTGTTGCACCGCAGGCATGAAAAGCGAATCCTTCCATCGAATTTTGGTTTAGTCGGCCAAAACCTATGAAAAATGATTCTATTCCATGAAAATTGATGCCACAAGACAAATTTTCCGAAAACCGATTCTAAAACGGTGCTGAAGTCGATCAAGCAAGAACTCCGCCACCCGCTCAAGGAAGCGACTTCAGACAAAAAGGTGAGTCCAGGAACCGCCATTCGCCCGTCTCTTAGTCACGAGGCCGGCACGGATGGCCCGCCTTACGTCGAGCCGGATTGCTCGAGGAGCAGCGCGCCGTTCGGGGCTCACTCATAGAGCGCTCCGGCGCGCGATCCCGATTTGATAGCCGCGATCACGCTCGCGACTGATCTTGGTGACGTGGCGGCGTCGGAGTAGAAAAGTGATGCAGGATCTCGGTGGCGTCGTGTGTGTGACCTGAAGTGAGTTCTCTGCGGTATGGGGGGCGGCACGCAGCGCGCGCGTCTTCTCGGCAAACAGATCGACGAAGCGGCACCGAAGGGAAGTTCCTGGCATTCATTCTCGCCATCGCTGCCCCAATTTGCCGACCGGACTGCCGATCGATCTCGCCCAATACTTTGCGCGCGCAAGGGCCGAAGCTGAACTGGGCGGCACCTGCTCATTCGGGAGCTAACTCATGCTTGGCGCGCTAGCCCGAGAGAGCTGTGCCTGATCGAATGCGTGAAATCGTAGCTCGGGGTGGAGAGGCTGACGCCGCCATCTGTCACCCGCCTTCGGGCTGTAACGGAACTTGCGAGCAAAGCCACGGAAAAGCATCATTCGAACGAACTCTTTCGTCGAGACGAGGAGGGCAGTGAGGCGGTAGCCGCCGCTTTGAAGCTCTCCGGCAGCTGCTACGCTGGTCGTTCAGAGGGTCGCAGCTGCGCTTGCGCCGTCATATCAGATAAGTCTAATATAATCCGCGCCTGGCCATCGAACGCCGCGGCGCCCTCGGGTCGGCGCTATTCATCGGGTGGGCATGTCGGGCACGCAAGGGAGGACGAAATGAGACTGGTTCAGTCATTTGCATTTGCTGCTGTGCTGCTTCTTTCGTCTGCATTGTCTGCGGCCGCCCACTCGGCTCGTGAGGAGATCGAAGCGGCGTTGGTAAAATTCATGGACGCCTTCAACAGCGGAAACGCAGCAGCGGTAGGTCAAATGTATACCGACGATGCCGCCCTGCTGCCACCCGACGGCAAACGCGTCGATGACCGCAAGGGCGTGGAAGAATTCTGGCAGGGCGCAATCAAGGCCGGGATGAAGAATCTCACCCTGAAGGCGCTGGAAGTGGAAGGGAGCGGGAATCTGGTGCTCTATTGCCAGCGCTGTCGAGTGGCAGGACGATGGGGACCGGCTAACCGCGCGGTATAGCTTCGGTCTGGCGCGCTTTCCAATGGATTTGCCGCCAATTTGGCGGATCGCTGATCAGTCGCGGTGATTGCGACCACGTCACCAATTCCAATTCCCCGCTTCATGAAACGAGTCTGGAGCGTGCTTAAGCAAGGGATTGCTAATGTGCGAGACAGCACGCTTAGCTCTAGCGGGTATGGCCCAGCGGCTTGGTTGAGGGGGGACTAGCAGCTAGAGGCCGCTGGGCCTTGACCAGCAGCATGCTTAAGAGGAGGCGCTGGCTGGCTGGCCAAAAACTTGCGCTCAAGGCAACGCAAAAGCATCATTCGAACGGACACTGCCCGCCAGAAGCTTATTCCAGCCAATAGAGCCACCATGGAATGCAAGCCCAGCAAACCGGATTCACCAAACATCGCATCAGGACCTGCGCTTGCCCGTCCATGGCCGCGCCAGTCCTTCGGCATTCAGCATTGCGACGCGGAGCAGCCAGCCGACCCATTATAGACCGCGACGGACGGTGATTAGGGCCAGCGCGGCGATAGGCAGCGAGCGTAACCATTGGCGTAAGTGGAGTGTTTCACGATCTCAACTGGTTGGCTCCGCCAGGTTTCCAGCTGGCTGCCACCGGGCACGTGCCAGCTGGAGTAAACAATGAAATATTCGAAACCGGTTTTTGGGCGGGAGCCGCGCTAGCTGCCTGCCTTTTGCCGAAACCGGCTTGGCCGAGCCAGTTCGGCTGCGCATATTGCAATGAGGGGTGAGAAACCTGGCATTCGACGGGAGCAGTGCAGTAACATGTGCGAAGCCTAGTAGAGTCTGCAAGCGGCAATCATTCGTCGTGAGTCGACGCTAGTGTGTGCGTTTCGCAGCACTCCGGCTGGCTATCTCGCGTAAGACGGCATGAAGAAGCGTTCCAATTTCCTGTTCGGCGCGCCCGGGTGCAATTCCTGATTCGGACAACTGAACGAGAATTGTCTTGGCGGTGCTGCGCCAGAACGCATTCGCCTCCTCGCCGTTCTTGGATTCCAGCACGCGGGCAACTCCCTCGACCAACTTCCGCCGCCGATATAGCGGAAACGCCCTTATGTTTGACACCGATCACCTCACCCATTCAGTCTCGCGATTAAGCATTGGCGGGTTAGAAAATCTGGTTAACGGCGTATTCTTTTTGGTAGTAGTAAGAGTTCTGTGCGGGCGGTGAACGGTGCCGCGATTAGCCAATGAGCGCGATGGCTTGGGCGCAAACTGTCGGGCAGGAATGGGTAAGAGCGGACATTGGCCGATCTCCGCTCTTCAGGGCCGGAAAAATCTCGACAATGCTCCCAATCGATTCCAGATCGAAGGACGACGTCGTCAGAGCCGGTGTCATTGGCTGGCGTTCCGGAATAGCCGATGTCGTCACAATAGGATTTGATCGTCGCTGCTGCGCGACGGAGCAAGCCGGCACGCTCCGGCATCGTCAGCCGATCGACTTCATTGCCCCGCGCAGCAGTATAACCGCTGTTCCTGGGGCTCCCAAGCAGGATGTAGCTCTCCCTTTTGTTGACGCGATGTAGGTGGCCGATCATGATAACCAAGGGCGCAAAGAGCGACCCTCATGCTGGTGGGAGGATAAAAATGCAGCCACTTGTCATAGACGCGAAGCCTCAACCTATTTCAATTGATCCCGCTAACGCTGCAGTTCTCGTGGTGGACATGCAAAATGACTTCGGCTCCAAAGGTGGAATGTTCGACAGAGCCGGAATCGATATCTCCGGGATTCAACGGGCTGTCGACCCTACTGCAAGTGTAATAGCTGCCGCTCGCAATTTGAGAGTGCCCATCGTCTATCTGAAGATGGGGTATTATTCCGACCTCTCGGACCTTGGGACATCGGACGCCCCCAACCGTATCCGACATCTCCAGATCTTTGGGGTCGGTGAGAGCATGACAGCCCCGGACGGTAGCGAGGGCCGGATTCTGATCCGCGACACCTGGGGAACAGATATCGTTAACGTCCTCAAGCCAGAGGCAGGGGATGTCGTCCTCTACAAAACGCGGTTCAGCGGTTTCTACGAGACCGAACTCGATTCTGTTCTGAAGACCGCAGGCATCAAACACCTCATCGTGACAGGATGCACGACCAGCGTGTGTGTGGAGTCGACAATTCGGGATGCCTTCTTCAGGGACTATCACTGCATACTGCTAACGGATTGCACTAGCGAGCCCATCTCCTGGGACGCCTCAAGGAGCAATCATGATGCCTCGATCACGCTCGTGCAGATACTCTTTGGATGGACATCGACGTCCGACCATTTCCTGAAGGCGATCGAGGAGCGAGTTCAGGGGGGTCTTGAACTAGCCGAATGAACTGGCGAGGCCGCGTATCACCCGAATTCAGATCACGGCCTTGAGATTGGGTGCGGTGACGTAGGCCCATGGCAGGAGATCGTCGATTCGGCTGTTGGGATAGCCGTTGACGATCCTAGTGAGGACGTCGGCGAGATAGCCGAGCGGCTCGATGCCGTTAAGTTTGCATGTTTGTGCCGACCGTCGAACTATGCCGAGTGCCTCTTTCACCATGGCGGCCAGAGCGTGCTTCTCCCGCCGTTTGGCCGCAGGCCAGTCGTTGACACTCGGCATAGTTCTCATGCTCAAAGGGCGTTCAGGAATTCCAGAAGCCGGTCGTTTGGTCGAAATCGCTCGGCTTTGGCGCGTTCGTACGGCTTCAGCTTGGCGAGTGCGGATTCCTTCAGCTCAAGATGTGCGTGAAGATAGATCAGCGTCGTTTCCATCGTCTCATGGCCCAGCCACAGGGCAATGACCGAGCAATCGACACCCGCCTGCAGCAATTCCACGGCGGCGGTGTGCCGCTTATGTCTTGGTCGACATAGACGGCACACCTGCGCCATGCACACGCTGCAGGCGACCCGGGATGTCCGCAAAGTCTCGCTCTGGCTCGGTCACGCCAGCCTCCAAAGCACTGAAATCTACCTGCGGGCCGAGCCGACCGCTTGCCGCGATGGCGCCACCGTCGCTCAAGTCGGGTCGCTTCCGCACTCCCGCCAGGCTGCTGGCAGTGCTGAAGTCCGTCAGCCGATCGGCAGATTATGTCGAGTGATCGCTGCTCAAATACCGCAGGCGGCAAGCAATTGCCGCTGCGGACTCCGCATAATCAGACGCTCCACGTAATTCCGGAAGTCGACTGGCCTCGTCGCCACCATGACCTTGACCGCACCAGTCGGCCCGATCACGACGTCACCGGGCGCGGCCTTGTCGCTGATCGTGGTTCTGAACGGCCTGCCGCCGATGGCGCCGTTCAGCCCGGTCTCCCGCATCAATCGTTCAATGGTGCAGCGGGCCACATCGAAGCCTTCGCGCTTCAATTGCCGCCACACCTTGCGCACGCAATAGACGGCGAAGTTCTCTGCAAACACTCTTGTGATCTCCGGCTTCAGAGCTAAATCCCGTTTCGCCCGCAATGACAGGCGGGAAGGATCGTGGTGTTGTGCCGCACGCGCGTGATAGGTGGACGGGGCAATCGGCAGAACCCTGCAGATTGGCTCGATCCCGTAGTCGCCACGATGATCATCAATGAAGGCGATCATTTTTTGAACGGGCGGTCGAGCTCCCCCTTGGCAAAATAAGCGGATGCTTTCCGCAGGATCTCATTGGCCTGCCGAAGCTCCCGGTTCTCCCGCTCCAGAGCCTTCATCCGCTCCGTCATTTCGGTGGGGAACCCCTGCACGTTGGCCGCTGTCCACCTCCATCCGCTTCAGCCAGCCATCCAGTGCGGCTGGCGTGAGATAACGAGCCGCCACGTTTCACTCAGAACCCCGGCCCCGGCCGGGGTTTTTCATTTGCCCGGGTGATGCTAGGCTTGATAGTCTCTCTTCCGCATTTGCTTCGGGGGATGCCATGCGCACGATCGTTTTGCTGTGCAGTGCCGTGCTTTTCTCGCTCGCCCACATCCCGGCCCGCGCCGAGGAACCTTCGGTCGAACGCGGCCTCTACGTCTCGATTACCGGCGGCTGCCACGACTGTCACACCATGGGTTATCGGGAAAGCGGCGGGAAGATCGACCCGGAGAAGGCGCTCAAGGGCAGCAACATCGGTTTTCGGGGTCCATGGGGGACGAGCTATCCGGCCAACCTGCGGCTCATGGTGGCAGACGACGGCGAAGATGAGTTCGTGCGCATTGCCCGCTTTTTCGACGCAGCGCCGCCAATGCCCTGGTACAATCTCCGCAAGATGGACGAAACCGACGTGCGCTCGCTCTACCGCTATATCCGGTCGCTTGGCCCCGCCGGAGCGGCAGCACCGCAGCTGGTTGCGCCCGGCGAAAAGGTGATGACGCCCTTCATCGTGCTGGAGCCGCCGCAGATGCCGCCGCCCTGCAGTCGCGATCTCGATTGCGGCATAGGTGAAATCTGCGGCACAGCGGAACCGCGGATGTGCGTTAAGCGGTAGGCCTCAGAACAGCCGTCTGGCTTCGGTCGGGGTTTTTATTTGTCGCCATGGTGATATGTTGCCCGCATGGCGAAGTTTCGCAGGTTCTGGAGGCCAGGGGAAGGGGGGAGATGCAAAGATAGCCCCGGCCATAATTGCTCCCATCATGACCGAAATTGCTGCGGCAATGGACGTCCAATTTGCCCACACGGCGCCGGCTTTTTTAGTGTTTGACCGTGCCTTCAACTCTGCTCTCATACACGGATATCGCCACTCTCACGCTGCTGACGACGCCATGCTTGGACCAATGGGCACCTTCCGGTTGCGTTTCGAACGCTTTGCCGCCCCATGTTTTGAGGCACAGCGCTGCCATGGAGCTGCTGCAGGCGGGCGTCGATTGTTCGGTCCCGCTCGACGGTGTTGCTGTCAATCTCGATGCGACCGTCGTCGAGGAAGCGCGAGAGGCCCTCCCAGCGCGTGAGAGTGTAGCGGATCGTCTCGGCGAGCTTTGTCTTGTGGCTGATCAGGCCGAGCTTCTCGCGCAGCCAAGGTTCGAGATCGGCGACAATAGCGCGGCTCCTTTCCTGGCGACGCACGGCGTTCGTCTGCCGACCTCGTCACTCCAAACCTGGTCGAAAACGCGTTGGCGAAGCTCTGGATCGGACGGGTATAAACCGGCCTGTTGAAAGGGATTTTTGGAACCCCCATGCTTCAGAAAGGCCGTCACTGGTGATCAAAATTAGCGCCCGTCGGGATGAACTAGTGAACGGTATGTAAAAGGAGGACATTTGCAATGATTGTCCGCCCCAACCGGCTACGAAAATTGTCCCCAACTGGCGGTTGGTAGACGCCAAGCAGCCGCGCACGTATCGTTTTTTACGATCGGTCGCACCGGGCACAGCCCACCCCAGCGCCCACGCCCCCGTGCTCGGCGCATCGATCGACCCGTCGTGCTGTAGAGTGCGGCGGGTTTTTCAATGCCGATCTCGCAGCTCTTCACTGCCTTGGTGAGGGTCAGACGGTCGTTGCCGTTCTTTTTGATCAGCTTGCTGACCTGGCTCGGCAACACGCCATTTTCCCGCGCGAAATGTTCCACCTCATAAAGCGCATCGACCGACAGGCGGCCTCGGTCGAACAAGTGAACGAGTCTCGATTGCTTTTGTTCTCGTCCATTTCCGTTCCTACTCACTCGACATCCGACGCAGCTGGGAAATGAGGATCCGTCCGCCAATCGAGGAATGGCGGGCGGATCCTATCAGCGCAGGAAGGGACTTTTCTGGGCAGATACAAATTCGGGGCTGTTGGAGCGTCATTTCTGACTAGCGAGCATCAGCTAGCAACCATTCCTATCACCAAGAAGGTGATGGAGACGGCGAAAACCGGTGCAAGCAGCCAGCGAGCTTGGTGGACACTGTTCTCCATAGGCTCCTCCGTTGAGCGACGCCAACGAGTACGAACAGACACAGCTCCGGGTGGCTGCATGTGCGGGGCTATTGCGCGCTGCAGCGCAGACTTTGGTCCTATGCACGGCTAGACCGAAGGCTCAGTGAGGAACGTCTGCACAAGCTTCATGTCTGGGGGAGCTTTGGCGCAAAGTTTCGCGCCCAGTGCAAGAGAGCTCACAAGGAGATAGCTATGAGAATGCGTCTTTCCACCGCAGCCGCGGGATTTCTGCTGCTGGCTGGTGTCGGTGCTGCCGCCGCTCAGGACGTGGTGATCGACCCGGAACAGGAGACGGTGATTAAGGAATATGTGAAAAAGCAGCCACTCGCTTCGGTGAAAATTCCTGGAGTGGAGCTCAATATCGGCTCAACCCTGCCCGACACAGTTGAGCTTCATGAGGTCCCGAACGTCAAATACCGCTACGTCGTCGTCGACAACCGGACCGTTGTCGTTGATCCAGGCACACGCAAGATCGTCAAAGTCATCCAGTGACCTGAACGATTTGGGGAGGAGAAGCCCGCCGTTACCAAGTTAGGCGGCGCGGGGACGAAGCGTGTTTGATAGGCTGTCGGGCGGCAATCGATCTATAGATCCGCCAGCACCAGGCCTTGGGCAACGCTTGATCAACCCGCCGTGCTGATGGGCACGGCGGGTTTTTCCAGATGGAGGAGGGTTAGAATACGTTGTTAATTTATAATAGCTTTGCCGCGGGAGGCGATCAAATCATGGACAAAAGGGTCGAGGGAGACTCGGAGGAACTGGCGCGGGGCGAATTCGAGCTCAGAGCCGAACGGTATGGCGTGAACGCCTTCCTTCTCGTTGTCGAACTTTTAAACCTGCTGGAAAAGCGCGGAACCATCAGCAGCGACGACGTCGCGAAAATGGCCGATGCCGCAGCACTGGCTGTTGCCGCATCCAGTCAACCTGACATGAGCAGCATTAATCTCTTGCAGGCCATCGCTGCCGCGCGCCACTCCAAATAACGGCTGTCGAGAGCGTTTTTCAGCTATTCCAAGTCCATGTCCAAACGGGGTTGCGAGGAGGTCCTATCGATTGCGCACTAAGCGTCCTTGCTGGCCGCGCCCCCGATGATCTCGTCGGCGCTGCGAGCATCGAGCACGGGCAGGGCGGCCCAGCGCCGGCGGCTGGCAGCTAGGTCTTCCAGCATTGCCGGCTTGCGAGCGTCGGATCCGAATCGACGTAGGCGCTCCTCCAGCGCGCGCTGCGAAGCGGAGCTAAACCCAACGCACGGGTTCGTTCCCGATAACGTCGCGCTTTGGCGCGGTTGCGGCAGTCTCCATTGAGAACCAGCGACGGTCCTGCAGCCGGCTTTCGTCGACAAATAGCCACCGCAGCCGCGATCATCTTGCAATTTGTGGATCTTATGCGCGGCTGCACGTGATCAGGTCGTCGGCAGACAGTGCGATCGGGCACAAGAGATCGAGCGGCTCTGGGCCGGACGTTCCATGTGCCAGGTGTCGGACCCCTTTCCCATTCGAGGCGCAAGTGGGATAGTTGTGCAGATCTGCGATTTAGTTGATCTCCTTCACGACCACCAGAATGAGAACAGTCACGATTGTTCCAGGTGGTGCAATGGCAACGACCCGAATCTGATCTCTCCGCCCAAGTGAAATACTTTCCAAAGTAGTCTCGCACCGAATTCTGCAAGTCTTTCTATCTCACAGTACGTCCTGCCGCTTTTGACAACTCCTTCCGCTTGCATATCTCGACACTCGGTCTTTCTTCGTTGTTCGGGTGATTCAGATCGGAGAAACGACAAGTGCCGGCAACCAAGATTTTGTGGGGACAGGTCCTCACCACCCTTGGGTTCGTCCTCGTGACAACATGGGCAGCGACACAATGGACGGCATGGCGGCTCGGCTTTCAGAGCCAACTCGGTCCGTCCTGGTTCGAACTGGCGGGACGGCCCATTTATCCCCCGCCGGCATTTTTCTGGTGGTGGTTTTTCTATGACGCCTACGCGCCGAAGGTCTTTGTTGAGGGCGCGGCGATTGCGGCAAGCGGCAGCCTGATGGCGATCGCCACCGCGATCGGGATGTCGGTATGGCGCGCGCGCGAGGCAAAGGACTCCGCGACCTATGGCTCGGCACGCTGGGCGACGCGAGCCGAAATCAGAGCCGCAGGCATAGTCGGTCCTGATGGCGTGGTGCTCGGCAAGCTCGACCACGACTATCTACGCCATGACGGTCCCGAACACGTGCTGTGTTTTGCGCCGACCCGAAGCGGCAAGGGTGTTGGCTTGGTCGTGCCGTCGCTGCTGACTTGGCCGGGTTCGGCAATTGTCCACGACATCAAAGGCGAAAACTGGGAACTGACGGCCGGATGGCGCGCACATTTCGGCCGGGTGCTTCTGTTCGATCCGACCAATGCCGCATCCGCGGCCTATAACCCTCTGCTGGAGGTGCGACGAGGCGAGCGGGAAGTTCGAGATGTGCAGAACGTGGCGGATGTCCTGGTCGACCCGGAAGGCACATTGGAACGTTGCGCGCCATGATGCTGACCCGGCATTTGGGCGAAGCCGGCCCGCACCCGGTCGTGGCGTCATGATCTCGGGCCAGTTCCCAATCCGAGCGAAGAAGGCACGCTACTTCGCCGATCAGCGGCTTGCCGAGCGTGTCCTGCCGCCACCGAAAGCCGGAGAGAGCATGCAAAACGCTCGCTCTGACGACTGGACCGGAACGACAGTCTTTGCTGAGCCGGAAGGCAATCCTCAAAAATCGTGGCGCGCCAAGGATCAGCAGGACGACGATCCGGCCAATGGCGGCATCCGCCGCCAGCCCGAGCTTCCCGAACATGAGGACATCGCACCGGAGCGAACAACACAGCGCGACGATGAGTTCGATCTTGACCGGGACGAGCCCGACGATGACGCCATGCGCCGTCGTGGTGTCGATCAGGCTATGAGGCGCGCAGCACGTCAGGCCGCTCTTGACCCCAGTGATGGCATTGAGCTTTGAGCCCATGAAGAACGCGAAGAAAAAACGTCTGTCTGCCTATCTTGATCCTGACGTGATGAACGGACTGGCCGATTACGCTGGGCGGCGCGAGGTCTCGCTGTCACTGGTCGCCGAGGCTGCGCTCGCATCGTTTCTGTCGCCGGATGCCGAAGAGCGGAAGCAAGCGGCGATAACTCGCCGTCTCGACCAGATCGATCGACGCGTACAGCGTGTCGAGCGTGACGTCGGAATTGCTATTGAGACGCTAGCATTGTTCGTCCGGTTTTGGCTCAACTCGACCCCAGCCTTGCCGGAATCCGCTCAGGCCGAAGCCCGCGCGAAGGGTTTGCAGCGTTATGACAATTTCGTCGATGCGCTCGGTCGCCGGCTGAGCAAAGGACCAAGGCTCAGGCAGGAAATAGCCGACGATGTTCCGCCAGTACCGCCAGTGAACGGATGAATCAGCCGGCAAGATTGGTTGGCAGAGGCGAGAATTCCTGATGCGACGCTATGCCCGATCATCGCGCGACGCCAGATTGAACCATCTCTCGGGACCATGATCTTTCCAACGGGTTTGGCAATCTGCTCGCGCACCATTTCTAAAATCGTGCCCACAGAATTCGAGTGGTGAGGGGAGACGTCGTGTGTCTGCTTTGCTCCACTCTAGACAACAATAGTCTGATCAGATCAAAAAAACGCCCATCGAATCGATTGCGCAAACGTTTCGATGACACTATGGTTATTATACCCGCCAGGACAGAGCGGGCTTAAAGCGCAACATCAGGGAGGAGCGCTTGCGTGCAGCACTCCGTTTGAGCCGCAATGGCAACGATGGTTGAGGTAGCCCGTCGTGCCGGCGTGTCGGTCTCAACGGTGTCCCATGTGATCAACCGCACGCGCTTTGTCTCGCCTGCGAAGTCGAAAGCCATTAACGAAGCGATTGCTTTGCTTGGATATCAGCCCAATGCGCTGGCGCGTTCTCTCAAGGTCGCTTCAACCAACAGCGTCGGCTTGGCGATTTCGGCGATCTCGAACCCGTATTTCACTGACATCATCTGTGCCGTGGAAGCGGAATGCGCGCGTCTTGGCCTCATGGTTTTCCTCTCCGACACGCAGGACGATCCTGATCGGGAGCTTGCGGTCGTTCGCGCCTTCCATCAACGACGTGTTGACGGCGTTATTCTGGCGCCCTCGGGTGCCCCAGAGCGAGCCACCAACTACCTTGCCGAGAAAATGGTTCCCTGCGTTCTGATCGACCGGTTTGCCGACGAACGATTTGACCAGATCGGCGTGGAGAACCAATCTGCGATGCGGGCTCTTATCGATCACGTCGCATCCTTCGGCCACCAGCGGATTGGGTTCATTGCGGGGCAGCCGGGCCTTGCTACGACTCGCGAACGTATCAATGCGTTCAAGTCAGCTTTGATGGCTAACGGACTTGCCTACGTGTCGGAATATCTGCCGCCAGGCAACGTCGACACGGCGAGCGCTACGGCATCGACCCGCGCGATGTTGTCATTGGCTTCGCCGCCTACGGCGTTGGTCACCGGCAACAATATGGCGACGATCGGAGCGGTCCGAGCGGTTCGCGAAAAAGGTCTCGCAATACCTCGGGATCTTTCACTTGTCGGCTTTGACGACTTCGAATGGGCCGATTGTTTTGAGCCGCGACTGACCCTTATTGCGCAGCCTTGCACCGAAATCGGGCGGCAGGCCGCATCGTTGCTTAGCGCCCGAATTGCATCAACGGATACAGAGCCCCGCTCGGTGCGGCTTCAGGCGACGCTGCATGCCCGCCAATCCTGCGGGAGGCCGGCATGAGCGCGCCGCTTCTATCGGTGACAGGGGCCGTGAAACGCTTCGGCGGCGTCCAGGCACTACGCGGTGTCGATTTCGATCTCAAGCCAGGCGAGATCCACGCCCTGCTGGGCGAGAACGGCGCCGGCAAATCGACATTGATGAATCTGCTGTCGGGAGTTTACGCACCCGACGAAGGTACAATCCAGATTGACGGCAAGCCGGTGCGGTTCAACAACCCGCGCGAGGCGCAGACGGCCGGAATTGCGACCATTTTTCAGGAGCTTGATCTCGTTCCAACGCTCGATGTGGCGTCAAACCTCTTCCTTGGCCGCGAATTGATGCGCTCGGGCGGACTGCTCGATGTGGCGCGGATGCGCCGCGAAGCTCGCAAGCGTCTGGAAGCTATCGAACTGGCTATCGATCCCGCCAGGCTAGTCGGCGACCTCTCGATCGGGCAACGCCAGGTCGTTGCGATCGTCAAAGCGTTGTCCTATGCGACGCGGGTCCTGATCATGGACGAGCCGACGGCGGCCCTAACGGTGGGCGAGGTCGAGAGGCTGTTCGACATCATGCGCAAGCTCGCCGCCAGTGGCGTCGGCATCGTCTATATCTCCCACCGTCTGGAGGAAGTGCCGCAGATCGCGGACCGGGTGACGGTGATGCGGGACGGACGTGTAGCCGGCATCACCGATCCGCACACACCGCAGGCCGAACTGGTGCGGCTGCTCGTCGGGCGCCCACTGGACGAACTCTATCCCCAGCGCACCACGGCCGTCGGCCGGGCTCTGCTCAGCCTGCGCGATGCCAGCTTCCGGCTAGCGCGCGACAGCGGCGGCTGGCAGGCCCCGACAGGGCTTTCACTCGAGGTGCATGAAGGCGAGATCGTCGGGCTGGCCGGCATCATGGGGGCAGGGCGCACCGAGCTCCTGAGCGCGCTTTACGGCACCGGCCTTTCCGGCCACTGGGAGGGCGGGGTCGCCATTTCCGGCCGTCCGGTCAAGCTTGATTCCATCAGAGCCGCGCGCATTGCCGGCATCGCCTTCGTCACCGACGACCGCCGTGGCAGTGGCCTAATGCTGAGGATGGCGGTTGGCCTCAACCTGGTCATGTCGGTGATCCGGCGAATATCGCCGGGCGGACTGATGTCGCCGGGCCGCCAGGCCCAGGCGGTGAAACAATCGTTCGGCCAGTTCGACATTCGGCCGAAGAATCCCGACGTCGCGGTCGGCGCGCTGTCCGGCGGCAACCAGCAGAAGGTGGTGCTGGCCAAGGAGATACTTGGCAATCCCCGGCTCTTGCTGCTCGACGAGCCGACGCGCGGCGTCGATGTCGGCGCCAAGGGCGAGATCTATCAGCGGCTGCGGCAGTTGGCTGCACAAGGCCTGGGCATCCTGGTTGCCTCCAGCGAAATGCCGGAGCTGATTGGCCTGTGCGACCGCATCGTGGTGCTGCGCCAGGGGCGCAATGTAGCGGAATTCACCGGTGGCGTTGACGAGCACACCGTGATGGCAGCGGCAAATGGCAGGGATGCGTGATGTCCGAGCAGAAGATTTCGGTTGCGAGCGGTCCGGTGCTGGCCGCACCGGCCGCAAAGCATCGCGATCCACTCGCGCTGATCGTGCGCTTCCAGAGCCTGATCGGCCTGGTGCTGGTGGCGATCGGCGGCGTCATCTTCTCGCCGAGGCGCCATGGCGAGATACTGTTCCTTGCGCCCGACAACATGGCCAACATCGTGCGCGCGGTGTCGGAGACCGGCATTATCGCCATCGGCATGACCTTCGTCATTATCACCGCCGGCATCGACCTTTCGGTGGGCGCAGTGCTTGGTCTCTCCAGCGTCGTCACCGCGACGATGATGATCTCCGGCGGCTTCGGGCTTATCCCGACCATCCTCGCCGTGCTGGTAATGGGCACCGTCTTCGGCATGATCCAGGGCACCATTTCCAGCCGCTTTCGGCTCGAGCCGTTCATCGTCACGCTCGCCGGGCTGCAGGCGGCGCGAGGTCTCGCGCTGGTCGTTTCCGGCAATCAGTACATTAATATTTCCTATGGCGACGGGCCCGGCCTGGCGCCACCTGTCTTCGCGGTGCTGGGCGAGCGCCTGTTCAACAACACGGTGCCGGTGGCGACCATTGTCTTCATCGCCTTCGCCACTATTGCTACCCTGGTACTGAATACCACGCGCTTCGGCCGCTATGTCTTTGCCGTCGGCGGCAACGAGCGAGCGGCGCGTATTTCGGGCGTGCCGGTCTCGATGGTCAAGATCTCGGTCTACGCCATTACCGGATTTGCCGCCGCCCTTGCCGGCATCGTGCATGCCGGTCAGTTCAACTTCGGCAGCGCCAATGACGGTATGGGCTATGAGCTCACGGCCATCGCGGCCGTGGTCATCGGCGGCACCAGCCTGTTCGGCGGCGCCGGCTCGATGGTCGGCACCGTTGCTGGCACGATCATGCTCGGCGCGCTCGCCAACATCCTTCAGCTCAACAACATTACCCCCGCCATGCAGCTGCTCGCGACCGCCGCGATCATCGTTCTGGCGGCAGTGCTTCAATCCCTCGTTCGCCGCCGCGAGGGTTTGGGACGATAGGAGGCCGGCGGCAGCATTTGGAAGACCGTGAAACCAAGGTCTGGCCCTAGGCCCGACGAGGAGGAGAGCAAGCATGACAACGATGGAAAAAGGATCGAGGCGCGCCCTGCAGGTCGCCTTTCTAGCAGGCTCTTGCCTGTGCATGGCGGGTGCTGCCCAAGCGGCCGACCCGATGGTCAAGACCTGCGCCAAGGACGGCCAGTTCATCATCGGCTTTTCGCAGGCGAACAATGCCGAGCCCTACCGCCAGCATGTCAATGACGAGCTGACCGCGGCGGTCAAGGAAGTGCCGCAGTTCACGCTTCAGATCGCCGACGGCGCCGGCAACGTCAACACGCAGACCTCGCAGGTCGACAACTTCATAACCCAGAAAGTTGATCTGCTCTTGATCTCGCCCTTCGAGGCAGCGCCCATGACACCGGCGGTGAAGCGCGCGATGGATGCCGGCGTTCCCGTCATCGAGCTAGACCGCAAAACGGTAGGCGACCCCGGCAAGGACTACACCGCCTTCATCGGCGGCGACAATTACAAGATCGCGCTCGAAGCGGGCAAATACACCGCAAAGACCCTGCTCCCGGAAGGCGGCGAGGCGGCGGTGCTTGAAGGCCTGCCGAGTTCAACGCCGGCGGTGGAGCGACTCAACGGCTTCAAGGACGGTGTGAAGGAGAATGCCAAAATCCAAGTGGTGGCCGAGCAGGCCGCCGACTGGGTGCCCGACAAAGCCCAAACCGCCTTTTCCGCCATGCTGCAAGCGCACCCGGACATCAAGGTGCTCTATGCCTCGAACGACATGATGGCGGCTGGTGCGCTGCTCGCAGCGAAGGGTGCGGGCAAGCAGGTCAAGATCATCGGCACCGATGGCCTGCCGGGTCCGGCCGGCGGCATCGAGGCCGTGGCCAAGGGCGACTGGGCGGCAACCTTCACCTACCCGACCGGCGCCAAAGAAGCGATCGAGATGTCGAAGAAGATCCTGCTTGAGTGTGCTTCGTCGGTGGAGCCGACGGTGACGGTGGACACGACCGCGATCACGCCGGAAAATGCCAAGCAGATGATGGGAAACTGAGGGCAGGGCCGACAGCAGAGTTGATACGGCAAGGCCCCCAGAGTGGGCCTTGTTGTTTTTGGGAGCGAGCCGGCGTGGTCGTCGTCGGTCAAAACTCCGGCTAGAAAATCCCGGCGGTCGAAGGACGGCACGCAGTTGAGCGCGTAGACGGCTTCAGCCCGTCTCGCGGCGATTTCAGCTGGATCTTGCAAGCAGCCTTGTCACGGGCTCGTTTCCATTTTTGGTTGGCGCCAGACACTCGCGGAAAGCGCGAAAAGCGCCTCTATTCCGGAATAAAGCAGTCTCGCCGATGACCGCCACCGTCACCGCCGCCGCCGTCTCGAAAAACTTCGGCGCTTATCAGGATACCTCTGTTCCGCAATCCGGTCGTCATCACCAAAACGGCCGCACGCGCACCGTGCTGCTGGCCTACGAGGTTTTTGTCTGGCTGTTGAAGCGCGACAGGCGGGTCGAGCTGATAGCGGAGCTCAGCGAGGACGATATCGCTGCGGTCGAAGCCTCCGCATGGAGCCGAGTCCCGACTATCTCAACCACGAGCTCTCTGGGCCAAAACCAAAGTCGGACACGTCTTCTGTTATTCCTATCTCTGGCATTGGCACACCGGGAGGGCGCGAAGAAGGCGACAAAGACCAGCCCTGGCTGGTGCTGGCGCTGGTCGGCCCCCACGAAGCACGTGGACAATACTAGTCTAGCCCTTCGCCGGCGCCAGGTGTTGCTTGCTACGTCGCAGCTGCTTACCGCAGGTCCAGCTGCAGCAGGCCGCTATAGTCCTCCGTCGTCAGGAAGAAGCCCTCGTCGATCGCCTTGGCCTTGAAAGCAGGATCGTCGCCCAAGTCTCGGAATTCCGGCTTCAATGTGCCCGACGCGTTAAAATAACGATCGCGAAAGGCCGCCCGCTCAAGCTCGGCATAGTCTCCGCTCTTGCCTGCGACCGTGCAGGATTTCAGTTGAGTTTGGTCGGCGGCCTCCGCCGGAAACGACGTCCTCGCGAAGTCCATCGGCCCGATGTCGGGCGCGATGCCCCTGGGATACGAGGTGACGCATCGGACGGTCGTATCCGCGCCGGCGACAGACAGGTCAAAATAGGGCGGGTTCAATCCCTTCGCCGCGAGGTAGGCGAAGCCGCGGATGCGGTTAACCGCCTTCAACGCTTCCAGGTCTGTTGTTTCGAGCATGTCATTGCCGATTTTCACCCCGCCGGCGGCGCCGAGCGTGGCCATCTGTTGCTGCAGCCAGGCCGGATCGCGGTCGATCCATGTCAGGAAATCGAGCGGCACGGCCTGCGGTTCCTTGAGCTGCTTGCTCATGGATTGCGCCGCCGCCGCTGCCGCAAACATGAGCACGGAACCGGCGAGGATCGCCGGAAGCTTCGGGAGTCGTCGCATGTCAAAGTCTCCATCCTTGGTCGCGGTCTCGGTTACCAATGGACGCGCGGCTTAATGCCGAGCATGTCGCGCAACTGGTTCTCCGTTATGTCGTCGGGTCGACGCGTGCCGCCGACACCGATGGTACGTGCTTCCTCGTTGCGATAAGCATATGACTTGCCATCGAGGCCTATGTAGGGCGCATCCTTGAACCCCGAATGCTGGCCGGCCATGCGGTGCGTGGCGTGGATTTGCTCATGACCGAGCACGATGCCAGGATCCGCCGGATTGGAGGCAGTCGTTCCCGAGGACTTGTCGAACTCGACAGACGTGCGCGTGCGCGACGCAGCCGGGTCATAGCCGATGATCACGTCGCCCTTCGTCGTTTCCGGGTTCCCCAACGGATCCTTGTTGCGGGCCGCGGTGACGCCCGGCTCGTTCTGGATCGTCGTGGTTTGTGGGTCGGCGATGACCCGGCGCATCAGCTCGCGGCCGCTGTCGAAGGAGTTGGATCCGACAAAGAAGTTCTTCACGTCCAGCCAGGCGCCATGCAGCCAGCTTTGCGATACCTCGCCAGTCTTGCTGTCGACCCGTGCGGTCGGATCGACTCGCTGGATGTCCTCTTCGACCTGCCGCCGGTAGGCCGCGTCGCCGGCGACGATCTCCTTCAGGCCGGTCGGGTCGATGAACGCCATCGGGTTGTTGTTGGCGTAGGCAAACAGGTTGCATGCCGTCGAATTACCCGTGCACCGCTCGGGGTCGCCGACATAGAGCGGATCGGGCGAGATGAAGCGCCCGAGCGCCGGATCGTAGTATCGGGCGCCATAGTAGTAGAGCCCGGTATCGTCATCGAGATACTTTCCAGTGAAACGGTGATGGGTCTTCTCGCGCGGGACGTCGGCCGCGACATCCGTCAGGTGCGTGGCCCAGGCCGGGGACAATGTCTCGGGCTTATGTTCGGTGCCGTATGCCTTGTAGAGCATCTGCTCGACCGGCACGCCGTTCGAGGCGATGACATAGTCGCTGCTCTCAATGTGATCCTTCAGGTAGTAGAACCATTTGCCGGTGCCGTGCTCCAGGCGGACAAGCTTGGCCTCCGCCAGGTTGACGTAGCTCTCTTCGCCCTTAGGTCCGATCTCGAACGTGTCTACCGGGTAGAGGTAGACCTGTTCCGGCCCGTTCGCCGGAATTACTTTCTTGTAGAGGCGGCGCCCGGTTTGGTCGTAGCCGTAAAGCACTTCATTGGTGGCCGTCTGAGCGCGGATCAGTCGTCCGTTGATATCGAACACCGTTCCCGTCAGGGTCGGCGATTTCGCAAGTTGGGCGAAACCGTCGAAGGTGTAGGGCTTGGCCGCGGTTCCTGCCGGAATAAGGCCGGTCGCGGAACCGGACGCCGGCGCGATCGCCGCGCCGGGTTCGAGCTCGTCATTGCGGACGAACGTCCCCGCCGGCGAGTAAGCGAAGTCGGCCGGCCGTCCATAGCGGTCGATGCGGACGAGCTCGTTCTTAAAGTTGTAGTGGAACGTTCCCGACCGATCGACATGCCCCTCGTTGCCGACGCCTTGCGCCAATGTGTCAGCGATCTGGGTGATCGAGCCATTGGAGTTGAAGGTCATGGTGAGGTCCTGCAAGGACTTTCCGCCGGCTTGCGTCACGATATGCGTGAGGAACAGGGTCGCCGGATCAAAGGTCAGTTGCGTGAACGCCCCGAGGCGATAGTCGACCCGTTCAATGCGCGATTCCGCATTGTAGGTGATGTTCTCGATGATCTTCTGGGGTTCCGAAAAGTCGGGGTGCATCACAGTGACAGACCTCAGATTTTTGTCGGGCCCGAGTGCGAACTTTGAGGCCAGTCCGCGCGGACCTTCTGACGAGTCGATGCGGCCGTCGAGCGTGTGGTGGAAATGGTCGGCGTATTTCGCGCCGCCAATCTCCACCTCATGGGCAACCATGCGGCCGTTGGCGTTGTAGGCGTAACGTTGGATTGCATCGAACGCGCCGTTGGGATCATGGATGGTGATCTGCGTCGTCTTATCGAGCGGCAACACGATCGGCGCTTCGAACCCTGCTGCGGATGCGACCTCGACACCCCTGTCATACTCGTATTCGAGGTGCAAAACGCCGTCATTGGCTTCGGTGAGCTTGCGGTTCAGGAAGTCATAGGTGTAGGTCTGGACCGACGTTTCACCGTTGGTTCCGACGCGGGCGACCACCGATTGGCGACCGCGCGCATCGTAGAACGCGTAGCGGTCGCCCATTCCCGGGATCGACTGGAATTCGATGTCGCCGACGGAGTTGTAGATCAGCCGCCGCGGCGTCATCTCGCCCGGCAGCCAGATTTCGCTCAGGTAGCCGAAGGAATCGCGCACGAAACGCGAAATATGCGTCGTGCCGTTGCCGTCGCTGGCGATGGAAGCGGTCACGCCGTTCTCATTCCTCAGCGAATACTCGCTGTTTTGAACGGTGCCGTCGAACTGGTCGTGGTAGGTCGTGACCGTGAGCGTGCCCCAGGGTCGGAAGATCATGTCGGAAACCTTGCCCGACGGATGGGTTTCGCGGACCATCCGGCCGGCCGGGTCATAGGTGTAGGCATTGCCGATTTCGCGATCGGGGCGCGGAACATCGCCAAGGTCGAACACCTTCTGCAGGTTGAGATCGTCAACGCCGCCGAAGCTGGTCACCACAAAGGGCGTCCAGCGGAAGGTCTGTTTTTCGTTGCGGTTGTAGAGTGAGAAATTGAAGACCCTGACGCCGCCCTCGGCGACGTTTTCAAGTTCGGCGACCTTTTCGCTGCGCGCGTCATAGGCGGCGAGGTCCGCGATGAACTCGCTCTCGCCTTCCGGTGTCTCGGCAACACCCGCATAGCGGCGGCGCGCCGTCAGGATGAGCGACGGCAGCCCATGCTCGCCGATCTTGTAACTGTAGAAGCGTTCGGCACCGTCCGCGGCGGTTTCCCGGGTTTTGCGGCCGAGAGCGTCGTAGCTGTTCATCACGACCATGCCCAAGGGTGTGGTCGTCGTCGCCACGGCGCCCTGGCGCGGCCCATCGTAGGTCATTTTCGTCGTCTGATCGAGCTCGGCCGCACCGCCCGACAGCTTGGTGTGGCTGAGCGTCAGGGTGCCGGTTGGGTCGTAGATCGCTGACTCGGTGATGCCGAGTTCGTCGGCGATCGAAATACTGTTGCCGAAAACATCGTAACCCATAGTCTTCGCCAGCTTACGGCTGGCGTTGCGGAACTGTTCGAGCGCGGGCGGCAGCGCGCCAAGTCCCGACAGTACTTCAAGCGTTCGCGACCCCATCCGACCGCCGGAATTTGGCAGGTAGGTGAAACTCTCGCGGCTGAGCAGCCGGGTCGCGGCCAGGATACGCCGCTCGGACGCCGCGTTGATGATGCCGAGCGCCGCCAGATCGGCGCGCGACTGGGTGTAGTCGGTCTGGGTCGTACGGCTGAAGCCGGGAACCGTCAGGCTCTCCGGTCCCAGAATGTCGCGCACCCTGACCGTCTCCGACGCAGGCATGTTGAATTCGTCAAAACCGGCATAGGTCTGGGTCTTGACCGGATCCTTACATTCGGGATCGGCCACGTCCTGCTGTTCGGCCTCGCCGGCGGAGTCGGTCAGCGTCTCCTTGACCTTCCTGAGATAGGACGAGCCGTCGCCACGCGAAAACGCCTCCCACACCGACGATTCGCATTTCAGCATCATGCCGGTCGTCGGCAGCTTCTGGCTGCGCGTAGCGGTCGACAGCGAGTGCAGCGCCGCCGCCGACGGATCGAGCGTCTCGGTTGTCTCCGCGCTCGCGACGAGCGTCGCCTCCGACTTCACTTCATAGGTCTTGCGGATCTTCAGTTTGCCGGCGAGGTTCAGGTCAGCCGCCGTTTCCGCGAAGGTGTAATACTGTTCGCGATCGAGGCTTGAACGCTGCGTGATGCGCTGGCCGGCCGCGTTCTCGTCACCGTAAGCGACCTTCTCGACCTCCGAGAAGCCGATAAAGCGGCGATTGATCACATCATAGAATGGATTGTGGTAGAAATATTCGTCCGTCTGCACTTGGGCGCGAACCTGGCCGGGTATGCCCTGCGACGTGACGAGCTGCTTGGCGACGACAACGGGGAAATGCAAGTTGCGCGTCAGCTGGCCGTTGGCGCGGTCGCGCAGCATCTCGTCGATCGAGGTCGCATAGCGAATGTCGTGCCGGCGGCCGGAATCGAAGTCGACGACTGTGAGCAGGTTGGCCTTGACGAGTTGCATCGTGTCGGTGCGATTGAAGTCAATGACGACGACCGGCTTCACCTCGTCGCCGGACGGCTTCTGGAACACGATGATTTCGGTCTGGCCGTCGCCGTCGATGTCGGCGACGCGCGAGGCGAAGGTCTGCGTCGACGTGCCGAGTTGAACCCGCAGATTGAGCGCGATGCTGAGCGGATCCTTCAGGTAGGTCCCGTCGCCGAAGCCGAGCCAGATGCGCATCTGGTCGGTGCGCTCGCCCATCGACGCGAAATCGATTATGCCGTCACCATTGGCGTCGATGTACCACATCGTGGCGATGCTATCGCCGGGCTGCATGCCGCCTATCTTCGAGAAGGTGCCATGACCGCAGACCGGGTCGTTGATCGCGGCGTCACCGAACAGGAGCGCATTCGGGTCCGTCGAGAAGATGTTGCCTTGGTGCTCGTAGAGACAGAAGCCCTGGTCGGCTGGACGGATGACAACGAGATCGGGCAGCCGGTCGCCGTTGATGTCGACCATCCGCACATTGTTGCGACCCAGGATCTGGCCGTCCTGGCTGTTGAATGGGAACGCCTTGGTCAGCGCGCCGAAATTGACGCTATAACCGCCATCGGGCTGGCGCCGGGTGAGATTGAGCAATATCCGCCATTCGGTGCGGCCATCGGCATTGAGGCGCGTCGTGACGATGTCGGACAGGCTGTCCATGTTGAGGTCGGCGAAGCGGCCATTGCCGCCCGCGAAGGTCGTGGGAGAGACGCCGGGCAGCAGGATCGAGCGGCCGAGATAGGGGAAGGTCCCGTCGGCCTTGCCGTCATAGACATGCATCAGCCCGTCTTCGATTTCGACGATGTCGACGAAACTGTCGCCCAGTATATCGGCAAAAGCGAAGCGATTGTCGGTGAGCCGCGGCGTGATCTGACGAATTAGTCCAGCCTCGGTCGGACGCGACAGCACGAGCTGGGTTGTGTCGCCGAAGGCGCTGTTCAGGTCGCCGCTGCCCAGATGCACGGTCGCGCCGTCATCCTTGGTCTGCACGATGTCGACCAGGGCATCCATGTTGAGGTCGGCCAACTCGAAATTCTGCGGCGGGATGTCGCCGGCGAACGCCATCTTCGGCGCTTCGAACACGACGGGGCGCGATGCCAGTTCGGCACTTGTCCACGACGAATAGCCGAAATGGATATCCGGGAACTTCAGTGTCGATTGCGCCAAGGCCGAGCCGCTGGTGTCGCCATACCGGTAAAGCACGCGCAGCTGGTCGAGCACATTGACCGACTGCGCGTCGATGAGCGGCGTGAGGTCGGCTTGAGCCTTCGCCAGGCAGTCCGGATGCGCCCGGACGACGAACTTCGACGTGTCACTGGTATCGCGGCCGACATATCCTATGCACCATTGGGCGTAGACGGTGTCCTTGAACTTGGCCGTTACCTTGCCGTAGAGCCGGGCGTTCTCCTGCTTGCTGCCATTGGTGTGGCTGACGAGTGTCGATTGCGTCTCGATCAGGTCGAACTGATAGCTGCTCTGGCCGCCGGCGAAGCTGGCCTTTGTCAGATAGCTGCGTCCACCGAAACGCTGGTAGTCGTAGCGGATGGCTTCGCGGTTGGCGTTGAGCTGCAGTACCAGCGGCCATTTCGTGACGTAGGGCTTGGCTATGTCGAAATTGCCCTCCGCTACGGAGGGATCGCCGCTAAAGATCAGCCGCGTGCCGTCGGCGTTGGTCACCTCGAAGCCGGAGGGGACGGTGTCGGTGTGCAGGCCGCCCTCGAGGTCGAGCGAAATGACGTCGAACGCACCGGTGTGGTAGAGGATCTTGACGAAATCCTCGGCGTATTCGGGCTTGTATTCCCAGACGCCGTTTTGGTTTCCGAGAAAGATGAGCCGCGCGCCCATATACGACAAGCGAGAGAAGAAATCGCCGCCCGGTTTGGTCCCTGGAACGGCCGTGCCGAGATCGTCATTGACGGCGATTGCCTGGGTATTGAACTGCCAACCGATGCCAAGCCCGTTGCCCGTATCGCCTGCGAACTGGCTATACGTGAGGCTCATCTGCGGCCCGAACTGGCCGCGCGTTGGCAGGGTGGGTAGCGGTAGGGTGAAGTTCGCCGATCCCGTGTTGTTGTTCAGCGAGAAGCTGCCCTCTTCCTGCGCGACGGTGCCGCCCGCGGTCGGCAACTGCACGATCGACGTTGCTGATTTGTCTTCGGCGCGAGCCGGGAAGCCGATTACTGCGGCGCCAGCGGTCAGGGCTGCGAGGGCGGTAAGGGTCTTTGCGAACATGGGACTACCTCTCCGGGTGTAGGCATTACTGATGAATTTGCGGGCCCACGATGATGAGCTGCAAGCAGTTCGGGCGCGGACAGATGACCGAAGGCTGGACGGCGATCGCGTCGTGCAAGTGAATGTTTCCATCGAAGATGCGCAACGGCTCGCGGTTGCACGCTTCGGCGACTTGCGGGAGGAGCGGCTGCGGGAAGGAGCAGATCGGATTGTTGCCGAGATAGGACTTTCCGATCACCGGATGGACGTGAGCGAAGTTCTCGATCCGGTTGCCCCTCAGATCGACAATCGACAGCGCCGGAAGCGAGCCGAGCGGCAGTGCATCAAAGACCCGGTTGTTGCGTAGATCGATATTCGACAACGCCGGCATGTTCGACAGATTGCCGACATTGGCGATCTGGTTGTCGTCCAGGTAGATGTATTTGAGCCCGCCCGAGCCGAAGCGCGGGATCGCCGACAGCCGATTGGTGGCCAGGTTCAGTTTCTGAAGCCCCGTCAGCGATGCGATCGGCGAGGCGTCGGTGATCAGATTGTCGAACAGGTTGAGTTCGCCCAGTGCCCGGAAATGGACGACGGGGTTGACGGCGATGATCGACTTTTTGTTCAGTGTCAGACTGGTCAGTGACTGCGCCCAGTTCTGCGCTGCGCTGCAATCGGCGCTGTCGACGTGGTCGGCCTGCATGCGGCTCTCAAGCGCCGCCATGAAGCCGCGCGCGTCCCCGAGCGCGATCGAATCGAACCGATAGACGATGCAGTATTCCGCGAAGCTGGCGTACTGCAGCGGCAGGTTGCGCATGCCGGCGTCATCAAGCAGCGGCAGATCCGCCAAGGGCGTCACGGATTGCACGTGCGTGTTCGAGAAATAGAGCTTTGTCAGCTTGTTGAGCACTCCGACACCGATCAGGTTCGACAGTGGATTGCCGTCGACGTTCAGTTGTTCGAGGCGGCGCAGTTGCAATACCCCCTGGATCGAAGGGATCTGGTTGTTGCGAATCCAAAGCTTCGTCAGCCCCGGTACTGCCGACAGCGCCGCGACGTCGGACAGCTGATTGTCGGACAGGTCGATGGAGGTCAGATTGCCCATCACCGGGAACAGCGAGACGCTGGTCAACCCGCGGTTCTTCGCATCGGCGAACTGGCGTGAGCTGAGATCGTCATAGGCTCTGCCGCAGACAGTCTTGCCTGAGATAGACAGCAGCGCGTTCACTTCTGAGGCTTGCGCGGGTGTCAGAAAGTCGGTCTGGTTCCGCATCAGGCAGGCCGACAGGAACTCGGTCGCCTGCACAGGGTTGTCGGAAAGATCGAGATTAATCAGGCCCGGCAGCGCCGCCAGCGGCCTGACATTAGTGATCGAATTCTTTGACAGGTTGAGTATGGCTAGGTTGGTCAGACCGGCAAGCGGCGCGACGTCGGTGATGTCATTGCTCGACAGGTTGAGCGAGGTGAGTTGCGGTAAGGTGGCGAGCGGACGCAGGTCGCTGACGATCTTGGACGACAGGTCGAGCGCCGTGGTCGCCAGCAGCTTGTTGCCGACCGCCAAGCACGTCCCGCCGCCCTCCAATTCGACCATGGCGCGAATGGTCTGCCCAAGCGGGGTCGCCGCGTCGCGGTGCAGCACGCACAGGTCAACGAAGTTCTGCCCGCCGCCCGCGACGATTGGATTGCCGCTAAGATTGATGGCTAGCGTCGAGGGGAAGCTGCCGAGATTGGCAAAGGTCTCGATCTTGTTGTTGGCAAGGTTGAGGCTGGTCAGGCCGCCGAGCGCACTGAGTGGTTCGAGCATGTCGCCTGTCAGTCCATTGTTGCCGATGGACAGTGTCGAGAGCGCCTGCAGGAATTGCAGCGGTTCAAGGCTGGCAATCTTGTTGTTGTCGAGCGAAAGGTTTGTGAGCAGCGCCAGTGCTGAGAGCGCGCGGATGTCCGTGACGTCATTGTCGGAGACGTCGGCCCGCGTCAGCGCAGTCAGCGGCGCCAGCGCGTTGATGTTGCTGATGTGATTGCTGGAAATGTCGAGGAAGGTCAGCACCTTGAGCTTGGTCAGCGGCCCGAGGTCGGCGATCGAGTTGTCGGCGATCGACAGGCTGGCGAGGTTCGCCAGCACCTCAATGGGCTCGAGTGATTGCACGCCCTTGCCGCTCAGGTTCAGCGTCGTGATCGATTCCAGGAAGGTCTGTGCGGTGGCGCAGGCGGCCGGGTTGCCGAGCGCGGAGACCCCGCCGGGTGTTGAATCGAGCACCGCCATCACCGTCGCCGTTTCAGCCGGCGTGCGGTCGCCCTTGATGCACCATTTCGCGAAGGTGGTCGGCTTGTCGACCAGCGGCGCGCCCGAGAGGCACGTGATGGTGTGGATCTTGCCAGCGAAGAACGGCGTGGGGTCGGCGTTCAGCGCCTGGTCGAGATTGAGCTTCAACTCGGTGACCAGCGGCGCGCAGCTGGGAATGTAGATCCGGTCGGAAAATGTCGTCGCGCCGAAGTCTGACGGAAATTGCAGGTAGTAGACGAGACCGCTGCCATTATCGTGCGCGAACACCTTGATCGGGTATGTCTCGCCCGATGGGCACAGCAGCGGGTTGGCGGCGGGATCTGCGGCGACGATCGCGCTGTCGACGGCGGTTAGCACCTCCGAGGGAACCGTCGCAAAGCCAAGTCCGCGGATCACCGCTTCCTCGTCCGCCTGGTCCTTGCAGCGGATGCGGTAGCCGCGCCCGTCGGAGATAAGCAGCGGATAATGCAGCCGGTTCGCCTCCAGTGCTGGATCCTCGAACAGCACAACCTTCGGCTCGTCCGCACGGGCCGGGCCGGCGCCGGCGGTCACGAGCATGACCAGAACAAGGAGCAGCGATTGGGCGATGCGGTTCATCTGGTTCCTCCTTTAGAGGCCCAAGCTGATCGATGCGGCTCAATCAGCCCGAACCACTGGCAGCGTTACATCTCGTCCGCCGCCTCGATGGTCCAATAGCTCGACGGATCGCGGTCGCAGGTGAACTGAAGGGCCGGGATGTTGTTCAAGTTGCTGACCCCGCCGGCAATGATCAGGCACTTGCCCGTCTGGACGTTTGCCGCCTGAACTCCATCGCGCGTCTCGACCAGGTTCCAGCGGCGTGAAGGATCGCCGTCACAGTTGAACTGCAAGGCTGGAATGTTGTTTTCGGTGCTGACTCCGCCGGCAATCGTCAGGCACTTGCCTGTCCGGACGTTGGCCACCTGGAAACCATCGCCTGTCTCGACCAGCCTCCAGCGCTGCCATTGACTGCCGTCGCAGTCGAATTGCACCGTCGGCGCATTGTTGTCGGTTCGTCCCTCCGCGACCGAAAGGCACCTTTCGGTTTGCCGGTTCACCAGCACGACTTCGGGGTCGGCCGCCCGGATGCTCCAGAACCGCGACGGATCGCGGTCGCAGTTGAACTGGAGGGCAGGGACGTCGTCATCAGTGCTCACCCCGCCGGCAATGGTCAGGCATTTCCCCGTCTGCACGTTTTCAGCCTGAAAGCCGTCACCGGTCGCGGTCAGCTTCCAGCGCCGCGACGGGTCCCGGTCGCAGCTGAATTGGAGGGCCGGAACGTTGTTGTCGGTGCTGACCCCGCCTGCAATCGTCAGGCATTTTCCGGTTCGCACGTTCTGCAGTTGAAAACCGTCATCCGTCTCGACCAGCTTCCAGCGGCGCCACTGGTCGCCGTCGCAGTTGAACTGTACGGCCGGCGCGTTGTTGTCGACGCGCCCCCCGGCAACAGCCAGGCATTTGCCGGTCTGCATGTTTGCCAGCACCACGTCGGCCTCCTTGATTGCCGTGATGCACGCTTCGAAAATCTTCCCGGTGACCGCGATCGATTGCTCGGGTCGGGTGATGCAGACCGGATTGCCGTCCAGCGAAGGATTGAACGGGAGGATGGCGCTGACGGACTGCGCCGTGGCCAGGCGGTTCGCGCGCAGGTTCGGAGCGGCAAGCTTGGTCAGGCCCATCAAAGCGCTCGCATCCGCGATCCGATTCTTCGACAGATCGAGCGCCGTGAGTTCTTGCAGAAACCGCAGCGGCGACACGTCGGTGATCTTGTTGCTGGCCAGAACCAGCCGCGTCAGCGCCCGTGCCGAGGCGAGCGGCCGCAAGTCGGCGATCTGGTTGGAACTGAGGTCGGCGTCGGCCAGATCCTTCATTACGGCCGTCACGTTGATGTTGCTGATCCGGTTGCGCGACAGATCGAGAAACGCAAGCTTGGTCAGCTTTTCCAGATCGCGCGTGTCGGCGATCTCATTGCCGGACAAGGTCAGGCGCGTCAGATGGGTAAGTGTCGCCAGCGGCTCGAGATTTGTCAGCCGTCGCCCGGCCAGGTCGAGCGTCGTGCTCGACGCGAGAAAGTCCTGCGCGCTTGCGCAAGCCGCCGGATTGCCCAGCGCGGATGCCCCGCCGGGTGTCAGATCGAGCAGTTCCTCGACCGTCGTCTGCTGGGCCGGGTCAAGGTCATCCTTGCTGCACCAGCTGGCGAAGGTCGTCGGCCGTCCGGCAACCGGCGGGCCCGCGACGCATGCGATGGTATGGACCTTTCCGGCGAAGAACGGGGTGGGGTCGGCGTCAGTCGCCTGATTGAGGTTGAGCTTCAGTTCCGCGACGAGGGGCGCGCAGCCGGGAATGTAGAGTTGGTCGGAGAAGGATGTTGACCCGAAATCCGTCGGGAACTGTAGGTAGTATACGATCCCGCTGCCGCCGTCGTGCGCGAAGACCTTGATCGGGTAGTTCTCGTCGGATGGACACAACAGCGGATTGGCGGCGGGTTCGGCGGCGATGACCGCGTTGTCGACGGCGGTCAGCACTTGTGACGGGACGGTGGCGAAGCCCAGTCCGCGGATCACCGCCTCTTCGTCTGCCTGGGCGCCGCAGCGGATGCGGTAGCCGCGTCCTTCGGAGATGAGCAGGGGATAGTGCAAGCGAGTGGCGTTCAGCGTTGGATCCTCGAACAGAACCACCTTCGGTTCCTCGGCGCGGGCCGGACCGGCGTCGATCGCCGCAAGCAGCACCAGCAGCAGAAGAAGAAGCAGCGATTGGGCGATGCGGTTCATCTGGTTTCTCCTCTCCGCTCTATTCGACCAGGCTGAAGTGGCCTGGCCCGCAGGCCCGGCTGGTGTTGTCGCGTGCGATGTCGTTGCCCGGCAGCAGGAAACTGGCGCTAGAGGCGCTGTCAGCGAAACTGACCGCGCAGCGGAAGCCCGACACCGTCGAGGTGGTGAAATTCGCTGACGAACCGCGCTCGAGCTGGATGGCGGAGCCGACCGCAAGGCCAGCTGCCATCGGCGCGAGCCCATCCGAGCGGCCCGCCACGACCGCCCCGCGCAGCACCAGCGGATTGGCTGCGGCGATGTCGGTGAAGTCCATCCGCATCAGGCTGTCGGAGGTAAGCACCGCGCCGAAGCGCGCGCGGACAATAGTGGAGCGGGCGGGCGCCTGGGCCGAGATCAGCAGCCGTGCCCGAACCCCCTGGATCGCCAGCATGTCTGCCTCCACCCTGAGCCCGCGCGCATAAAGATCGGCCAGGCACAGCGACGCGCCGCGCGCCATCGGCGACAATCCGTCCGCCACGGTGCCGATGGTCACATCGTCGAGCGCGACAGCGCCGTTCTGCGCGATCACGGCAACGACCTCGTCGGTTGTTTGAGCGGCTGCCCGCGCCAGATCGATCCGCTCGAGTTCAAGCCGCGGCAATCCGTCCGCGACGATGATGACGCCTGTTGCCGACAGGATGCATGAGGACGTGCCGGCCGGCACCCTGTTGGGGTTGCCGACGAGCCGTGCCCGGGCGACGCCGGGGGCCGGCGCCATGTGCACCGTTTTGAACGGCAGTCCCTTCAGGATCAGCGTCTGCGGCACCTGGACCGATGCGGGCAGTTCGAGCCTGAGATTCACCCGCCCGGCGCAATCGCCCTCAGAGGAGAACTGCATCAGTGTCAGCGTGCCACCATCATTGATGCGGCGAACGCACGTATCGCTGGCCGAGCCCCGGCAGTCGAAGCCGGTACCCGGCGACGGAGCGGCAGTCAGCGCGCGATCCGTCTCGTCCATCCAGTCGCCAATGCCGGGGGCGGACAGGCCGAGCGCCGAGGTCAGAAGCGGACAGCCAGTGAACGACAGGTTCCGCCCTTGCGCGAAGGTCCAGTCCAGCCGCGCATTGCCGAGGGGGTCGAGCGAGGTGATTGACAGACCGGCGGACAGCGGCGACAAGCCGAGGTCGACGCCCGGTTGCGCGAAGGCCGCGTGCTCGCGTTGATAGCCATCGCAATTCGACAGACACAGGTCGATGAAGGGCGCCGAGCGAAGCGCAGCTACCGCGTCGGCGCCGAGCGGGGTTACGGCTTCGGCCTCGGGGATGCCGAAGAATGACCGCAGTTTCTCCTCCGCCGCTTCCGCTGCGGGTGCATCGGCGATGATGTCGCGCGTCGCCTTGCCGTCGAGGCGCACAATCGGCAGGTAGGAGGGCTGCGCGCCTTCGCCCGGCGGCGTGTAGCCCACGACAAAAACCGTGTCGCCAATGCTTTCGGCGCTGAGGAAAGTTTCGAACCGGTGCAGGCTCCAGCGCGCCGCACTCGCCACCGCGACATCCGATGTGCCGCTAAGATCGCCGCGCCCGCAATCGAGTACGAACGGTGTCCCGACATCGGGCGGCGCGACAAAGCCCTGGAGCACGCCCGGCAGTTGCAGGCGCTCGCGGATGGCGAGCGCCGCCTTGATCTCCACACAGGCGGTGGGCACGGCGAAATAGCCGCCGCCCGAGAGAGAGGGGAGATAATAGTTGCCCGATGCCTCGACATCGGCCCAGATCGCGGTCGTCGCGGGCCAGGCGATATTGAATGCCGTGCCGGGACATGGCAACCGCGGCTGCGCCCCAAAGCCGTTTTCAGCCTGAAGCTTGGCGAGCGTCGCCTCCGAGACCGCGGCGGTGTCGGGCAAGTGCAGCAGCCGCTTCGCCTGGCTCCCGCTGGTGCAGCCGGCGAGTTCCACCGCCTTGCCGTCGAAAAGCGCGACATAGACGTCGTTGTTCTGGTCGGTGACGAAAGCGGCAAGCTGCGGCTCGGCGCGGGCCGCCGAAGCGCCCGCGAGAAGCAGGGTGAGCAAGACGGCCGCCTGTCTCATCGCAATTCGTTCAGGCAGCTTGCGGCGCGGGTGGGGTCCATATTGACCTCCGTCATCAACGGATCGAGGCCAGCCGACTGGCACAGCGCCTTAACCGAGATTGAGTGCGGCCCCTGGAAATCGACCGTAAGAGTTCCATTGGTGACCTGCCCGTTCTGGCCGACGCACAGCGGATTGTTGGCGAGCGCCGGCCGACGACAGGTGCGGATGACGTCGGCCATCGCGCGGCGGTTGGTCAGTTCGCAGAAGTAGATGCGGCAGAGGGCGCCGACCGCGGCGCGGTTTTCGGCGTCAGCATTGATGATGCGCTTGATGTCGGCGATCAGCGCGCTCGCCTTGCCCCCAAAGGCGAGGCCTTCTACCCGCGTCTTCTCGCCCGCGATCTCGCCCGACCGTTCGGTGATCTTCGGCATCAGGTTGATGTTTTCCGAGGTTATGAACAGTCCGCCTTTCCAGCGGTCGAACTCGTCGAGGATCGAGGTCGCCCTCAGGATCGCCTCGCGGTAGGCGTTGTAGATCGGCCCCATCCTGGTGTCGCGCGCCGCTACGTAGACCTGGTTCAGCGCGGCGTATTCCTTGTTCACTGTGTCGGCGCCTGCCTTGATGTCGTCGATGCCGGCGCGCGAACTCTGCACCAGGCCTTCGGCGCGTTTCAGCTTGCGGGAAAACATCGCCGTGATCGGGCTCTCGACGCTGGCGAAGTAGCTCTCGATCACCTTGTCGGCCGCCCCGTCGGCGAAGGCATCGATCTCGATGTCGGACAGATTGGAGATCAGGCCGCACTGGGCGTCGAAATCGGCGCTCAAGGGCCCAGCCTGGCAGGCGCTCATCTCGGCCAGCCTCTGCTCGAGCGTCCGGTTCGAAGCGAGCCCGTCGGCGTACTCGAACAGCGCATGGTTCCATTCGATCGCGTTCAGGTCTGCCTGGCTGTGCCGCCGGTCGCGGCAGAACAGCGTCTGCTCCATCCGGCTCTGGTTGCCCGAAGCGCGGTAGGCGTCGAGGTGACGCGTCGCCTCGGCGCAGATCGCCAGGCCTGAAACCAGCCCGGCGAGCTGCTGGTGGACGGGCGGCAGCCCGCGTGTCTGTGCCTCCCGCATCAGGCTGGCCGCGCGTTGGCTGTCGTCGGGACTGCGGGCTGGGCGGTGGAAGACGCAGAGGCCTTGCTCGAAGGTCTTCAGCGTGCCGTCAGGAATGGCCGGCCCCTCGCAATTTGGAGCGTCGAGAACGCGCGATTCGATTGTATAGCCGGCGAGATTGTCGACGAAGAGGTCGCGCGCGGCCGCTCCCGTCGCGCCAAACGCCAGAGCGAGCGCTGCTGTGGCGACGATGGCTCTCATGACGCGCTCGCGAAGATGAAATAGAGGGTGAACACAGCGCCGTCGAAGGGGCAGTCGCTCGGCTGCAGCGACAGCCGGTACGAGCCGATAAGCGGCGCGCCGAGATAGGGCAGGATCAGGCTGGTGTCGTTCGAAGGTCCGGGCGCGCGCGGAAACTTGCGCGCCTGGTAGCGATCCTGCACCCAGTAGCGGATGATCCGGCTGATCTCGTCGCCGCTGTCGGCCTGGTTGAAAAAGGTCTGCAAGGCGACCCGCTCTGGTCCGACCGAAATGTCGGCGCGGACCTCGTTCGACCCCTTGGTCAGCGGCTTGAACACGAAGCCGCTGCCGCGGTGTTGCAAGGCGAAGCGGTTCCACTGCGCGCCAGTGCACTGGTAGTCGGTGCCGACGAAGACATCGATCAGGGTCAGGTTCTTGCGCTCACGGAATTTGTTGGGCGCCCACAGCGCGAAATAGCCGTTCGCCTTCATCAGCGCGTCGGTCGACGCGAAGGGCGAAACCTCGAACTCGACATTCTCGTCGAGCGCCAGCTTGCGGGCGAAACCGGAATTGGCGGGCACTACGATCTGGGCGACATCGATATTGATCTGCCGCTCGTCGAAGAAGCGCTTGGCAACGATGTCGTCGATCATCGCCTGGAGCTGGGTTGCGTTGCGCACATAGACCACGGGCACGGTTGCGGCCTCGCCGGTGAAGGCCTGCACCACTTCAAAGCGGCGACGCATCAGGTGCATCAGCCGGTTGGCGGTCTCGAGCACGCGCCGCTTGGTCACCAGATATTCGGGAATGCCCTTCATCAGGTCGGCGACGGTCTCCTGGGTCGCGATGAACAGATTCTTGCGCGCCGCCGGATCGTCGATCTGGGTGACCAGCTTTGTCATGTCCTCCTGCTGCTTTGTCACCTCGGCCTGAACGTTGCCCTGGAACTTCAGAATGCTGTCCTGCAGCGCGCGGCTCTTGAGACCGAGATCCTTGGCTTGGTTCAGGCCTGCTACGAGTTCCTCGGTGTTGCCGCGCGACTGCGTGATGCGCTGCTCGACGAAGGCGAGTTCGGCATCGTTCAGCGCCAGCATCTTCTCCTTCTGCCGGTCGCGCAGCTCGTTGATCAAGTTGGTCGAGGCATTTGATTCCTCGGCGAGACCGGTCACTGTCGTCTGCGCAGCGCGGACGCGGTCGATGCGGCCGTTGGTTGCAGCGACCAGTTCGGCGACACGTGCATTATCCTGGTTGAGCTGGGCTTCCGACAGGGACAGCTTGTCGAGTTCCAGATTGAGAATCCCGATCTCGTTGGTCAGCCGGTCGATCGTGCGCTGCTGGTCGGTGATCTGGAAACTGAGCATGTCGTTTTCGCGCGCCTGAAGATCGAGCCCCGCGAGGATGCGTTCGTGGTCGGACTTGAGCCGCGCCACCTGCTCGTCGATGCCGAGATCCTGGCTCTGGCAGTCGACGGCCGCCATCGAGCCTTGCAGCGCCAGTTCCTTGATGTCCTGCGCCCCTTGCGCCAACCGGCCGGCCAATTGGAAATGCGTGTCGACCAGCGCCCTTGCCTTGAGGGCCTTGTCAAGATCGAGTTGCTCGATCGCCTGGCGGAGCTGCGTAAGACGCTGCTTCAGCGCATTGATTTCATTTATATTCGCCTGAGTGATCTGGCCGGTGTTGATGATCGTCGACAGGATGGATTGGGCCGCTTCCAAGGCCGCCCTGATCGGTTTGGCGACGTCTATCACCGTCGCGACGCCGCTGCCCAAACCGCAGGCGCAGGTGATGATTTCGGGCACTGCGGCGCCGATCGAGTATGCACCTTGCACCGACGTCAGGATGATCTGCGCGGCCTGTGTGGTGCCGTTGAACGCGGCAAACCAGGTGATCACTTCCGTCAGCTGGCCGTCGACCTGGTCACGCGCCTCCTCAAGGTCCGCCTTCTTCTTTGCATAGACGTCCCGCTCGGCTTCGTACAGTTTCTTGGCGAAGTCGGTTTCCGTCTGGGAAAAAGAACCGCAATCGACGTTCGCCAGTTCCTGCGGCAGCGGGATGTTCGACGTGATCATTTGCTGGTCGGACATCAGCGGCTCGACATCGGCGAAGTCGGCGTTGCCGATGACGCACTTCATCAGGAACGCTCTCGCTTGTGTCTGCGTGTTCACGAGCTGCGCCCTGAGGCCCGACTGACCGTCCGGGCCGCACATCTGGGTAACGTATTGGTTGCGCGTGAAGGCCGGCGTCACAGTCTGGCATACCTGTTCGCCTGCGAGCAGCGGCGTGAACGGATGGTCGGCCGTGTCTCCAATCAGGGCAAGCTGGTTCTCGATGCCGCAAAGCTGCTCGCGGTCGACGGCCCGGCGGCGCTGATAGAGGTCGGTCTGGCGCAGTTGCAGTTCGGTGATTGCGTCGTTGGCGCGGCCGATCGCACCCTGGTTGTTGGTGATCTGCGTTTGAAGGATCTGCCGCTGGCGAACCGCCTGTTCGAGCTCGTTGGCGTTGCGTTCGGTCTGGCGGGCATATTCGGTGATCTGGCTCTCGAGCGAGGAAATCTGCAGATCGAGGTTCATCTGCGTCATTTCCCAGTTCAGCAGCCAGCGCAGTTCGTTGCGCCGCTCGACTTCGGCCTCCTTGGAGAGGACGATTAGGTCGAGTTCCTGTCTGTTATTGATCTGACGGCGCTGGTTCTCGAACTCGGCGATCTTGGTGCCGAGCTCGATCTCCAGCGACCTGATCTGCTGGCGATAGCCGAACGTGTCCTTCTCGGCGTCGACCGCGTTGATCTCTTGCTGGACGGTGGTGGCGAAGGTCTGCGCTTCGTGCTCCAGTTTGCCGATCTTGTGGGCGATCAGGTTGACTTCCTGGCTGCGGATCGTCCGCTCCTCGTCGAGCGCGCGCGTCGCTTCGCCTTCCTTGTTGGCGTACCACCGCTCAACCAGCGCCTCGACATTGCGCTCGACCTCGGTCAGTCGCTGTTCGCTTTCGGCCAGGGCCTGCTGCAGTTCCTCGAACGGGATCGTCGTGAACTGCATGGGGTCGATGTTGAGGAACAGGAAACCCTTGCGCACGCTTTCCATGCGCGCATCAAGGTCGCTCTGCTGAAGCAGCAGATCGGCGCGTAGGTCGTCGTAGGTGGACTCGCCCGGAATATCCATCTCCGTCTCGACCAGCACCCACATTGCGGCCTCGTAATTGGTGTAGGCCTTGGAGAGGTTGGGTTGACTGTTGAGGCCGGCGCCTCCGGCAGCGCCCAGCGTATCGCTGACCAGGAAGTCGAGTGCCTTGACGCGCGCCTCCGAGAGCGTCTGATACCAGACGTCGCCGGTGTTCATCAGCAACTGGATCTTCAAAGAGGACAGCGCCGTTAGCTGCCGCACGAAGGTGCGGTAACTCGCATCCTCTCCCGCCGCGGCTCCCTGGTCACCGCCTTGCTGTCGTGCGAGAATGCGAAGGCCCCGGTCGACGATCTCGATGCCTTGGCGGCCGAATTCCTGCGCCGCCTGCGGCGAAACCGGCGTATCGTTGCGGCTGACGCCGCTGGCCGACGACAGGAACGGCATGTCGGCGGCGAGGAACAAGCGATAGCGGCCGAGTTGCAGGTGGCAGTCGAAATCGCACACGATCGCCAGCCGTCCGGTCGCCTCGTTGCCGCAGGTCGTCAGGAACTGTTCGAGTTCGGTGGCGACTTCACCCATATATTTCACGTCGGCGCGGAAATTGGCGATCTTGAGCAGCGTCGTCAGCTCGCCGGCATGGCCGGCCGCCGCGTCAACATCGAGCGCCATGCAGTCCTGCGCGCGCGCCATTCCGGCAGCGCCAAAGATGAAGCCGACGACCAGTCCGCAAAGCAGGAAAAACCGTCTCATGGCTGCCCCGTCGTCAACAAGACCTCGGAAATCTGGCGCACGTGCCGGGCAAGTTCGGCCATCTGCACCTTGGAAAGCGATGGGTTCTGGAACCGCCCGACCACAGCCCGGGCATGGTTGATGCAGTCCTCGTAGGGGCCGTTGATCTTTGCGGTCAGTGCGCCGGTCTCGAGCGTGAGGTCGAGCGCCGAATACGCGCCGGCCAGTCCCGCGCAGGAAGAAAGCTCTGCCGTGATTGTCGGATCGTCGACGACATGCGCGAGGCCGGACAGGGCCGTCATCACGCCTTCGATCTGCCCGACGATCTGCGTCATCCTTGCCTTGCCGTCTTCGAATTCCTTCAGCGAATCCGGCTGGTTGAGGCTGGAGAGATCGACGGCTTGCAGCGTGGCGATCGTCTCGGCTGCCTTCAGCTGATCCTCCTTGACGAGCACCATGTTGGCCTGCGCGTTGCCGAGCACACGTTCCAACTCCATCACCTCGGCAGACTTGATCGACACGTCCATTTCGTTGACCAGCGACTGGTATTCGGTCGAAGCGGCGTTCATCAGGTTGAGCGTGTCGTCGACCTTCGTCCTGACCGCCTTGACGATCTGCCCGCGCACCCGCGTTTCGATCAGATTGGTCGTTTCGGCGCGCCCGCGCACTGGCTTGGCCGAACAGACCAGCTTCGCCAGCGCGTCCGAGCCGAGCCGTGCGCGTACGGCTTCGATTATCGGGAATAGCGGACGCCAGGCGGCAGGCAGCACATCCGCGCTTGCGCCCGATAAAGGCCCGGCATCGATCTCGTTCATCCGCGTCAGATGCCGGCATTTCTCCGGCAAGTCGGCCCCGGAGAAGTAAAGCCGCCCGGTAATCAGATAGGCCTCGACGCCAGCGGCGTATTGTCGGCCGACGAGGGCGGCGAGCTCTTCGGCGTTATCGGTCGAGACTGGGGCGAAGAAGCGGTAGCGGCTCAGATAGATCTCCGCCCAGGCGAGGC
Organism: Mesorhizobium sp. M0590; assembly: GCF_040320905.1. Taxonomy (NCBI): domain Bacteria; kingdom Pseudomonadati; phylum Pseudomonadota; class Alphaproteobacteria; order Hyphomicrobiales; family Phyllobacteriaceae; genus Mesorhizobium; species Mesorhizobium sp. M0590. Next base: position 251,622 of record NZ_JAMYQN010000007.1, read on the forward strand.
GTCGCATCAGCACCGAGGCGTCGTCGGCCGAAAGCGGGATGACCGGAAAGCCGACGCTGCGGCTGCCGCCGGAGGGGCCTGACGCCTCGCCGATCACCTCGCCGGTGAAGGGCAGGCCGAAATCGGGCTGCGTCGCCTCGTGACTCGGTTCGACGGCGGCGGGGCCGGGGGCGAGCAGGCTGAACCGGGTCGTCTCGGGCGTCGCGCTGGAGAGCGTCGCGTTCCAGAAACCATCGAGCTTCTCCGACGTGTAAGCGCGCTCCAGGATCGATCCGGCGCCGGCTTCGCCGGCCAACACGCAACTGACGATCACGAACAACGCAATGTCTCGGAAGCTTGTCATCGGCAGTACCACACCCTGTCGGCCGCGCCAGCCTGGGCGCAGATGCCGGTCGCAGCGCCGTGCGCCTTCCAGTCCGCCTTAATCTTGGCGAGATCGTTGAATGCGCCCTGTGCCGCGTTGTCGGCATGAACCTCGGCATCCAGTCGCCAGAAGGGCTTTGCCGGATCGGTCGGCAGCAGCACCCCGATCATGTTGATGTGGAAGGCGGAGACTTTGAGAAAGTCCTCGGCGCTTGCGACCGTCTTGCGATTGAGATTGGCGTATTGCTCAGGCGTTACGTCACCGAGCGCCCGCTTGAACTCTTCCTCCGAGACTTCGACGGAGCGCAGCATCTGCGTCGTCTTCGCCGCCAGCCCGTCGAGGATTGAGGTGTTGGCGACCAGCGTCGCGCCCGCACCGCTCACCGGTCCGAAGATCTCCGCGAAAATGACGCGGATCGCCTTCAAGTGCGTATCGGCCGATTTGATCTCGACGCGGCGCAAAGCGATGCCTGTTTCGAGATCGGACGCCCGACTGACGAAGCCGCTCAGCGCGCCTTGCAGCGTTTTGAACGAGGAACGGGCTTCCGGCGGCGGCTGCAGGAACACGGAGCGCGCATAGCGTACGGCCTCACTGCGGGCGATGTCCTCGACGGTGGCGCGTGTGAGCGCCGATTCCGGGCAACCGGTGACGTCGCCGAGGTCAGTCAGCATCTGCGCGGCATGATAGATTTGATCCATCTGTCGCACCGTCCCGAACGAGCCGCTGGTGGTGAACTTGGCCTCGACTCCGGACAGGTAGTCACTCAGGTATTCGCGCGCGAACTTCACCATCTCGCACTGCACGCCGGCGGCGCGTTCGCGAATGTGGCGGCCGTAGAACGAGGCGCCGACGAAGTATTTCTGGTCAGGCGTCGGTTCGAACCGTTCGACGAAGAGCGACTGGATGACGGTATCATATTCGCCGCACGCATAGGTGCGTTCAAGGCATGCGGGGTCGGTCTGCAGGTCGCACTGCGATAGCGCGGGGCCGCACATTTGCTGAGCTGCCGCAAGGTCAATCCCTTCGCCGTAGACAAGAAACGCTGCCACGACGATCGCCGGATTGAAGATGTATCTCTTCAGCAAGACGATCAAAAGAAAATGCACAAAAGCCCCCCGGCCACCGAAGCGGCGGCCTCATCGCTCCTCTACAGGCAATATTTTTGCAGGATTAGTTTTGTATTGGCTCGTTACAGCGAGGATCGGCCACGGAAAGCGTGGCCAATTCAAATTCAACTTCGCTTTAAAATGCACTGCTAAAGTAAGATAGAACGGTTTGTCTGTCGATACACGTGGCTTTTTGCATTCCGTTACGGAAATCCGTGCCTAAGTGTCGATGCAGTTAACGTTTCGTAAAGAATTGTCTTTTCCGCTCTCTTGGCCCGTCCAAGCATCGTTCGCGCCCACGGTTCGAATGCGGGAGGTCACGATCCGGCCTTGGGCCTAACCTCAACCAATCTGCGCGGGCTGCCAGGTTAGCTAGTCCAAGCCTGTGGCGGGCGCCCCAAAAACGCACCATACGCCTGCCTTCTTGGACGCTTCAAGCGGACGCACCAGAGTGGTGGGGGCACTGAACGCAACGACCGCAAAGGACCCTGCCAGGCCCGGCCATTCAGTGCGGGTCCAGTATTCGGTTTCGCTACGCGCGAGCGGCGGCAGCTTGTATTGCGCGAACGCCTCGCGCTGGCTTGGCCAGTCCGCCGAATCGAGGCTCGTCAGTTCCGCCATCGTCGGAAGCTGCCAGCCCATGTCGCCGTACGGCCCGCCTTGCCCGAGCGTAGCGCAGTACCCCATCGCGTCGCTCAGCGTTGCGGGTTGATCAAGCCTGTCTAGCCGGGCAACGAGGCAAGTGCGTTGGTCGACGAAGGCTTTGCCGTCATGTTCAGCGAGCAGCCAGAAATTTTGATCACTCAGCGGCTGGCGGGCCTGCTTGTGCACGATACCGCAAGGTGCGGCTTGGGATTGTGGCGCTGATATGGTTGCGAAAACGGCAAGCCCTATGCTGAAAGTCGCAAGAGTGGCGATCCGAAGCATGCCTTCCTCCTCCTTGGCCGCGCGTTCGACATGGCAATCGAATAAGCGTAGTTGAACCGGCGAACAATTGAAAGTTCCTGCACTTCCCCGGTTGCCTTGTAGATGATCGAAGCCTTGGCCCGACGAAGCGAATGCGTGCAGGAATCCTCGAGCCGAACACCGATCGTTTTCAACGCATTCATCGAGCACCCGGGAGTATTGCCTTGTGCTCATATGCGCCGAACGATCAATTCTGGTCTGGAAGTAATCCTCGGTCGTTTCTGCGCCGTCGAGCTAGAGAACAAGCTCGACCGCACGCGTCCGCATCTTCGGACCGATGAGCAAGCTTTCGATCTTGGTCTTCACAAGGTCACATCCGCGCAACATGCTAACGACGGCGAGATTGAACAAAGCTCGATGACGCGAGCGACCGTCTCGATCGAGGAAGCGTGGCATAAGGGGTGAGATCAAGCAGTCCTGGCCAGTCAGCGATGCGCTAGCGGGAAATGGCCTGCCGCGGAGAGGGCGCGTGTCTCAAGTCCCCAGGAATCGAGGGTAACTTTGACATAGTTGAACGACAACGCTGGCCGCGCCCTATGTGACCGAAGACATCTTCACCCCACTGGCTACCCGTTAGGTCGTGTGGACACTTGTGTGATCGATAGGACGATCCGCAGGCGTCAAAGCGGCAACAACGCGTCGGGCTTCACATCACCGATCGATGCGAAACGATGCGTTTCCCTGACACCAGGAAGCGGCAGAATGACCCGCTGCAGGAATTCCTGAAACGTCGCCATGTCAGCTATTCGTGCTTTGACCAGGTAGTCGAAACCACCAATCACCATATGGCATTCGATGATTTCGGGTGCCTTCGCAACAGCCTCCGCAAAGCGGTCGAAGACGTGTGGCGCGGTATGATCGAGCCTTACCTCGACAAAGACGCCTGTGATCGAACCCTCGAAGATCGGACGCGTTGGTTGCCACCAGCCTCGCTGCCGTTCCGTTAACCCGGCAGCACGCCGAGCGGGCCATGTTCTAATCAATTCAGCCAACGTCGCCGGATGCCATCTGCCCCAGACATGGTCGACGTTCGCCTCGATCAACTGCGGATAGAACGCTGCTAGCTCCGAGGCGTCGGCGAGTTCACCCGAAATCTCGGTGAAGACCACGATGCCGTATTGCTCCGTTGCCACGGCACGGCCAAGCGGGGGTAAGTCGTCAGGGCGCAGTGGATAGCGACGTCGCCTTCGTTCGGTATACCGCAATCTGGCGGCTTCATATTCCTCGGAGTCTTTGGACGCTTCCCGTCGCCGTTTCCGCTCCTCCGGTTCTGCGCGGCGTGCGGCCCTTTCGATCTTGGCCAATGGCGCCTCAACTCCTCGTAGGAGCGGAAAGGCACCCTCCAGGCCCGCAGTTCGTCGTCCCAGCTCGCCCATGGAACGGCTCGCAGTTCTTCGAGAACCGTCCGCGAATATGGCGTGCGGATGCGCAGGTCGTCCGCGACTTCCAGATACCGGCTCGACAGCGGATCGAAGGCGAAAGCGTCTCGTCCCTTGCTGTCATCATGTGCTACTCGCAGATCCGCCTCTTGCGCAAGCCAGCGCTGGATGCGCCGCGCGGCAGTCTTTCCCGGCACGAACCAGCTTGTGCGCTCGTCACTCCACCTGGCGCGCGGAAATGCCTGTCGAAACCGCTCAACCGCCGCGCGATCGTACGGAAACGCGCTTCGGCTCCAGGAGCTGGCTGCGGTGCAGCAGGGGCGTCGGATTTTTCCATCAGATTGCGAAGCACAGCACTGCTCGCAAACAACGCGGTGCAGTTCATTTGGGTCCAAGAGCACCAGAACGTATGGTCAGAGCCGCTAGGGGCAGCCAATGAGGCGATCGGTGAAACTGCTGAATGCTAGCGTGGGAAAGCTTCGCCGCGCCGGACCGTTTATTTTGCTCCAGGAGAGGTCCATTCATGCCCAGACTAGATGCAAAAACCCAATTGCCAGACGGCCAACGAGCCCTCGTTCGCGTCCCCTGAAAGCGAGGAGACGGAAGTGAACCACTTCGTCGAAACGCAAAGTGTATCGCCAGCCCAGGCGCGGGAGCTTGTGCGGCGCCACGGAAACGACTGGCGTAAGATCGATAATGCCGGCAAGTCTTATAAGGACGACAGCTAAGCACTTCCAAGCCGGGTGAAAGGGAGCTTTGTCACGACATCCGCGGAGTTGCAAATCGAGCGGATCGGCCTGAGGTGACGAATGACCACCATCGCCATATTGGTAGCTTTCTCAGACCGTTTGCACCGGCCCGGTCTGGGGATCGAATAAAACCAGCGAAGGCCGCGTTCGAGCGGCGCTTTTGCTTCGACTGCGCTGCCGTAGAAAAGCCGCTCCGTCGTCATATTTTTTAATTAATACAGTTACTTCAACAGTCGCAGTGGAATCACGTGAGAGCTGTTGCAATCGGGCGCTCCGCCGCCTATTGTGTCTTGCAACAGCTCTGAGCTAAACGTATGGTAACTGTTGAATTGATTGATTTTGTTGAGTTAAATAACGATCAGCGTCGGGAAAAAGTCAATTCCGACCAACGTTTCATTGCGCTCCAAGAGGCCCAAAGGAAGGCGAAGAGCTTTCGGGGATCCCTCGTCTGGCACACCGTGAACGGCATCGACCATTTGATGCGAAGCTACTACGACGCCGCTGGCGTACGACACCAAAAGGCAGAGGGTCGGCGCTCGCCGGCGAGCGAAGCTGTCAAGGCGGATTGGGAAGCAGCTCGCGCGTCCGCCCAAGAAACGCTGTCTGCGCGACAGGAGCAGATGGAGCGCCAATCTGCTGTCAATCGCGCGCTCCGGCTTGGGCGTGTTCCCCTGATCGCCGCAAGAATTATCAGAGCAATCGATAACGCCGGTCTTCTCGGGGAAGGCATTCGTATTGCAGGCACGAATGCGATCTACGCCTATGAGGCGGCGGCCGGAGTGTTCGTGGATCCCGGAATCACATCGACGCAAGATATCGATCTCCTCATGGACTCGCGCCAGTCCCTCAGGATCATGTCTGGCGCCAACGTCGAAGATGGAGCGCTCATCAACCTTTTGCGCAAGGTCGATCGGTCTTTCGAGCGTTCATCCGCCAAATTCCGCGCGGTGAACCGCGACGGATATCTCGTCGATCTGATCAAACCGCTCGCAAACCCGGCGTGGAAGCCGAGCCGGGAAACTATCGGGAAGGCTGACGACGAATTGGTGGCCGCCGAGATCGCCGGCCTGGCATGGTTGGAAAATGCCCCTGCTTTCGAAGCAATCGCCATCGATGAAAAAGGCGGACCGTTACGGCTCGTGGCACCCGATCCGCGTATTTTTGCCGCTCACAAATTCTGGATCTCAAAACGAGCTGATCGCGAGCCAATCAAGCGCCGTCGCGACCTGGCCCAAGCGCAAGTGGTTGCCCGGCTGACGACGCAGTATCTCGAGCATCTCCCCTACAAAGCAAGCGAGCTTCGGGTCCTCCCAAGGGCCGTTTTCGACGAGGCCCATCATTTGTTCGCACAACCAGCGTCGCGGCCGTGAATGTCTGAGCAACATGTTGGCCGGCTGGATTGGCCCTCAACTTCCAACCGATCGAAGACGCGGCCCAGCAGCGCCAGATCGGAGGGACGAAAGACGCCAGCTTGCTCTGCTTTGGGACCAATTGGCACGACACCCCTTGATGCAGGCCCAGCCGACAGGATCGAAACTAATTGGCGCTATTACAGGGTTCAAGCTGGAGACAGCCGATGATCCTAGAGTCTCGTGCTCATGCCGGTTCGATATTCGTTTGGGAGAAGTCTTTGCCGATGAAAAGCAGCGGTTCGTCTGCACGCTTTGCCAAAGCATAGGACAGGAAATCGGCAAAATTCAGCGCCGCCGGGTGGTGGCCTTTGCTGTAGGTCAGCCAACCGTGGGTCGCCAGATCAACCAATTCGGAGTCGACAGGAATGATGTCGGCCTCGATTTGGCGCAGCCAAAGATCGATCTCGGCCAATGCGTGTTCGCCGCGCCTGCTGACCAGCACCATGCGTGCCTCGGGCACCCCGGTTGCCGGGACCAGTCGGATTGGGTCGGAGACCAGCGCTCGTTCCAGCCTTGCTGCCTCAGGCTCGCTCCGAAGGATCGCTACAACAGCTGAGGTATCGATCACCATCAGTTAGGGATTCCATGCTCGTCATACCCGATGATCTCCTCGTCGCTGCGAGTGTCCAGTTCAGGCAATCGTGCCACTCTTTCTCGGATGGCGCGCAATTCTGTCAGCAGACGCTCCTGAGCGGTCTCTCCAAAGCCCAAGCGATGCAAGCGCTCACTAAGGGCTTGATGGATGGCTGCTGTCTTACTGATACCCTGGCGGCGTGCGAGTTCATCGGCGAGAGCAACGGTGGCCGGATTTTTGATATTCAGGGACACTAGAAACTCCAAAAATCTGCCTTTCTGGCAATTCCACCATAGTTCTCTAGGCTCTTCAATATACCTGCTAGCCTCGCCTACACCCGCGCCGGATTGATCATGACAATCGCCAGGCCGTTGCCTGCCAAGGCGGCGACCGCCAGTCTCTCGAAGCTGCCTGTCGACTCCAATCCGACAACGGCCGGCGAAAGGGCTGCCAATCGCCGAACCAGATCCTCCACCCCGGCATGGTCATTACCCACCGAGAACGCCTCGCCGGACGGCAAAACATGCACGTCGAGCCGATCCTTGGAACGTCGATGCCAATAATGACTTCCCAATCGGGCTTCGCTTGCGGCCCTAGATATAGCCGGCTGTTCCTGCTGGAGCGGAGATAGCCAGTCGGGCACCGGGTTGCTGAGCTATCGCGGTCGCCGCACCGCATTTCGCAAGTCTCTGCACGTCATTCCACGATCGCCGGTTTTGCTTGTTGCAAGGCCGGCGCTCCTGCCTTTTCTAATGATCCCCGACCGCGACACGAATCAGTTCGTGGCGAGAAACGGGGACCCCGCATGGCGACCAACCATCATGCCAGCAAGGGAGCGGTGTCGCGCGGCACGCGCATGCTGCGCACCGCCCTCGGCCCGGCCATCGCAGGCTTCCTTGACGATCCAGCCATTGTCGAGGTGATGCTCAATCCCGACGGTCGCCTGTGGGTTGATCGTCTCAACGAAGGACTCGTTGTAAGCAATGAAATACTGATCGCGGCCGACGGCGACCGGATCGTCAGGCTGGTCGCGCACCATGTCGGTGCGGAGGTGCATTCGGGCTCGCCGCGCGTTTCGGCCGAACTGCCCGGCACCGGCGAACGGTTCGAGGGTCTGTTGCCGCCTGTTGTCACGGCGCCAACCTTCGCCATCCGCAAGCCGGCAGTCGCGGTGTTCACGCTTCAAGACTATGTCGCCGCCGGCATCATGACCGAAGCTCAGGCTGGCGTCCTGCAGCTTGCCGTGAAGACACGGAAGAACGTGCTGGTGGCCGGCGGCACGTCGACGGGCAAGACCACGCTCGTGAACGCGTTGCTGGCGGAGGTCGCTAAAACCGCCGACCGCGTCGTGCTGATCGAGGATACGCGAGAGCTGCAGTGTGCTGCGCCCAATCTTGTGGCGCTGCGCACCAAGGACGGTGTCGCCTCGCTTTCCGATCTGGTGAAGTCGTCATTACGCCTTCGGCCCGATCGCATTCCGATCGGCGAGGTACGCGGTGCGGAAGCGCTCGATCTGTTGAAGGCCTGGGGCACCGGCCATCCCGGCGGCATCGGCACCATCCACGCCAATTCTGCCATTGGCGCACTGCGGCGACTGGAGCAGCTCGTGCAGGAGGTGGTCATTACGGTTCCGCGCGCACTGATTGGCGAAACCATAGATCTCATCGCAGTTCTCGCTGGCCGCGGCTCAGCGCGCCGGCTCGTCGAGATCGCCCTGGTCGACGGGCTCGATCCGGCCACCGGCGACTACCGCACCCTGGAAGCAAATTTCGAGACCACAACGACCGTGAATCGCCACTCTCCCTATGGAGCTTCAGAATGACCCAGATCCGCTTCAATTCATCGGCTATCCGCAAACTTACCGTGGAGCTGTCGTATGCGGCGACCGCCGCGATCATTACGATTGCGCCCGCCCATGCTGCCGGTTCCTCCATGCCCTGGGAGGAGCCGCTTCAGCAAATCCTTGAGTCAATCGAGGGGCCAGTCGCCAAGATCGTGGCGGTGATCATCATCATCATCACCGGTTTGTCGCTCGCCTTCGGCGACACGTCAGGCGGATTTCGCCGGCTGATCCAGATCGTCTTCGGGCTGTCGATCGCTTTCGCGGCAAGTTCGTTCTTTCTGTCCTTTTTCTCCTTCGGTGGCGGAGCTCTGATCTGATGGATGAGGAGATCCGTGGCTTTTTCGCGCCGGTGCATCGCGCGCTCACCGAACCGATCCTGCTCGGCGGCGCGCCGCGTGCGGTCGCCATCGCAAACGGCACGCTGGCCGGCGCGATCGGATTGGGGCTTCGCTTGTGGATCGCGGGGCTCATCATCTGGGCGGTCGGACATCTCGTGGCCGTCTGGGCGGCAAAGCGCGATGCGCAATTCGTCGATGTGGTTCGCCGCCACCTGCGCTATCCCACGCATTTCGGATGTTGAGGTTTCGCCATGATGAACCTCGCGGAATACCGAAAGAAGAGTGCCAGCCTCGTCGATTATCTGCCGTGGGCTGCCCTGGTAGCGCCGGGCGTGGTGCTCAACAAGGACGGCAGTTTTCAACGGACGGCGCGTTTTCGCGGGCCGGATCTGGACTCCGCGACGCCGGCGGAGCTCGTCGGCACGACCGCGCGGCTCAACGGCGCGCTGCGCCGGCTCGGCTCCGGCTGGGCACTTTTTGTCGAAGCGCAGCGCAATCCTGCCTGCGGCTACCCAGACAGCCGGTTCCCGGATTGCGCATCCGCACTTCTCGACATCGAGCGTCGCGAACAGTTCGAAGACTCCGGTGTGCTGTTTGAGAGCAGCTACTTTCTCACCTTCGTGTGGCTGCCTCCTGCGGAGGAAGCGTCCCGAATGGAGAGCTTGCTCTACGAAGGCCGGCAAAAGACCGGTGTCGATCCGTGGGAGCTCCTGAAGAGTTTTGTCGATCGCACGGACCGCGTGCTCAACCTCATCGAAGGTTTCGTTCCCGAAGCTGACTGGCTCGATGATGGCGAGACGCTGAGTTACCTGTACTCCACCATTTCGACCAAGCGGCATCGCGTTCGCGTACCAGAAACGCCGATGCATCTCGATGGCCTGCTTGTCGATCAGCCGTTAGCCGGCGGGTTAGAGCCGAGGCTTGGCGATGCGCATCTGCGCACACTCACCATCATCGGGTTTCCGACCATGACCTTCCCGGGAATTCTCGACGATCTTAATCGGCTTGCTTTCCCCTACCGCTGGTCGACGCGGGCGATCATGCTCGACAAGACCGACGCCACCAAGTTGGTGACGAAGATACGCCGTCAGTGGTTCGCCAAGCGGAAATCCGTCGCCGCGATCCTCAAGGAGGTGATGACCAACGAGGCGTCCGTCCTCATCGACACCGACGCCGCCAACAAGGCGGCCGATGCGGACGCGGCGCTCCAGGATCTGGGCTCTGACCAGATCGGCGAAGCCTATGTCACCGCCTCCGTGACGGTCTGGGATGCCGATCCGTCGATCGCCGACGAAAAGCTGCGTCTGGTCGAAAAGGTCATTCAAAGCCGGGACTTCACCTGCATCGCCGAGGGCGTCAACGCTGTCGAAGCTTGGCTGGGCGGCATCCCTGGCCATGTCTATGCCAATGTTCGCCAGCCGCCGCTTTCGACGCTCAACCTCGCCCACATGATTCCGCTCTCCGCGGTCTGGGCAGGTCCAATCGAGGACGAGCATTTTGGCGCCCCGCCGCTGTTCTTTGCCAGAACGGAAGGCGCCACACCGTTCCGGTTCAGCCTGCATGTCGGCGACGTCGGCCACACCCTCGTCATCGGCCCGACGGGCGCTGGCAAGTCGGTCCTGTTGGCGATGATCACGCTGCAGTTCCGGCGTTACGAGAACAGCCAGGTCTTTGCCTTCGATTTCGGCGGCTCAATCCGCGCGGCCATACTCGCCATGAATGGTGACTGGCACAATCTCGGAAGCGATACCGCAAGCGGGCAGGGGTCTGACGATCCGTTGCCCTTGCTCACTTTGACCGATCTGTCGGACGACGTTGACACCGTGTCGCTGCAGCCGCTTGCCCGCATCCATCATACGCCGGAGCGGGCCTGGGCGGCCGACTGGCTTTTCGACATTCTACTGCGCGAAGGCGTGTCCATCACGCCGCAGGTCAAGGAACATCTGTGGTCGGCGCTGACGTCGCTGGCTTCTGCGCCAGTCCAGGAGAGGACACTGACTGGCCTGTCCGTGCTGCTGCAGTCCTCGCCGCTGAAACAGGCGCTTGGTCCCTACTGCATCGGCGGCGCTTTTGGCCGGCTGCTTGATGCCGAGTATGAGCATCTCGGCGAAGCCTCCGTCCAGGCGTTCGAAACCGAGGGCCTGATTGGCACAGGTGCAGCGCCTGCCGTGCTCGCCTATCTGTTCCACCGCATCGAGCAGAGGATGGACGGCCGGCCGACACTGCTGCTCATAGACGAGGGCTGGCTGGCGCTCGACGATGGCGGTTTCGCTGACCAGCTGCGCGAATGGCTGAAGACGCTGAGGAAGAAGAACGCCAGCGTGGTCTTCGCCACCCAGTCGCTTTCGGACATCGACGGATCGCCAATCGCGCCGGCAATCGTCGAAAGCTGCCCAACGCGGCTGTTCTTGCCGAACGAGCGCGCCGTCGAGCCGCAGATCACCGAGATCTACCGACGCTTTGGGCTCAACGATCGCCAGATCGAGATCGTCGCCCGAGCGACACCGAAGCGCGACTATTACTGTCAAAGCCGCCGCGGCAACCGCCTATTCGAGCTGGGGCTTGGTCCGATCGCGCTGGCGCTCTGCGCCGCATCCTCCAAATCGGACCAGGCCGCGATCGACCGGATAATCGCCGAGGTCGGCCGAGACCATTTCCTCGAGGCCTGGCTAGCGGAGCGCGGTCTCTCCTGGGCGGCCGACCTCATCCCAGGTCTCACCAACGTGATCGACCAGTCCACAGAGGAGATTTCGTCATGAATTCCAATCTTGCAGGCAGCCGAATCCGTCGCATGGCGGCAGCTGGCGCCATCGCCGTCGCCATGGCGCTGTCATCGGCACCAGCATCGGCGCTGATCGTGTTCGATCCGAGAAACTATGCCGAAAACCTGCTTTCGGCATCGCGTGCCCTGGAGCAGATCCACAACCAGATCACCTCGCTGCAAAACGAAGCGCAGATGCTGATCAACCAGGCGAAGAATCTCACGTCGCTGCCGACCTCGCTGCTTGGCCAGATCGAGGGCAATTTCTCCGAGATGAAGAGCCTGCTCGGCGAGGCCGGCAAGCTGGCCTATAGCGTCCAGGAGATCGAGAGCCAGTTTACCTCCGCTTACGAGAATTTCGGTTCGGAACTCTCCAGCCAGCAGCTTGTAGACGGCGCGCGTCAACGCTGGCAGACCTCGGTGTCGGCCTTCGAGCACTCGCTGAAAACCGGCGCCGTCGCGGTCGACAACATCGCCGGCACACAAGAGCAGACGAGTGCGCTGGTCGGTGCCAGCCAGTCGGCTGTCGGGGTGCTTCAGGCAACGCAGGCCGGCAACCAGCTCCTCGCCGTGCAAGCCAAGCAAGTTGCCGATCTCACTGCGATGCTGGCCGCACAAGGACGAGCCGAAGCCCTTGAGCAGGCGAGGCGGGCGGCCGCGCAGGAGCAGGCACGCGAACAGTTCAGCCGTTTCATGACGGGCAGCAGTTACAGCCCGTCATCGGTAAAAATGTTCCACGACTGAGGCGAGAATCGCATGGATCTCAAGATCGCCGCCCGGATAGCAGCCGTTCTTGCCCTTGGCGCCGCCATGACTGCCGCCTCCATGGCGCTGCGCGGCGACGGCTCGCAGGACGCGTCCTCCCCGCGCTCCGCATATCCGGGCGGCGAGCCGGCTAAGGTCGAGCTTGCCCGATGCCGGGCCATCGGCATGGCGGCCGTTGACGACGAAGCCTGCAGGAGAGCCTGGGCGGAAAACCGCCGACGCTTTCTGCAACCATCCCTCCGCCCCATCGCGCCAAACGCGGCTCCGTGGATCGAAAAGGACCAGAGCCGAATGCTGCCGCTCCAACCGCCAACTCCGCCTCGCGCGGAAGACCGGCTCCATCCGGAAACGGTGGCGCCATGAACGACACCGGCGTGATCGATCGCTTCCTGGAGACCTTTACCCGCTATATCGATTCCGGCTTCGGGCTGCTCGGCGGCGAGGTCGCATTCCTCACCTCCACTTTGATCGTCATCGACATCACGATTGCCGGCCTGTTCTGGGCTTGGGGTGCGGATGAGGACGTCCTGCACCGACTGATGAAAAAGACGCTCTATATCGGCTTCTTTGCCTTCATCATCGGCAACTTCAATCGTCTGGCCGGGATCGTCTTCGAGAGCTTTTCCGGACTCGGTCTGAAGGCGGGAGGTTCGGCACTTTCGGGCGCCACACTGCTGCAGCCGGGCCGCGTCGCGCAGGTCGGCGTCGATGCCGGCAATCCAATCCTCGAAGCCGCCAGCCAGTTGATGGGCTACGTCTCGTTCTTCGAGAATTTTGTTCAGATCGCGGTCCTGATGATTGCTTGGGCGATCGTGCTGATTGCGTTCTTTGTTCTCGCCGTACAGATCTTCGTCACGCTGGTCGAATTCAAGCTGACGACGCTTGCCGGCTTCGTGCTGATCCCTTTTGCGCTGTTCAGCCGGACCGCCTTCCTCGCTGAAAAAGTGCTCGGCAACATCGTTGCCTCCGGCGTGAAAATCCTGGTGCTCGCCGTCATCGTCGGCATCGGCTCGGGCCTCTTCAGCGAGTTCACCCAAGGCTTTGGTGCCGAACAACCAACGATCACCGATGCGCTGTCGCTTGTACTGGGCGCTCTCTCGCTGATGGGACTTTCGATCTTCGGTCCCGGCATTGCGACGGGGCTGGTTTCGGGTGCTCCGCAACTGGGCGCAGGTGCCGCTGTTGGCACGAGCCTCGCCGTTGGTGGCCTTGGCGTAGCCGGCGCTATGGGCGCCCGCGCCGGATTGAGCGGCGCAGCAGGCGGGCTCAGTGCAGGCGGGCGCATGTCGGCAGCCGCCGCACGTGGTGGCGCGCACCTGGCCGGCAGCACTTCGGCCGCCTGGGAACTTGCAGCAGCCACGTCTGGAAGAGGTGGTGCAGGCTCAATCGCCGCCGGCATGGCGGGTGTCGCAAAGGCTGGTGCCAGCGCTGCCGTTCAACCGGTCAAGCAGGCAATGTCGCGCGCCGCGTCAGCTTTGTCCGATAGCTACGAGGCCGGCCGCTTGGCAGCTTGGGCTGCGACGAGTGGAGAGCGATCGTCGCGAACGGCTTCCTCCGGTGACTGGTCGACCACCCAAACCAGTGCCGACGCCCCGCCCGCATGGGCAAAACGCATGAAGCGCCGCCAGGCCATAAGCCATGGCGCCAGCATCGCCGCGCATTCAGTTCATTCGAGCGATGATGGCGGCGGCTCAATGAATGTTTCCCTAGATCAGGACGACCGCCGATGACCCCCTTTAGACGCCCTTTTGTTCGTTACGGAAAAACGCCTCAACCCGAGACGCCCTATCAGCGTGCAGCCCAGATTTGGGACGAGCGCATCGGCTCGGCTCGCGTCCAGGCGAAAAACTGGCGGCTGATGGCCTTCGGCTCGCTCGTCTTGGCCGGCGGTTTTGCATCCGCATTGGTCTGGCAGTCGACGCGCGGCTCAGTGGTTCCCTGGGTGGTGGAGGTCGACAAGTTCGGCGAAGCGCAGGTTGTCGCTTCGGCCATTGCCGACTATCGGCCGACCGATCCGCAGATCGCCTGGCATCTGGCCCGCTTCATCGAAGAGGTCAGAAGTATTCCGGCCGACCCGGTCATCGTCCGCCAAAACTGGCTGCGCGCCTACGATTACACCACAGACCGCGGCGCCATTTCCCTCAATGATTATGCTCGCTTGAACGACCCTTTTGCCAAAGTGGGCAAACTCCAGATCGCCATCGAGGTTTCCAGCGTCATCCGTGCTTCGCCGGATTCCTTCCGCGTCGCCTGGATCGAGCGCCGCTACGAGAACGGCACCTTGGCCGGCACCGAGCGCTGGACCGCAATCCTCACAATCGTGATCCAGCCAACCCGCGACGCCGACCGGCTGAAAGCCAATCCGCTCGGCGTCTACGTCAATGCCATCAACTGGTCGAAGGAGCTTTCATGATGTCTGCGGCACGAACATTGGCGAGACCGGCCATGCGCAATGCGCCCAGGGCGCGTATGTTTGCCCTGGCACTGCTGTCAGCAACGGCGCTCGCCGGCTGTGCTTCGAAAAAATACATTCCGCCCGAGATCCAATATGACGATGCCAGGCCTGCCGTGCAGAAGGTCGACCCACCTGCTCCAGTGAAGGTGGTGGAAGTGCCGAAACTGCTTCCACTGCCTGGTCAGTTGAAACCGGTCGAGGCCATGAAGGTGAAGCCGGAGTCAGCCGATCCGAAGCAGCGGATCAGCCAGGCCAATGAGGCCGCACGCATGCAGCCGGTTCGCGACGGTTTCGTCAATGCCATCCAGCTCTATCCCTGGAGTGAGGGCGCGCTCTACCAGATCTACGCCGCACCCGGCCAGGTCACTGACATCGCCTTGCAGCCCGGCGAGCAGCTTGTCGGCTCCGGGCCAGTCGCCGCCGGTGACACAGTGCGCTGGATCATCGGCGATACGCAAAGTGGGACAGGGGAGCGCCAGCAGATCCACATTCTTGTGAAGCCGACACGGCCGGATCTCCAGACCAACCTCATCATAAACAGCGACCGCCGCACCTATTATCTCGAGCTCCGCTCGACCGAAAAGACCTACATGGCCTCCGTCTCCTGGCAGTATCCGCAGGACCAGCTGA
This sequence comes from Mesorhizobium sp. M0590, assembly GCF_040320905.1. Taxonomy (NCBI): domain Bacteria; kingdom Pseudomonadati; phylum Pseudomonadota; class Alphaproteobacteria; order Hyphomicrobiales; family Phyllobacteriaceae; genus Mesorhizobium; species Mesorhizobium sp. M0590. Next base: position 266,964 of record NZ_JAMYQN010000007.1, read on the forward strand.
TTGCGCTGCGGCGCCAGAATGCGCAGGCTTCCGCCGCAAAGCCGGTCGCGACCGGCGTCGACCTCCAGAGACTGAATTTCCGCTACCGCATCGAGGGCGATGCCGCACCCTGGCGGCCGCTTCGCGCCTTCGACGACGGTGCAAAGGTCTACATCGAGTTCCCGTCGGGCATAGGGCAGGGGGAAATGCCGCCGCTGTTCGTGATCGGCCCTTCGGGTGGTTCGGAACTGGTCAACTACCGCGCTCGCCAGAATTACTACGTCGTTGATCGGCTGTTTGCGGCCGCTGAATTGAGGCTCGGCGACAAGACGAGCGAAAAGCGCGTCCGCATCGTGCGGACGGACGCGAAACGACGCCAGCCTGGCGCGGGGCTGTTCCGATGACCGACGCTGCAAATGCACTCAACCATGACATTCGAGCCGAACTGCGCCTGCGGCCCGAACCGGCCAGGGTCACGCGATTGTCGCGCAAGGCGCTGATAGGGGTTGGTGGGGTTGCCAGCGCTGCGATCCTCGGCACGTTGATTTGGGCGCTCGACACTGGACGGCGCGGCACCGAACAACCGCCCGAGCTCTTCACCACTGAAAACCGCTCCACCGCCGACGGGCTGCAGAGCCTGCCGAAGGATTATGCCGGAATTCCGCAACTCGGCCCCGCGCTGCCTGGCGATCTTGGCCGGCCGATCTTGCGTGCGCAGGAACGCGGCCAGCCGACCGGGGCGCCGACCATCAGTGGATCGCGCGCCGATCCGGAGGAGCAGCGCCGACTGGCCGAGATCGAGTCCGCACGCGTGGCGAAGCTCTTCACCGATACGAACACGAGAGCTGGTCCGGCACGACAGAGTGCTGGCAGCAGAGTCGCCCAATCTGGTCTGACTCCGCCCCCCGGGCCGCCACCGATCGATCCTGATGCCGCGCAAAACGTGCAGGATCGCAAGCTGGCCTTCGTCAAGGCCGAGCCAGACGGTCGCACCGTCAGTCCCAATCGGCTCGCCGAGAAGGCCTCGCCCTATGTGGTGCAAGCCGGCACCGTCATTCCAGCTGCCCTTATCACCGGCATCCGCTCCGACCTGCCCGGCGACATCACCGCTCAGGTCACGGAAAATGTCTACGACAGCCCGACAGGATCCCATCTCCTGATCCCGCAGGGTGCGAGGTTGATCGGCCAGTACGACAGCCACGTCGCCTTTGGTCAGTCGCGCCTGCTGCTGGTGTGGAACCGGCTGATCATGCCCGATGGCACATCGATCGTGCTGGAGCGGCAGCAGGGCGCTGACACGCAAGGGTTTTCTGGCCTTGAAGACGAGGTTGACCATCATTGGGGCCAGATGTTTCGGGCCGCCGCGCTCTCGACATTGCTGGGCATTGGGACATCGCTTGGGTCCAGCGACGACGAAAGCGAAATCGCCAAGGCCATCCGCGAAAGCGCGCAGGACTCGGCCTCCGATATTGGCCAGCAGATCGTGCGCAATCAGCTCAACGTGCAGCCGACGCTCACGGTGCGGCCCGGTTTTCCGGTTCGCGTGATCGTCAATCGCGACCTTGTTCTTGTGCCGTATGGTGCGCCGAAGGATCCGTCATGACCAAGCTGAAACGCTCCGCCATTCCCGATAATCGTCCGGTCAAGATCACGGTCGAACTGCCCGGCGCCGTTCATCGCGATCTCGTCGCCTATGCTGATTATCTGAACAGTCAACATGTCTTTGTCTCACACGCAGGAGGTGAACCATGCCGGATCTGAGGCTCGGTCGGCTGCCGAAGGTTGGTGTCGTCCGCATGACCATCATCCTGCCAGAGCCTCTCAAGGAGGAACTCGACCAGTATGCGGCCGAGCACAGCCGGCTCTATGAACCCGTGGACACTGCTGCCCTGATTCCGCACATGCTGGAAGCCTTCGTCAGTTCGGATCGCGGTTGGCGCAGCCGTAAGGCGAAGGCCGGCCGTGGCCGTCAACGAGGGGCGTCTCCAGCCAGCAGCACGACGCGAAGCGGTGCTGAAGGTGATGGCTCCGCCTGAAGCTGTCCTAATGGCTTTACCCCAAGCGGAATATCGGTTCCGGCCCTAAGCGGAAGCTCGCATGCTCCGGGCCAATTCACGGCCATGACCCAGAGCGGACATTTCGCGCTCAGAAGGGATTATCACGGTGACCGGAGGGATACCCCTCCTGTCATCCTGACCGTATTTGTGCTGGATGCGCTCTGACAGGTGCGATGCCGTGGCAGGTTTTTGCAGACCTTGGCGAGAAGGAATGATCCAAAATGTAACCCTGGCCATGCCAATTGCTTCAATGATCGATGCAATCCACTCAGAGCAGGTTGATCGCAATTTGAACGTTGCCGCGCGTCGCTTTCGAGTACGGACAAATGTCGTGCGCCTCGTCGATCAGGGCTCGTGCGGTATTGTACTCCACGCCGGGCAGGCTGACGTTGAGCCGAGTGCTGAGAGAGTAGCCGTCGTCCCCGAGATTCAGATCAACCTCGGCATCGATTCTCACTCCGGCCGGCAGCGCAATTTTTTGTTCGTGAGCCACAGACGCAACCGCGCTTGCGAAGCTGGCCGACCAGCCGGCTGCAAGCAGTTGCTCCGGGTTGGTGCCGATGCGCGCCGATCCGGGTATGGAAAGCCTGATGTCCAGAAGGCCATCAGAGCTGCGCGAGGCGCCATTCTCGCGGCCACCTGTGGTTGCGGTCCTGGCCGTATAAACAACCCTCGCGATCCGGTTCATAGGCATTCTTTTGGTGGTTGTAGTACCTGCCGGAGGGGCGGCGCCGCGAACTCGATCACGCGTCGACCTCGACAACGGCGTCGGCAAAGGCCTGTGGCGCTTCCTGAGGTAGGTTGTGTCCAATGCCGCCCATGACTACCCGGTGGCTATATCTGCCTGAAAACATCTTGGCGTAAGCGCTGGCGTCCGGATGCGGCGCGCCATTGGCGTCGCCCTCGAGCGTCATCGTGGGCACGGAGATGACGGGTGCCTGAGCAAGCCGCTGCTCCAGTGAATCATATTGCGCCTCGCCTTCTGCCAGGCCGAGCCGCCAGCGGTAATTGTGGATGACGATCGCGACGTGATCCGGATTGTCGAAGGCCGCAGCACTCCGCTCGAACGTGGGCTCATCGAAATTCCATTGCGGCGAGGCGAGCTGCCAAATCAGCCTGGCGAAATCGCGCGTATATTTCTCGTAGCCGACACGGCCGCGATCGGTAGCGAAGTAATATTGGTACCACCATTGCAGCTCGGCCTTCGGCGGCAGCGGCAGTTTGCCGGCTTTCTGGTTGCCGATGAGGTAGCCGCTCACCGAGACCATCGCCTTGCAGCGTTCCGGCCACAGGGCGGCGATGATGTTCGCCGTCCGAGCGCCCCAGTCGCAGCCGGCAATCGTCGCCTTCTCGATACCCAGCGCATCCATCAGCGCGACGATGTCGCCAGCGATGGCCGACTGCTGACCATTGCGCATCGTCTCGTCCGACAGGAACCGCGTCGTGCCGTATCCGCGCAGGTAGGGCACGATCACGCGGTGGCCTTTCACCGCCAGAATGGGCGCAACGTCGACATATGTGTGGATGTCGTAAGGCCAGCCATGGAGAAGGATAACGGGCGGACCGTCGGCAGGGCCGGCCTCTGCATAGCCGACATTAAGGACACCGGCATCGATCTGCCTGGGTGCGCCGAACGAGTTCTTTGCCGTGTGCATCGCAGACGCCGTCGTCTGGTCGACTCCGCTGGGTGCCGCCTTCGCTGTCGCGGTCATGCCGAGTTCGGCAAGCGTCATGCCCATTGCGGCTGCACCGATCAGGCGACGGCGGCGCTCATCGATTTTGTCGCAAACACTGATCGTGTTCATGGTGATGTCTCTTTGTGATGAGGCAATGTGCTTTGTTCCTGCGTAGTCACGAGACGAGCTGCTGGCCGCCGTCGACGTCGTATGTCGCGCCCGTCAGCGCCGTGTTGCTCATGATGTAAACGGCGAGCGCGGCAACATCAGCCGGTCCGACGACACGTCGGATCGGCAGCGTCGCGCGCAGTTCGTCGCGCCGCTTGTCGAGGTTGTCGCCGAGCAGCGACGCCGACAGTGGCGTGTCGACGAAGCCTGCGGCGATCAGGTTGACGCGTATCGGCGCGAGCTCGAGCGCGAGATTGGCGATGAGCGCGGGGAACGCGACGGTAACCGTCGAGACGATCGCGAGGCCTGGTTTTGGGCGGCGTGCGCCCGTGCCGCCCATGAATATCAGTGAGCCGGCCGACCCGACCTTGCCAGCGGCGCTGCGTGCCACATTGAGCGCGAGCAATAGGTGGTCCGTGAGATCGTGTCGTGCCTCCTCGGGAGGAATTTCGAGGGGTGAGCGATAATGGGGAGCGCCGGCAGTAACCATCACATGGTCGATCAAGTCCGGCAGATCTTGAAAGAACGACTTCAGCTGGGTCGCATCGTTGGCGTCGAAGGCGGCGGTGCCCTCAGCGCTAATCTCGCACGCTGCTTGATCGAGGCGGTCGCGATTGCGTCCGGTGAGGATGACGCGGGCGCCTTCGGCGCGGGCACGCCGGGCGGTCTCCAGACCGATGCCGGCGCTACCGTCGATGACGACGACCGTCTGGCCAAGAAGTTCAGGTTCGCGCTGAGTGGGGATGGCTGCGGTACTCATGATTTCCTCCGATAAAGGCCGTCAGGTCGCCACGATCTCCGCAGGCCGCGGACGAATACGGCGGCAGTGTGCCGCCGTCTGGAAGCTCGTCCTACTGCGGCAGTTCCTCGGCAGACTGCTCGGCCACCATGTATTCGGCGTACCAGTCCGGCCAGTTCTCGTCGCGCTGGCCGCCGGTCCGCTTCTCGTGCTCTCCGTGGGCGACCGACGCGCGCCGCATTGCGGCGGCCAGGTCGCCCTCGGAGGCGAAGCTCGTCGCCTTGGAGTCGATCCGGCCCGGAAACCGGGTGGTGATCTCCTGGAGCAGCCAGCCGTTCCCGTCGGGATCGCTGAACGTTGCAAAGGAGACGTAGCTGCGTCCCTCCGGGTCCCGACCATTGACAGCAGGCTGTCCCGGACCGGCACGGTGGAACACTTCGCTCACATCTGCACCATGAGCGATGAGCTCGGCGCGCGCCGCCACGATGTCGGACACGATGAGATAGAGACCCTGTGTCGACCCCGGCGCGGCCGAGGTGACACCCTTGCCGAAGTGGATCGAGCCAGGCGAGCCCGGAGGCGTGAACTGCACAACCCGGAACGTGTCGCCGACCGCGAAGTCGGCATCGAGCCGCCAGCCGAGGCCCTCGTAGAACTGCTTGGAGCGGTCGACGTCTGCGACCGGAATAACGACAACCTCGAACTTCAGGTCGACGGGACGTGCGCTTGCGGTGTCGGAGGTCTTTTCGCCCTGACGGGCCGTTGCGATGTCTGACATGGTCGTTTTCTTTCCAGTTGGGTGGGACCTGGTCCTGCCCGATCGTTGCCACGTAATGACCGAGCCTGTTCTTGATCTCTCTGCTGGATGTCGGCGAGAGCCAAGTTCTCTTCGACGTATTTTGACGCGTCGAGCGCACGGAAACGGTCCGCCGGTGTGAAGAGTGAGATGCGCACGGTTGGCCATTCCCTCGCGTGTGAGATCGATCATCACTACGCCTCGGCGGCCGAGGTCTGGACGGCAGAAATCGAGTCGATGATTTCGTCTGTCGTGACAATCGCGCTGGCGTAGTTCGGCATGTTGACGTCGAGAGCCGCGTGCATCTCCTCATCCGAGTAGTCTGCCGTCGCGTCCCTCACCACGGTTACGTCGTAGCCGAGCTCGGCGGCGAAGCGAACGGTCGCTTCGACGCAGGTGTGTGCGATCAGTCCGATGACAATGAGTTTCTGGATTCCGTGCCTTTTCAGCTGCAGATCCAGATCCGTATTGGCGAACCCACTGGAACACCAATGTTCGGTGGCGACAGTCTCGCCTGGCTTGGGCTCGAACTCGGACCGAATCTCGCCGCCCCAGGTGCCGTATTCAAAGCTCTTGCTCTTCCATGCTCTCTTCTGGACGGGCGCGACGTAAGTCCATGTCTCATAGTCGCCCGGACGGTATTGATGATGCATTGCATAGAAGACGCGAAGCTTAGCTTGACGCGCGGCATTCAGGACTTGCAGCATGTGAGGCACGCAGCCGTTCGCCTCTGCGACAGCCCGGATGCGGGGCCATATCTTGCCCCCATCGGAAATGAAGTCGTTGTACGGATCGATCACCAGAAGTGCGGTGACCTCCCGGTCATGTGCGTGCCTCGTCATTGTGCCTCCTCCATGGAGCGGCTAGATCACAAGCCAGATGCTGCCGCTCAGTTCCTGAGCGCGGCTCGTTCGATGCTGGCCGCAAAAAGCGGCGTCTCGCCCTTGTTGTGAGCGATCGACATGGGCTGGCGCTGTGACCGAAGCACCTCGAACGGGATGCCCTGGCGCTCGAAGAAAGCCATGAATTCCTTCGTGGCCCAGGACCGGACGTGGTTGGTAAACTCACATCGGCGACTGTCGATAGCCTTGACGCTCAGCTCCCAATGCACATGGATCGTGGTGCGGCCAGTAGGCGTGAAGAGGTCTGAAACCGACTCCAGGATGAGGTGATCCTTGCGGCCGAGCGTCTCGACATAATGTTGCACCATCAGGCTGCCGCCGATGATCTCGACATTGATCGACATGCGCTTGCCATCCGGCGTCGTCGTGAAACCCGCCGCTATGTGGGCGGGCGAACACCCCTGATATTCATGTTCCGACAGCGCGAAGCACCAGTTGGGAATGTCGATCTTCTCGATCGGCGCGTTGATGATAGCCGTAAAGCTTGAATCGACGATTTCATGGTCCTCGACGGGGGCTGCCATCTTCGTGATGGGTTCGTGCGATGCGGAAGATTGCGCGATTGCTGACATGACGTTCTCCTTTGTCCCGGGTTCAATCGGGTTGCCTTGGGCAGTCGAGCAGGTGTGACTGCAAGCGGAACCCTGTTGGGGGTTCAGATTTGCTGGCGCAGCGGACGAAATGCCGTCCGGAGTTCGGCGGTGAAGGCCGCGGGCTGCTCCCAGGCTGCGAAATGGCCGCCCTTGAGGAGCCGGTTGTAATGGATAAGCTTCGGATACGCCTTTTCAGCCCAGCTCTGCGGCGCCTGGTAGATCTCGTCCGGGAAGGCGCTCACAGCGACCGGGATCTTGATGCCCCTGGGGTCGAAGAAGCCTCCCGTCGGGTGGTGCGCGTTGTCCCAGTAAAGACGCGCCGAGGAGATCGCCGTGTTGGTCAGCCAGTACATCGTGACATTGTCCAGGATATCGTCCTTCGTCAGCCCTTCCGCCTGCCCGTCGAAGACGCGTGCGATCAGCTCGTAGCTGCGGATGTCGTGGTCGAGCATCCAGGCTGCGAGACCAACCGGCGAGTCGACGATGCCGTAGAGCGTCTGCGGGCGATTGTTCATCTCGATCGCGTAGCCCAGCCCGTTCTTGTAGAAGTCGTCGAGCTGGTCGTAGGCCCGCTTCTCGTCGGGCGAGAGGCCGGCGGGCGCCGGGCCGCCGGCGGCAAGCGCCTTCGAGATGTCGGCGGGCACGGTGGCAGCCATGTTGGTGTGGATGCCAAGCAAGCCTGGAGGCTCTTGCAGCGCCATCGTCTCCGACACTGCGTTGCCCCAGTCGCCGCCCTGTGCGACGTATTTCGTGTAGTCGAGACGCTGCATCAGCGTAGCCCACGCCTTGGCGATGCGGGCAGGGATCCAGCCAGGTGCCGTCGGCTTGCCGGAGAACCCATAGCCCGGCAAGGACGGGATCACCACGTGGAACGCATCCGCCTCGGTCCCGCCGTATGCAGTTGGATTGGTGAGTGGCTCGATGACCTTCAACTGCTCTATGATCGAGCCAGGCCAGCCATGCGTGACGATGATCGGCAAGGCATTCTCATGCCTGGAGCGGACATGGATGAAGTGGATGTCCAGCCCGTCGATCTCGGTGATGAACTGCGGCAGGGCATGGAGCCGGGTCTCCATCTTGCGCCAGTCGTAATCCGTCGCCCAGTACTTCGCGAGCTTCTGCATTGTGGCGAGCTGCACGCCCTGGGTGTCGTCGGCCACATTCTCCTGGTCCGGCCAGCGGGTCGCGGCGACGCGTCGGCTAAGCTCGTCGATTTCCTCCTGAGGAAAGCTGACCTTGAAGGGCCGGATCGCATCGCCCGCGGCTGCGGCGACCGATGGGAGCAGGCTGGCAGTACCTACGGCGGCAATGCCCATTGCGGCCGTGCTCAAAACCAGGCGGCGGTCCTGATCGATTAGTTCGGGAGTCTTGTTCGTATTCATGGGTCTCTCCTGGGGGGTGCTCGGTGCTGCCGAAAACTTACGCCCGCAGGACGAGAATCGCCCGTTATGTGTTGTGAGCCCCCTGTTAGTCGCTGTCAGCGCTGGTGGCTCCGGGCAGCGGGGTCCTGCCACCGTTCGCCTATGGCGCAGGTGTTGTACTTGACTTAGACTATAGGCTTGGTGGCGGGCGGCTCCGAGAGAAGCGCCATGACGATAGTGGCAGGTCAGGCCAAGGACGGACTGTCGTTCGGTCCTTTCCATCTGGTTGCGAGCGAAAGGCTCGTCACAAAAGACGGCGCTCCCTTGGCGCTGGGCTCGCGTGCACTGGACATTCTCATTGTCCTGATATCCACGCCGAATGAAATCGTCGGCAAAAAGGATCTGATGTCGCGGGTTTGGCCCGATGTCGTAGTCGAGGAAGGCAGCCTGCGGTTTCACATGGCCAGGCTCCGCAAGGCGCTGGGTGACGGAAAGGACGGCGCACGATACATCGCGACACTACCAGGGCGGGGTTATTGCTTCATCGCGCCCGTCTCGCAGATCGGCGGTCCGCGCGATGAAGAGCCTGCAGCTGCCGCCAGTTTTCCGCACGCGAATCTTCCGAGCCGCTTGGGCCGAATGGTTGGCCGGGACGACGACGTTCTCCAGCTGTCGGCTCGACTGAATGCGTCGCGCTTCGTCACAATCGTTGGCGCGGGCGGCGTCGGCAAAACCACCGTCGCGATCGCGGTCGGACATCACCTCATTGACGCCTTCGCGGGCGCTGTGCTGTTCGTCGACCTGGGAATGCTCGGCGATCCCGACCTGGTGACGACAGCCGTCGCCTCCATGCTTGGGCTGTCGGTTCAATCGAGTGACGCGACGCCCAATCTGATCGCCTACCTGCGCAACAAGCGGATGCTTTTGATCCTCGACACCTGCGAGCATCTCGTCGATGCGGTGGCGCCTCTGGCCGCAAGCATCATCGACGCGGCGTCGCAGGTCCACATTCTGGCAACAAGTCGCGAAGCGCTTCGGGTCGAAGGCGAGCATATCTACCGATTGGATGCCCTTGCCTGTCCGCCGGACGACCCAAGGCTTACGGCGGCGGTTGTCCAGACGTTCCCGGCCATTCAACTGTTCGTGGAGCGCGCGGTGGCAAGTGGCGCGCGCTTGGATGTCAGCGATGCGGAAGCCCTGATCGTCGCAAGCATCTGTCGAAAGCTTGACGGTGTGGCGCTCGCAATCGAGTTGGCGGCCCGGCGGGTCGAGTCTTATGGATTGCAACAAACCGCCGCGCTTCTCGATCAACGTCTGACTTTGCTGTGGTTGGGATCGCGGACCGCGCCACCGCGTCAAAAGACCCTGCAGGCCACGCTGGATTGGAGCTTTGGGCTACTTACCGACCTGGAGCGCGCAGTGCTTCGCAGGCTCGCTGTATTCCTTGGTCATTTCACGCTCGATGCGGTCTTGGAAGTCGTCACAAGCGCTGCCCTCGACAGGTCGACCGTTCTTAATGCCATGGATAGTCTTGTTGCCAAGTCGATCATAGCGACGCGCCCGCTCGGAGCGATGATGCGCTATCGGCTCCTGGATACCACGCGCGCCTATGTCCTCGATATCAGCATAGATGACTCCGAGGCCGCCGATCTGGCGGTGCGCCACGCCGCCTACTATCGAAGATGGCTTGAGCAAACAGGTATCGAGTGGCCAGGTCTGGCGACCGGCGAAGAGCGGGCTCCTCACTTCGCCGCCATCAACAATGTGCGGGCCGCTCTGGAATGGTGCTTCGGCGAGGGCGGAAACGCCGATATCGGCATCGGACTTGCCACTGCTGCCGCGCCTGTTTTCCTGGCGATGTCCTTGTTGCCGGAGTGTCATCGCTGGTCAGAATGCGCGATATTCGCTCTCGACGATGCCGCTCTTGGCGGACTTGACGAGATGCATCTCCAGGCAGCCTTGGGTGTGTCCCTGATGTTCATGCGGGGAGGGCGTGATGCGGCGCGCGTCGCCCTGGAGAAAAGCCTGGCGATTGCCGAAGAACGCGGTGATACGTTGGATCAAGTGCGCCTGCTGGGTCCGCTCAACATGTTCCACCTGCGGACAGGCAATTTCGTGACCGCCCTCCAGTTTGCAAAACGCTGTTCAGCCATAGCCGCGACCCTGGAGGATCCGGTCGCGATTGCGTTGGCGCATACCATTCTGGGGATATCGCTTCACCTTCGTGGTGACCTGGCCGAAGCCCGCGCGGAGCTTGAGGCGGCGCTGGATCGCGGACCGCGCGCTCAGCGAACCACGACGATCTATCTCGGTTTCGAAGGCAAAATCCTGGCCAAGGCTATTCTGGCCAGGAACCTTTGGCTGCAAGGCCATCCGGATCAAGCCATGGAACGCGCCCGGCAGGCCGTCGAAGAGGCCGCCGCCATGGATCATTCGCTGACGCTGGCGATAGCCTTGATCTGGGGAATATCGGTATTCCTGTGGGCAGGCGAACTGGAGAGTGCTGAGGCATACATAGACATGCTCATTTCCCGCGCCGAGTCCCATTCCATGGCCCCTTACCTGCTGGTCGGTCGGGGATTCAAAAGCGAAGTCGCAATCCGGCACGGGGATGCGACAGGTGGGGTCGGGGGCCTCCAGAGTTCTCTCCAAAAGCTCCACGCAGCACCTTACGAATTGCTCACGACCGAGCTCAACCTCTCGCTGGTTAGAGGACTATCCGCGATCGGTCAGGTCGACGAAGCAGTCGCGCTGATCGGTGATTCAGTTGGTCAAGTCGAAAAGAACGGTGACCAATTGTACCTTCCGGAGTTGCTGCGGATGAAGGGAGGCCTTCTTCTCCAACAACTGTCGGAACCCAATCGCGACGAGGTCGGCGCATACCTAATGCAGGCACTGGAGTTGAGCCGGAGTCAGGGCGCGCGGGCATGGGAGCTGCGAACCGCAATTGATATGGCAACGTTGATGGCTGGGCGAGGGGAGATCGACGGCGCTCGCGAGCTCTTGCAATCGGTTGCGGAGCATTTCGTAGAAGGCGCGAGTACGGAAGATTTGAAGGCTGCCGCGCGCCTGTTGGCGACGCTGAGCTAGCTACCGCCGATACGCGTTTACACTTTTGCAGACGGTCCGACGGCAGCTATTGGCGCACCCAAGGCAATGCAGGCTCAACTGTAAAATTGCCGGGAGAATTTAATCGAAGGACTGACTCGGGTGGAAACCGGAAGTTCGACGCGAACCCAACAGAGAGCTCGCCGGCTGTTCACGGCTGCTCTACTCGCTCAGTCCTCGGACAAGCCGGCCAGAGAACTATCCTTCCAGAAGCGACACGGGATCAAGGGACGTCGCCTGGCCGGACGTGACGCGCAGGAGAGGGCATCTTTGCAAACGCGACGATCACTCCGGCACGCCGGAGATGCCCAGCGCCTCGACGTAACGCTCGGCGAACACCTTGTCCCGCCACGGGTTGATCTGTCTCTGCAGGGTGAGCGTGTAGGTCGGGAACGCCTCCATCAGCCGCCGCGCCGCCGCCTGCGCTTCGTCCAGCCGGTTGAGTTTGACCAGCGCCATGATCACCACCCGGTGCGAGGAGCCGTAGTTCGGCATCTCGTGCAGCGCGCGTTCTCCCCTTTCTGGGAAACATTCACTGTCTCAAGCGGCACGGGATTGCGGAAGGTTGACCTGGATGTTGGGTCCATTTCGACGGCCCTCGGCGTCCTCGGAATGCCAGGCCAGACAGCGTATACCGGAATGCTCAATATCGGCCGGCCGAAACAGGGCGAAACACTTGTGGTTGCAGCGGCCAGCGGGTTGGTCGGCTCATTGGTCGGCCAGATCGGGAAATTGCACGGCTGCCGGGTGGTTGGCGTTGCCGGCGGCGCTGAGAAATGCCGCTATGTCAGGGAAGAACTCGGCTTTGACGCCGCGCTGGACCATCATGCTGCCGACCTCGCGGAGCAGTTGCGCTCCGCCTGCCCGGACGGCATCGATATCTATTTCGAGAACGTTGGCGGGCATGTTTGGAATGCCGTGTTTCCGCTTCTCAATGATTTTGCCCGCATCCCCGTCTGTGGCTTGGTTGCCCATTACAGTGATGTAGGACCTCCGGCTGGTCCAGACCGTCTGGTTGCGTTCATGAGAGCAGTGCTGACGAAGCGATTGACGGTCCAAGGCTTTATCGTTTCTGATTTCGGCGCGCAGATCGACGACTTCCGCAGGGACGTTTCGGCCTGGCTCCAAGCGGGGAAGGTCAAATATCGTGAGGACATTGTCGAGGGACTCGCGAATGCGCCGATGGCCTTCATCGGTCTTCTCAAGGGCCGCAATTTCGGCAAGCTGTTGGTCAGGGTTTCACAGTGAGTAGAAAAGCGTCTCCCAAACCTAGATTGCCGAAACCACATGGAATCGTTCGAGGGCGAATATGCGGGGCGCTTTGCTGTCATCGGTGAAGGGGCAAAGACTCATTCACGCCGTGCATCGGTTCGTATCTTGCAACGCCCGTAGTATCTGCCAAGGATACGCGATCCTGATCCGATGGAGCACGGGATGTCGAGCCAAATGAGAAAGCTGACCTTGACCGCGGACCACGTCGCGCGGGTCCACAAGGTCGTTCAGGACCAGGGTTTGACGCCAGGTGCCGAGCTACACACCGATGCCGACTACGACAGCTGGGTCGAGCAAATGATCCGAACTCATCCGGCCCCGAAAGCACCGACCCGCCTGTTCGCCTACGGCTCCTTGATCTGGAAGCCGGAGATCGAGCATATCGGTGAGCAGGTAGGCCTCGCTCGTGGGTGGCATCGCGCTTTCTGCTTTCGCATGACCCGTTTTCGGGGCACGCCGGAGCAGCCAGGCCTTATGATGGCCCTCGATCGTGGGGGGCAATGCAGCGGCGTCCTGTACGACCTGCCAAAGGACAACCTCGAACGCCAATTCGGCAAACTCTTTCGACGCGAATTCACCTACAAGCCGGCCAACAGCATGCCCCGGTGGATCACGGTGGCGACCGCTTCCGGGCCTATCTCGGCCTTGGCCTTTGTGATGAACCGCGCGTCACCTCTCTATGCCGGTCGTCAGTCGCTTGAAGCCGTTGCCGATGTCCTGGCCCTGGCCTGCGGTCATTGGGGAAGCGGGGCCGAATACCTGTTCAACACGGTTTCTCACCTCGAAGCCAAAGGCATACATGACAGCAGCCTCTGGCGGCTTCAACGCCTTGTGGCGGAGTTGATAGAGCGAAACCCGGCGGAGCGGAACGTTCTTTGAGCCGACGGAGCGGTCGCTTCAAGCATCCGCAGTTGGCGCGAACATGACCTCCAGCATTGTCACCCGCGATGTCCGCTTCCGGGCGGAGGCTGAAGAGACTGCCACCGCACTTTTCAACCTCGCCAAGGAACACCTCGAACGGCTCAAGGCGAGGCCATCGACTTAAGCCTAGCTGTGCGTGTTTCGACATTTCGACGTTGCGGTGTCGGATTATTTGCATGCAAACCAGTTTTACGACGCTATCCTCCCATCCTCAACGGAAGATTCTGGGAGGAATGCATGGCTGCGCATGAGCAACATGCCGTTGAAATCATTAGGGACAAAGAGTGGTCGGTTCGCGTGACGGTCAACGGCACCACCACCACGGTCCCTTTTACATCTGAGAGCTACGCGCGTTCGTTCGCAGACGGTCAGGCGTTCCGACTGGGCGTTCAGGTCGCGGAGATCAAGAAGGCGGCCTAGCTGCGCGCTTGCCCCAAGAGCCCCACAGCGATTGAACCTCGAGTGACCAAAGCCGGTTGAAATTAGCCGTTGCGCGGCATAAGAGCCTGTGCCTATAGTTAGTACGTGGCTCGCACGAACAAACAGACTGACTGTGACGACCTGTAGATGGCGCCGAAGCTGGGCTGCTGCGCGGTCTGGAGGTGAGCCGGAACACTCGGTCAACAGGGGATACGCACAGTGAACCGCTTTCAGAAACTCTCGACCGCAGCGCTCGTCGCAGCATCCTTCACGTCGACCGCCCTCGCCACGAATGACAAGCTGACGATCGGCATCGTCACCTTCTCGACATCCGACGTCGACACAAACCAGATGGTCGACACGATGAGCCAGGAAGCCAAGTCTAAGGGCTGGTCGGTGGAAACGCTCAATGCCAATGGCGATCCTTCGCAAGCGATCACCAGCATCAAGCAGCTGGCAACCAAGAAGGTGGACGCCATCATCGTCACGGTCTTCGATTCGACGGGCCTGGCGGCCGGGCTCCAGGCGGCGGCGGACGCAAAGATCCCCGTGCTTTCGGCCGGCGGCGGCATGGCAGACGGGATCGCGCTATCTGCAAGTACCGGTGCTGCGCAACCGCTGATCGACTTGATGCTGAAGGACATCGGCAAGTCCGGAACTGTACTCGACCTCACCTACCATCCCGGCATTCCGTGCCGCGAACGAGCCGACGCCTTCGATGCGGCGGTCAAGGCAAATCCGGGGCTCAAGGTGACCTCGCACGAGATCAGCATCCCAGGTGCTGCCGAATCGTCGCAGGCCGCGACCAGCGCCTGGCTTGCAGCCAATGCCAACGCCAAGGGGCCGTTCGCCATCTTCAACTGCTATGACGACAACGCTATGGGCGCGATCGCGGCGCTGAAGCAGAACGGCCGCAGCGACGTGAAGGTCTATTCGTTCAACGCCACGGCGCCCGCTGTCCAGGCTGTCAAGGACGGGACGATGACCGCCACGCTCGGTGTCGATCTGACTTCGGCAGGCAAAATGCTAGTCGATCAGATTCCCGACATCCTGGCAGCTGGCGACCAGTGGAAGCCCAAATCCTTCGTGCCAGGCTATACGCTCGTTACCAAAGAGAACGTCGACAAGTTCATCAAGGACAATCCGCAGTAAGCTCTCCTGATTGTGGGTCTGGGCCGGACTTGCCTGGCCGGGCCGGAGTGCTGTCATGAGAGCCGCCATGTCCGCTGATCATTCCCTGCCCGAAACCCACGCTCCGGCAGAGCCGCCCCGCGTCCTGCCGTCAACGCAGACCGGCTATGCCTCGCCCAATGCCCGACAGCGGCGCGCGTTGCTCATGCGCCTGCTTGGAACCTACGGCACCATCATCGTGCTGGCGTCGATGCTGGGGATCTTCTCGGTGCTGGAGCCGGGGACCTTCGCAACCATCGGCAATTTTCGCAACATCGTAAACGACATGGCGATCGGCACCATTGTCGCGGCCGGCCTCACCGTGCCCCTCGTCGCCGGTGATTTCGACCTCAGTATCGGCTATGTCGCGAGTTTCTGCGGGCTTCTCGTGGTCGGGCTGTTGAGCAGCAGTGGCTTGCCGATCCTACCCGCCATCTTCCTTGTCGTCGGTCTCGGAACGGTCATCGGCATTGTCAACGGCATTGTCGTTTCGAAGATCGGGGTGAACGCCTTCATTGCCACGCTTGGCACGGGCACCATCGTCGTCGGGCTGAACTACGCCTATTCGGGCGGAATTCCGCTGCAGCTCACCCAGTCGCGCGAATTCACCAATATCGCGATCGGCCGGATTGCCGGAGTGCCGCACCTCGTCATCATCATGGCCGTCGTGCTTGCGCTGCTGTGGGTGATCCTCAACCGAACAGTGCAGGGCCAACACATCAAGGCCATCGGGGTCAGCCCGGAATCAGCGCGCCGCGCCGGCGTCGCCGTCGATCGCAGCCGCATCGTTGCCTTCGCCATCGCCAGCACCTGTGCTGCTATCGGTGGCGTGCTGATGGCCTCCAATCTCGGCTCCGGCCAGGTGACGGCGGGTGACAGCTTCATGCTGACGTCGTTTTCGGCCGCCTTCCTCGGTTCGGCGGCGCTGCGAGAGGGTCAGTTCCATATCCTCGGCACCTTGATCGGCGTGCTGACGGTCGCCGTCGGCAACAATGGGCTGGCCATGATAGGCGCGCCGATCTTCACGCAGTTCCTGTTCACCGGCTGCCTTCTCGTCGTCGCCGTAGCGCTCGGCGGTATTGGCCGCCGCTATGCGAGGGGATAGGCCATGGCGCAGAAGATGCTGCTCAGCCTGCGCCGGATCTGCCGCAGCTTCGGCGGCATCCAGGCACTCGATGACGTTTCGCTGGACATCGCCAGGGGCGACATACTCGGCCTCGTTGGCGACAATGGTGCCGGCAAGTCGACGCTGATCAAAATCCTGGCCGGCGCGCATGACCCAACTTCCGGCGACGTGATCCTCGAAGGGCGGCCGCAAAAGTTGTCGCCGCCGTCCGAAGCGCAACGCCTCGGCATCGAGACGGTCTATCAGGACCTGTCGCTGATCGGCACGTTCACTGCCGCCGAAAACTTCTTTCTCGGCCGCGAGATTGCGCTTGGCCGCGGCCCGGCGCTGCTGCGCTGGATCCGCCGCAAATCGATGGGCGACATCGCGATGCGCGGCCTCGAGGAACTGCACATCGAGATCCCCGGGGTGCGCAGCAAACCGGTGGATCGCATGTCCGGCGGCCAGCGCCAATTGGTGGCGATCGCGCGCGGTGCCTTTTGGGGCCACAAGCTGCTGCTGCTCGACGAGCCCACCGCGGCGCTCGGCGTACGCGAATCCCGTGAGGTGCTCGACCTCATCAAACGACTCGGCGCCCAGGGGCTGACGATCGTCATGGTCACCCACAATCTCGATCATCTCTGGCAGGTGTGCAACCGCGTGGTGGTGATGCGCAGGGGCCGCAAGGTCGCCGATCTCGCAAGTTCCGGCACCAACATGGAGGACGTCGTCGCTTATATCACCGGCGCCAGGCAGCCGGCGACCGCGCAGGCGGAAGCATGAGCGCGGCTGAAACGATGACGCTGCGCCGGCTGCTGGGCAATGCGCCGAGCCGCTGGGGGCATTGGGGTGCCGACGACGAGATCGGAGCGCTCAACTATCTGACCGCCGACGAGGTCAAGCGCGGCCTGGCGTCGGTGCGGGACGGCCGCACCTTCACCCTCGGCGTGCCGGTCGGGACTTCTGAGGGCGATGCCGTCTTTCCCGGCCGCTGGCCGGCGAAGCATTTCATGGTCGCCGACAAGGCCGGCTTCGAGAACGGTCACTGGCAACCGCTTGCCGGCGGCCTCGAATTCGCAGACGACTATATCACCAGCTTCGCACAGGCCGGCACGCATTGCGACGCGCTCGGCCACATGTGGTTCGACGACACGCTTTGGAACGGCTTCGCGGCAAGCAGTACCAATGGCGGCATGACCAAGGCCAGCATCATGCCGATCGCGGAGCGCGGGATCGTCGGACGCGGCGTGCTGCTCGACATCGCCCGGTTCCGCGGCAAACCGGCCCTTGAGCGCGCTGAAACATTCACGCATCGCGACCTCATGGAATGCGCCCGGGCCCAAGCGGTCGATATACTGCCGCGCAGCATCCTTCTCGTTCGCACCGGCTGGGTCGGCGCACTGGCGGCGGGAAGCCAGCGCGTCGGCGATGGATATTGGGAACCCGGACTGACCTTCAGCCTCGACCTCGTGCGCTGGTTCGACGAGATGCAGATCCCCTGTCTGGTTACCGACACACTGGCCAACGAGACAACCTACGAGCCCGAGACCGGGTTGATGCTGGTGCTGCACGCCGCGCTGATGCGCAATCTGGGCGTGGCGTTCACCGAAATGGCATCGCTCGACCTGCTGGCCGCCGACTGTGCCTCGGACCGCCGCTACGAAGGCTTCTACTGCGCCAGTCCGGTCAAAGTGAGCAAGGGCACCGGCGGCGCGGCAAATCCAGTGTTCATCAAATAGCACCCAACAAGGTGGAACGGCTTATGACTTCTGCAGACGACCAGATCTGTTTCCTGCCGGCCACGGAACTGGCCCAGCGCATCCGGCGCCGCGACCTGTCGCCGGTTGAAGTAACCGAGGCTTATCTGCGCCGCATTGAGGCGCGCAACCCGGTGGTCAACGCCTATACGCTGGTTCTCGGCGACCAGGCGATGGAAGCTGCGCGGGCCGCCGAAAAGGCCGTGATGGCAGGCGGTCCGCTTGGACCGCTGCATGGCGTCCCAGTCGGCATCAAGGACCTCGACGATATGGCCGGCGTGCCGACCTCGATGGGGTCGTGGGCGGTGCACGACCGGGTGCCCAAAACAAGTGCTGTGGCGGTCGAGCGCCTGCTCGACGCAGGCGCCATCGTGCTCGGCAAGACCAACACGCCGGAGTTCGGCCATAAAGGTATCACCGACAATCTGCGCTTCGGGCCGACCAGCACGCCCTTCGCGATCGGCTACAATTCCGGCGGCTCGTCCGGCGGCAGTGCGGCAGCGGTCGCCGACGGCATGGCGGCCCTGGCGCAAGGCACGGACGGCGGCGGTTCGGTCCGCATCCCCGCCTCGTTCAGCGGCACCGTCGGCTTCAAGCCCTCTTTCGGCCGCATTCCTTCGGTGACTCGCCCCGACGCCTTCTTGTGGGGACATCCTCTGGTCCATATCGGACCGCTGACCCGCACCGTTGCGGACGCCGCGCTGATGACCAAGATCATGGCCGGGCCTCACAACCGCGACCCGTTCTGCCTGCCGGATCACGGCGTTGACTATGTCGGCGCCGTTGCCGGGCGGACGCCGAAACTGCGCGTGGCCTACAGCCCGCGACTGGGCAATTTTCCGGTCGAAGCCGGGGTCGCCACCGTCGTTGCCCGGGCCGTCGATGTCGTGCGAGCACATGGCATTGAGGTTGATGAGGTCGAGCTCGATTTCAGGGCCGATCACAAGGAACTGGCGGCGCTTTGGGTGCGCACGATCTCGATCCACTATGCTGCCATCGCCGTGTACTGGAAACAGGAGGGCATCGACCTAATGGGCAAGCACGCCAAGGTGCTCACCCCGCAGTTCCTCGCCATGCTGGAGGGCGCCTACAAGGTGTCCGCCGTCGACCATGCGCTCGACGATCTTTTGCGCACCGGCGTCCTTGACGGCCTCGAGGATGTATTCGAAGCCCATGACCTGATCGTCTCGCCGACGCTGGCCGTTCCGCCCGTCAAGAATGCCCCCGACGGCAACACGATCGGGCCGACATCGATCAATGGCGAGGCGGTCGATCCGCTGATCGGCTGGTGCATGACCTATCCGATCAACTATACCGGCCATCCGGCGATTTCGGTTCCGGCCGGCCTGACGGCGCAGGGCCTGCCGGTCGGCCTGCAGATCATCGGGCGGCGGCACGCCGACGAAACCGTTCTGGCGATGGCGGCTCAGTTCGAACGTATGCAGCCCTGGTTCCAAAGCTATCCGGGGCTCGCTGGATAGTTGGGTGTCGGAATACCTAGATCGGAAGCTGCAGCAGCTCGGAAATCACCAGACCGGCTGCGCCTAGGAGGGCGGCCCGGTCACCTGCATCGCCGGCAATGAATTCGATCGCGCCGCCGGGTCGTGACGGAACCATGGCGCGGACATGCTCCGCGATTGCGCCGAGCAGGCAATCGCCGCCGAGCACGACATCGCCATGCATGATGAAAATGTTGGGCGCCACCGTCTGCTGCAGATTGGCGATGCCGACGGCGACGTTGCGGGCATAGCGGTCGAGCAGCTCAGCCGCTCCCGGCAGCCGCCGCGCCGCCATGTCGACGAGGCGGGCCGAGTCGATCAGGTCTGGCTCTGGCAGAGCCGTGCGGGCGGCCTCCCGCCGGAGCCAGCTCAAGGTGGCAATGGTGTCCCAGCAGCCGCGCCTGCCACAGCGGCAGGGCTCGCCGTCGAGCTGCACGAAAGTGTGTCCGAGTTCGCCGCCTGCGCCTGCCGTGCCACGATAGAGGTGCCCGTCGAAATAGAGTGCGCCGCCCAGCACCTCGCCCGTGTAGACGACCGCGAATTGCCTGACGCCGCGCCCGGCGCCGAACCAGCGGTCGCCGACCAGCAAGGCGCGCGGATGATGGTCGAGCTTGACCGGCAGGCCGAAGCGTCGCCCGAGATCGTCGGCGAGCGGGTAGCGGTCGAGCGCCGGCGCGAGATTGACAGCGACGATCGACCCGCGATCGGTGTCAACCATGCCGCCGACGCCAACACCGATCCCGAGAGGCATGCGCCGCGCCCTGGAGAGAGTGTCGCCGACGCATTCAGCGATCGACTCGATGATTGGCCGGACCGGCCCCCTGCCGTCCGGCAGGGCCATCTTGCGTTCCGATTCGATCTTGCCGTCGAGCGTCGCCACGCAGGCATGCACGGCATCCGGCATCAGCAGCACACCGCAGATCGGACGGGCATTGGGCGAGAACCACAGCGGCCGGGCCGGCTTGCCGCCGCCCGGACTGGGAGGAACCGGGTCGCTCTCGACCAGCACCTGATCGTCGATCAGCGGCTGCACGATTCCGGAAATGGTGGTGCGGTTGACCCCGGCCAGGCGGGCCAGTTCAGCCCTGCTCGTCGGCCCAAGATCGAACAGGGCCTGCAGCACACGGCCGCGATTGGTCGAGCCGACCATCGAGGACGACAGCAGCGCCTTGCGCCGGCGCGAAACCCGCTCCGCGCCGGACGCATCGCCGGGCGGCGTGAACAGAGCGCTGCGTCCGCCATTCGGGCGCCCATCGTCGGTATCGTCCATCGTCGGGTTTTTCATAAGGGGCATCCTGCCAGCTCTTCTAACCCAGGACCTTACCGGTTTCGAGCACTTTGTGCGAGCAGGCAACAAACTCGTGCATTACCAGGACAAGATGCGTCGCAAATGTTCAAAGACACGCCAGCTCGGCGTCTCCTGACTAATTGGTGTCACAATAAGTTCCTGACCCACTTCGGCTTTGACACGTTGCGCGACCTGCCGGATTTCGAGGCACTCGAGGACGCTGGCCTGCTGTCCAAGGACAAGCTGCTCGCCGGCGATATTCCGGTTGGCCAGACGAGCGGGGAGCGTGATGATGAGGTGGACATCGTCGCTGAAGGCGAGATGCCATGAGCAGACAGGTCTCTTCGACTCTCGGCAATCTCACGTCCAGGATGACCGATCGCGTGGCAATCGGTGATCGGGATCATGGACTTCAACCACATCGCCTTCGACAAGATTGGCTGGAAAGATCACCAGATTCGTCCCGCCGGCATGACGCAGCGACGGAAACAAAATACCGCGAAGCCCCTTGATGATCACCTGGTCTGCGAGCTTCCGGTGGCCTTGACGTCGACCCGCACCAAATCGCGCGCCACGAAGCCAAGCAGGTCGCGATGCTCATCCAGCCATTGCGACATCGCCTTCAACTCGCGACCGATCTCGTGCGTGGCGAAAAGATCGAATATGCTGGCTTGGACGGTGCGTTCTTGGCGCATTGTCGGCTCCGGCGGTGGCAGGGCTTTGGAGTCAGTCGCATGATCCAAGATACCTGAAACCGCCGGGCCTTGCTCGCGCAAAGCCGCGGTTCATTCAACAGAATCAACCGTTTGCCGTTGATGGACGGGAACTAGCTAGCACTTTTTCACGATGATTTCGCCCGGCGTCGCTGACCAGACTGGCAAGCCACGGACGCTGGGATCGTCGAACGTCGGCATGCAAAAGGAAAAAGACAGGACGTTGGTGGTTTCAGGTTTTGCGATGGTTTCGAGGTGCGAGAAGTCGGCTCGAGCATTGGCGCGCAGAGCGGCTACCTCGCTGCCCCTTGCGTCCGGGCGTCTATAAGTAATCTCTAGTAAACGAGCTGAATGATTAGGATTGGGACCGCAAGAGCAGAACTGCAAATGCCCTCTCACGCTCCACCCATATAGATATCCATGATCTGCCGATCGTCGCGCACATCCTGAGGCTTTCCCTCGAAGCGCCTTTCGCCGGCCGCCAGGATGTAAAGCTTGTCTGCCATCGGCATCGCCTCACGGATATTCTGCTCCACCATCACGATGCCGATGCCGTGCGCGGTGAGGCTGCCAATGCGCTCGAGCGTCTCGATGACCATGGCCGGCGATAATCCGGCGGAAGGCTCGTCGAGCAGAATGAAGCGCGGTTCCGAGACCAGCGCTCGCCCCAGCCCAAGCATTGCCTGCTCGCCGCCAGAAAGCGAACCGGCCGCGGTTCGCCGTCGCCGCGCCAAAGAAGGATATTGCTCGATCACCGCCTCGATGCGCTGTTCGACTAGCCGGCTGTCCGCGATGGCGTAGCCCCCCATGCGCAAATTCTCCATCACTGTGAGGCGCGGAAACACACCGCCGCCCTGCGGCATCAGCACCAGCCCCTGGCGCACCACCTCATGGACGGCAAGGTTGGAGAGCGTTGCATCGCCCAGGCTGGCCGTGCCGCTCCACACCGGCAGCGCGCCGGCAATCGCCTTGAGCAGGGTCGACTTGCCACAGCCGTTCGGTCCGAAGATGCAGGTGATCTTACCAGCCTCCGCGCTTAGCGAAACGCCATGGACGATCTCCTGCTTGCCGTAGCCGGTGACGATGTTTTCGGCGGTGAGGGTGGTGCTCATTGCGGCCGCCCCAGATAGGTCTGCATAACTTCCGAATTGCGAACGATGTCGTTAAAAGAGCCGCTGGCCACGACGCGCCCTGCATCCATGACGATGATGCGATCGCACACGTTGCGTACCATCTCCATGTCGTGCTCGATGACCAGGAAGGTGATGCCGTGTTCGCGCAGCCGCGCGATGGCCTCTAGGATGATCTTGCGGATGTTGGGATGCACGCCCGCCGTCACCTCGTCGAGCAAAATGAGCGTGGCCTGGCGCATGATGACGCGCCCGAACTCCAGCAGCTTCTGCTGGCCGCCCGAAAGGTCCGAAGCGCGATTGTCGGCGACATGGTCCAGCGTGAGCAGCGCCAGCGTTTCGGCTGCCCGATCACGGGCGCCCTGCCAATGGCCCTCGGCCGCTGCCGCTAGCAGGTTTTCGGTGACGCTCATATTGTCGAACATGGCCGGAATCTGGAAGGTGCGCGCAAGCCCCAGCCGCGCGATCGCGTGAGCCTTTCGGCCGCCAATTTCGTGACCGTCGAAGCGGATCTGGCCACGATCCGGCGCCACCGTGCCCGACACCAGGCTGAACAGAGTGGACTTGCCGGACCCGTTGGGCCCAATCAGGCCGGCGATCTCGCGCCGACCGACCTCCAGAGACACACCGTTGACAGCCTTGATGCCGCCGAAATGGCGGTAGAGTTCGCGCACGACGAGGATAGGGTCGCCGGCCCCGGCCGTTTTGCCCTCGACCACGCTCAATTGGGCCCTCCTTGGCCGTCGCCGACAACCTTGCCGACCGCCTTGTCCAGCACGGCGCCGGACTTGGCCCCGTGCCGCGAAAACAGACCGGCGATGCCGTTCGGCATGAACAGCACCACCAACACGATGGCCGCGCCCAATATGGCGATATAGAAAGCGGTGTCGCCCCAGTACATCCAGATCACGCGGTTGACGACGAACAGCCCTACACCGCCCAGTGCCGGCCCCCACAGGCTGCCTAACCCGCCCAGCAGCACCATTACCACCATCTGGTCGGTGATGTCGCCGCCGAAGACGCTTTTCGGATTGATGAAGGTGACCCAGTAGGCGAAGATCGCGCCGAACACCGAAGCGGTGACGGCGCTGAGTACGAAGGTTTGCAGCTTGACCAGCGACGTGTTGATACCGATTGCCTCGGCAGCCGGCTCGTGGTCGCGCAGCGCCTTGACCTTCAGCCCGAAACGCGACCGCTCGAACAGCGCCCAGGTGATAAGGTAGGTCAGCGCAGCCGCGCCGAACATGGCGAAGTAGAAGAAGCGCTCGTCGAGAAAGGGCGGCAGCCCAATTCCGCCAATGCCGCCGGTGAAGTCCATCACCGAGGTGAACTGGATGAGCACCTCGGCGAAGGCCCAGGTGGCTATAGCGAAATAGGCGCCGCGCAGGCGAAGTGTCGGCGCGCCGATCATGATGGCAAACAGCGCCGTCACCACGACACCGGCCGGGACGGTGGCAAAGAAGGGCCAGGCGAGTTTGTCGCCCATCAGCAGCGCCGTGACATAGGCGCCGAGCCCGAAGAAAGCCGAATGGCCGAAATTGATGTAGCCGGCATAGCCGCCGAGCATGTTCCAGGAGCAGGCCAGCCCCGCCCACATCAGCGCGCCGGTGGCGATGCGCAGCCAATAGTTGTTGACCAGCATCGGCAGGAGCGCCAGCACAATGATCACCCCAATCAGCAGGAGGAGGCCGGTCCGGCGTTGCTTCATGTCCGGCCTCACAGGCCGTGTCGCAGAATCCCGCTCGGGGACAGGAGCAGGACGAGGAACAGCGTGGCGAAGATCGCCAGCAGCGAATAGCTCGACCCGACATAGGTCGCGACGAAGGCTTCGATGACGCCGAGCAGCAAGGCGGCGACAAGGGCACCGCCGACGGAGCCCAACCCGGCAAGCACAGCCACGAAGAACGCGAACAGCGTATAGCGCAGGCCGACCTCCGGATTGACTGAAAAAATTGCACCCATCAGCACGCCGGCCATGGCGGTGATGCCTGCGTAGAGCCCGTACACATTGGCGCTGAGGCGGCGAATGTTGACGCCCATCAGCGCAGCGTTCTGCCGGTTTTCGGCCGTCGCTCGGATGGCCAACCCATAGCGGGTGCGGTAGAGGAACAGGAACAGCCCGCCGGCGATGGCGATGGCGAACACCGCCGCCGCCACGCGGATCAGCGGCACCGTCACCGGCCCGACGGCAAGGCTCTCGCCGCTCAACGCCGTCGGAACGCTGTGGGTATTGAAGCCCCACGCGGTCAGCATGCCGCCGCGTAGCAGCGTGAACAGGCCGAAGGTCAGTGCCAGCGCCATCAATTCCGGCCGCGCCGTGCGGCTGTTGCGGACATTGTAGAGGATCGGCCCAATCAGATAGCCAATGGCGCCGAACAGCACGAATGCCACGGGGATCGCCAGGAATCCGTCTACGCCCAGTCCGGCGGCCATGTAGTACCCGAGATAGCCACCCAGTACGACCCAGCCGCCCACAGCGAAATCGATGACGTGCAGCACGCCGAAAGCGAGCTGGAATCCGATCGTAAAGGTGGCGATGACGCCGCCGATCAGAAGGCCGTTCAGCAAGGTCTGTAGGAAAAGATCCAAGGCGGGAACCATCCGTCAGTCAGCCAAACCAAAAAAACGCGGGGTGCCGCGGCAAGGCGGCCGCACTCTAGGCACGGTCCGTTATTTCTGAGCACGCGCAACCGTCGTCGTTCCCCCAGACAGGGTGATGGCGATGAGGCTGCCCACCCCCTGTCCGAAGCCGCTTATTTCCAGGCCGGCAGCGGGTAGGTGAGGTTTGCCGACGCGGCCTCCTTCGGGCCCACCGCCACCGTCTTGCCGCCCTGAATCTGGATCAGCACCGGAACCGGTTGGACGTTGTCATGGTAGTGGTTGCCTTCCTTCTCGAACTTGATCGGCCCATAGAAGGTCTGGATGTCTGTCTCCGCGATCGCGTCCTTCAGCGCCACCCTGTCTTCGGGCGTTAGTGCCGGCTTCTTGCCGAGTCGCTTGACGGCATCGCCGAAAACGAGCCCGCTGGCCGCGCAGGCCGCTTCGGTGTAGTCGGGCTCGTGCCCGGACTTCTTTTGCGCCATCTCGGCAAACTCCCTTGCGGTGCCGAAGACGTCGTCCTTGTACGGAACCGATGGCAGCCACACCGAGACGCCGCAGGTGCCGTCGGCGTCCGCGGCCAGCGCCTCGGCGAAGGCCGGGTCGGTGACGCCGTAGTGCATTATCAGCGCCTTGGGCCGGAAGTTTAGCGACTTCGAGGTCTTGACGACATTGATCAGCGGCTCCTCATGGCCGCCGACGGCGACGATGTCGGGATTGAGCGCTGCGATCTTAGAGATAACTGGGGTTAGGTCGCCCGAGGCGGGCACCAATTCGTAGGCGACGACTTCCAGCCCGGCCTCCTTGGCTCCGTCGCGGAAACCTTCGCCGGTTTCCTTCGAGAAAGGCTCGTTGACCCCGATCACCGCAATCGTCTTGGCCGTGGGGTTGGACAGTTTCGCCAGCACGGCCAGCGACTTACCGGCAGTGGTGTCTACGGCCGGGATGATGCCGAAGTTGAATTCCGGCTTGGCCTTCCAGACGTTCGGCGATTCCGCGGAGCCGGAAATCATCGGCACCTGATACTTCTGGCAGATCGGCTGCACGGCGATGGTCGAGCCGCTGGTGTAGGGGCCGAACAGCACGTCCACCTCGTTCTGCACGATTAGGCGCTCGGCGGCGTCGGCGCCGGTCGCCGGGTTGCTCTGGTCGTCACCGTAGAACATGTCGACCTTGAAACGCTCGCCGGCGACCTCGACGCCCCCCTTGGCATTGATGGCCTCCGCCCACAGGTCGTAACCGCGCTTGGTCAGGTTGCCGCCGAGGATGTTCTCGCCCGACAGCGAGGTAATAACGCCGGCCTTGTAGGTCGCCACCTGCGCGTGTGCCGTTCGCACGAACGGCATTCCCAACGGACCGGCCGCGAAGGCGACAGCGCTGCCGCCGAGGACCCAGCGACGCGAAAAACCTTTGCTGTTCGTGGACATCATTCAACTCCCTTTGCCCGGCTATGAGATTTGGAAACCGACCATATTCTTGTTCCTACCACTATATGCCCTTTGTGCGGATAAGGAAGATTTCGCTGCCGTCCTCGGATCACGGCGGCGCAGGCGGCGATGAAAGCCATCTGGAATGACGATGGCTCCCGCTCGGTAGCCCTATGTTGATGACTATCGCAAACTCGCCAGCTGATTGCTCATCGGCTTGATTAATGCCAGCGCGGGCCGGCGCTTCCCCAATGCCGCGCCGCTCGCCGTCAACTGCAGAAAGGGGACAGTCGTCATCAGGACAGGTCAGCTCGTCGCTGCTCGACTCCGCGATCGAGAGGAGAAACGCCGGAAGTGGCGGCTTAGCTCAAGCCAGGATGGAGCGACCCGGCGCCCGCAGGTCAAATCCTGCTGTCGCAACGATTAGGAGGGCCCGAGGACGAATATGGCCAGCAGGGCAACAAGAGGGTGATCGCGATGCCCCACAGGAGAGTGCTTTGGCATTGTCCAGAACTGGCAGTTTGGCGCAGGTTCCAGACGGCCGACTGGACGCGTGAGCGAGCATCCAAGAATCTGCCAAAGGGGCCGACCACGCAGTGAAGCCGGGCCGGGGATCATGGTCCCCGTGGAGCATCCTCTCAGGGGCGAAGAAGACTTCCGCCATGCCTCACTGCAGGATTTCTGAGATGACGAGTATCCCGCCGTTTCGATCTGACGAGTTCAAGCAGCTCAGCCTCATCCGCGTCAGCCTCCTGCAAGGCGACCAAAATTTCCAGGGCTAGGTGCTCGGCGTCCAAGGATGACCGGGCGATATGCTGGTCGCTGCATATCTGGTCGAAAATCCGCTGGCAAAGATCGACGTCGGAAGGATATGGGCCGGCGCGTTTGAAAGGCATTTTGAAAGGGCCATTGGGCTGGCTAAGTCAACGGCGTGTAAGAAGCGGACATTCGCGATGATCGTCACGCCCCAACCGGCTACGGACACTCGTCCCACTGGCGTTGGTAGACGCAAACTGGCACCGCGCGTATCGTTTCTCACGATCCGCGACACAGGGGTAAAGCCCGACCAGACCCCAAGCCCCCGTGCTTGGTGCAACGCTCGATCGAACCGTCGCGCTTCGGAGCGCGGCGGGTTTTATCTTGAGCACTCGTTCTAGTCGCGAGACTTTTGCTGCCATAGTGTCAGCCCTGGACCTTGCAATAGTGCCGCCGGGGATGTCGTCGACGAGATCAATCAGCTTGCCGTAGCATTCGGCCACGCCGCGGTCGCTGCAACCGACATGCACAACTATCTTGCAAATGGCGCCGACAGCCGAGGTTCTATTGCCTGTTCATCGCTGCACGCTCTTCACGGTCGGAATCTGTACCCGTTCATGCAACCTCGGGCCCTGCCTTCGCGTTGAGCCGCCCAACGCGGAGAGCGACAACAATGCCGGCGTCTACCTTGATCGCAACGCCACGGTAGTCAAGACGATAGCTGACGCCGCGAAAGCGCTGGAACAACCATGGCCATACATGGGCAGGCAAGGGACGTTGTGGAGGCGTTTCATCAGGAAGTGGGTGGCGCCCATGCGGGCCTTGATCGTGCCGAAGGGATGCTCGACCGTCTCGCGCCTTGTCCGCATGGCGTCGGGATTGGCGTCGAGCCGGCGCTGGATCTCCTCCACGACATGCTCGCGCTCCCATCGGGTGATCCGGCGCTCCTTGGACGGCGTGCATTGCCGCTTGATCGGGCAGGCCGCGCAAGCTGCGGTCGACCAGTAGCGACGCAGCGTCATGCCATTCTCGACGTTGCTGTAGTGGTAGGTCAGCAACGCTCCGGACGGGCAGCGATAGACATCCCGATCAGGTAGATAGGCGAAGTCCTGCTTGCCGAACCGTCCGTCGGCCTTCGCGCCGGCTGTTCACGGCTGCTCTACGCGCTCAGTCCTCGGACAAGCCGGCCAGAGAACTATCCTTCCAGAAGCGACACGGGATCAAGGGACGTCGCCTGGCCGGACGTGACGCGCAGGAGAGGGCATCTTTGCAAACGCGACGATCACTCCGGCACGCCGGAGATGCCCAGCGCCTCGACGTAACGCTCGGCGAACACCTTGTCCCGCCACGGGTTGATCTGTCTCTGCAGGGTGAGCGTGTAGGTCGGGAACGCCTCCATCAGCCGCCGCGCCGCCGCCTGCGCTTCGTCCAGCCGGTTGAGTTTGACCAGCGCCATGATCACCATCCGGTGCGAGGAGCCGTAATTCGGCATCTCGCGCAGCGCTCGTTCTCCCCAAACCAGCGCTTCCTCGTAGCGTTCGAGCATCAGGTAGCTCATCCCGATGCCGGAGAGCGCGATGCCCTTCTCGGGGTCGACCGGACTCAGCCGCATTGCCCTGTGGAAGTGCTCGATCGCGACGAGGGGGTGGCCGGAATGGGCGTTCACCCAGCCGCTGCCCGTATGGCCCTGCGCCGAATTGGGGTTAAGGAGCAGGGACCGTTCGATCGTGTCCAGCGCCGTCTCGTAATCCTTGGCGCTGTAGGCGATCACCTGCGCGGCGAAACGCAAGCTTGTCGGGTCGTCTCGCGCGTCCGCCAGCACCTCGCGAGCCATGCGCACGGCGACGCGGATATCGTCGGGCTCGTGCCAGCACTGACTCACCGACAGGCTGCGGATATAGGCACCGAGTGCCTTCGCTAGGGTGAAGCCTGGGTCGATGCTGAGCGCCTCGTTGGTGAGCCGGCGCACGTCGGCGAAGCCTTCGCGCCTCATGCTGTAGAAGCGCGGCAGCGCACGAAGGTAGAGGTCGTAGGCACCGATGTAGTCGGTCGGCTTCATGCGCGCCTGCTTGATCTCCTGCAGCCGGATGCTCGGTTCGACAGCGCCGACGACGCTCTCGGTCACCTTGTCCTGCAGGTCGAAGATATCGCTCACGTCGCCCTCGAAGCGGTCGGCCCAGACATGGTGTCCGCTGATCGCGTCCACCAACTGCCCACTGATGCGCACCCGCGATCCTGCTCTGCGGATGCTGCCTTCGAGCACGTAGCGGACGCCCAGCTCGCGCCCGACCTGGCGAAGGTCTACCGCCCGGCCCTTGTAGGTGAAGGACGAGTTGCGGGCGATCACGAAGAAGGAGTTCACCCGGCTCAATCCCGTGATGATGTCCTCCACCAGCCCGTCGGCGAAGTATTCCTGGTCGGGATCGCCGCTCATGTTGGTAAAAGGCAGAACCGCGATCGAGGGTTTCGCGGGCAGCGGAGGCGATGCAGCCACCGAGGCACCGGCGTCGGTCTCGACGCGGTAGGCGCGCACAGGCCGCTCGATGTTCTTGAGGCGCAGGTCGCCGAGCGGCGTGAAGCCGCAGTCGAGCTTGCCCTGAAGGTGGTCGTAGGCGGTGCCTGAGACGACCACGGTGCCGGGGTCGGCGATGCTGTCGAGGCGCGCGGCGATGTTGACCCCGTCGCCGTAGAGGTCGCCGTCCTCCTCGCAGACCACGTCGCCGAGATTGATGCCGATGCGGAAGCGAATCCGCTCTTCCTCGGGCATCTCCGCCTCGTGTTCTGCCAGGGCCTGCTGGATCGCCATCGCCGAGGCCACCGCGTTGACGACGCTCGCGAACTCACACAGCATGCCGTCGCCGGTGAGCTTGACGATCCGACCCCGGTGCTCAGAGACCAGCGGTTCGAGGAGGTCCTTGCGGTAGATCTTCAGCCGCTCGAGCGTGCCGCGCTCGTCGCACTCCGTCAGGCGCGAATAGCCGACCACGTCGCAAACCATGATCGCTGCGAGGTGACGCTGCGTGGTCATTGCACCGCTCAGCCAAGCGCCTGCACGCGGGCCGCCCCGCGTCCATGTCCTGCCAACTTCCAGACGCCCCATGTGCATGGTATCCGTCTCTCCCAGTCGCCGCCCGTCGCCGATACAGAACGGAAAACGCAGCTCGACCTTGCCTTCACGAGATTTCGCTATCCCGCTTGCGAGGCGTGGAGCGTTCCAGTCGCCGCGCTAACAGCCAACCGGCGACACGCCCACGCAGCCTCTGGGGACGCTGACATGCCACTCCCAGAAGGCCGGAGATATTTGCTATCCTTGGTAACCGGTTGACGCCACCGTCGCGGTGCTTTTGTCACCGCGATGTAACAGCGAGATGGCCCTACGAACGCGCGCATCGGGCATCACACCAGACGTTCGCGCTTAGAGGTGCTGAGGTCGGAAAGTGGCGCGTTCTTCCGCTTGGCGAACGCGTAACAATGACCCTCGTTGCTGCCGTTTAGTCGCAAAATCCCAAAGCCCGGATCGGGTGACGCGCATCTACTGTTCCGAGACACCGGCCGCGCGGTGCGAGGCCATGTCTGCGGCCATCCGCTCGACATCACTACGGAACTGCGTTCTAAACCAGGACGTGATGGTGAACGTTGGCCGCGCCGCGACAAGCTGCGCCGCCCATCCGACGAGCTTCTTCGATGCGCCCCGCCTGCTCCTGGATCATCATGATGTATTGGCATGGCGCGACCCCAACTACGGCAATGTCGCATATTGCTATTCAGGAATCACTCGATTGCAAGGCCGTCGAGCGGATGGAGAAAGTCAGCGACGAACAATACCGCCGCTGAACCTTACGGGGCCGCAGCGTCTCGCACTTGGCGAAGTCTTGCGCTGCCGAGTTCTGCAATAGTGACAGGCAGGCTGCCAACTCACCCCAGCCAATACCTCGGCCCCGGCCCCTTGCGTCCTGCCATATCGGCAGGGTTCGCAAGGCTACACCGGTCGATCGACAGGCAGCCGCAACCGATGCACTCGGTAAGCCCCGACCTCAGGCGCTGCAACTCGGCGATGCGCTGGTCGATGCGCTTGGTCCACTGGCCCGATAACCGCGACCAATCCCGACGCGACGGCACGCGATCGGCTGGCAACTTGGCCAGCTCGCCGCCGATCTCCTCAAGCGTCAGCCCAATGCGCTGCGCGAAGACGATGAAGGCGATCCGGCGCAGCACGGATCGCGGGTAGCGTCTGTGTCCCGAGCCGGCCCGCTCGGACGCGATCAGCCCGCGCTCCTCGTAGAAGCGCAGGGCCGATGATGCGACGCCGCTGCGCCGCGCCACGTCGGTGATGGTCAGCATGGAATCCATGCATGAACGAAAGCACGATTCCCGCTTGACTTCAAGTTAACTTGAACTTGTACCAAGAGGCATACGGATTAAAGGAGCACTGGCAATGGAGACGAATGTCGAACTTCAGGGACTTCGCGTGGCGGTCACGGGCGGCACGTCCGGCCTCGGACTGGCGCTTGTGCGGCAGCTTGCCGCGATGAATGCGTGCGTCGCCTTCGTCGCCCGCACCGCCGCGAATGTCGAACGCATCGCCGACGAGACGGGCGCGCACGGTATTGTCGGCGACGTCGGCAAGAAGGAGGACATCTACCCGATCGCGTTGCAGGTCACTGCCAGCCTCGGCGGGCTCGATGTCCTGATCAACAATGCGTCGAGCCTCGGCCCTGTCCCTCTGGCGCTCCTTGCCGATACCGAGTGCGAGGAGCTGGAAATGGCGCTCGCGGTCAATCTCGTCGGCGCGTTCCGGCTGACGAAAGCCCTGTTCGGTGCGCTTGCCGCGTCCGCACGCGAGGGCCGCGGCGCGCTGGTCATCAACATTTCCAGCG